>DATKRG010000389.1:0-3276 GCA_035532275.1 Streptosporangiaceae bacterium | reverse complement strand
CCGGAAGACGCCGTGTCCCTCCGGCGGGTGGCCGACTCGGAGAGCCTCGCGGAAGGACGCCGGGTGGTTGCCAGCATCATGGCCGGCACGCGCTGCGAGTCCTGTGGCCAGCCCCTGGCCGACGGCCTGATCTGCGACGTCGTGGGACAGCGCCTCGCCGCGTCCCATCCCAAGGTCGCCGCGAGGCTGCAGAGCCAGCGGCGCTGCGCCGACTGCACGCCGGATCCGGCGCTCTAGCGGCGGCCCGCGCGGGCTTGCGTCCCAGCACGCTGATCTGCACGCTCCCACCCACGCCGGGGAGCCCGGGCGGCACCCAGGGGCTGGCGGGTCCGGTAGACGATGTAGGGCCGGAACGCGTAGCCGAACGGTGCCGCCAGGACGTGCACGAGCCGGGTGAACGGCCAGGCGGCCAGCAGCAGGAAAGCCAGCACCGCGTGCAGCTGGAAGCTCCACGGCGCGCCAGCCATCTGAGTGACGCCCGGGTGGAACAGGAGCACGTCACGGAACCAGACCGCGACAGTCGTGCGGTAGTTGTAGCCACCCGGGTGCCCGCCAAGCCCGAGCAGGCCGATCCCGATCGTGTTCACCAGCCCGAGCAGGATCACCCCACCGAGCACCGGGTACATCGCCTTGTCCACGACTGAGGTGACGCGCAGCACCGACGGTGTCATGCGCCTGCGGTAGATGAGCAGGACAAAGCCGGTGATCGTGGCAAGCCCGGCCAGGGTCCCCAGGGTGACAGCGACGAGGTGGTACGCGTGCTCGGAGACGCCGACCGCGCTGGTCCAGGACTCGGGTACGAGCAGCCCGGCCAGGTGCCCGGCCAGCACCCCGAGGATGCCGAAGTGGAACAGGGGCGAGGCCCAGGCGAGGATCTTCTTCTCGTACAGCTCAGAGGACCTGCTCGTCCAGCCGAACTTGTCGTAGCGGTACCGCCAGATGTGGCCGATCACGAACGAGGTGAGGCAGATGTAGGGGAACACGATCCACAGGAAGATCTTCATGGATCCCAGCCTTCCGCCCGGGTCATGTGCTGCGACGGGTAAGGATCAACCATGCCCGCGGGATCGAGCCCGACCAGTTCCGCGGGCGGGCCCTCACGGGCGAGCCGGAGCGCATCGGCGATCGCGCTCGAGCTTGCCGGGGGAAGTACGGCTTCCAGCGCTCGCACCGCGTCGGCGTAGGGCGACTCGCGCGCCTCAAGCGCCGACCGCAGCACCGAGATCCCCTCGCGGTGTTCCCGGATGAGTTCAACAGCGGTGTTCTCGGCGCCATGGCCGCCGCTGGCCGCGAGTTCGAGCAGCATCGGGAGATAGTCGGGGAGTTCACCGCTGACCAGCCGGAAGCCGGCCCGGCGATAAGCGTCCCGGAACCGCCACAGCGCGATGCCTCGTCGCCGGGTGTCCCCGTTCAGGTAGTAGCTGAGGTACAGGCAGCAGCGCCGGTGCAGGTCGAAGGTCGCCACATAGGCCGCCTGCAGGTCGAGCAGCGGCTCGCTGGCCAGCTGGGCGATCAGCCGGCGCAGCGGTCCACCGGTGGCGGCCGGGAGCGAGCCTGCCGCTGCTTCCAGAACCGGCAGGTCCCGGACGAGTGCCTCGTCGGGGTAGCGCAGCAGGGCCGAGATCGCGGCGTAAGCGACCTGCCTGCGCCGTCCTCGCGGGCGGGTGTCAGGCGCTCCGGCCAGGCCACGGCGGCTCACCGCGCACCGTCCCCGGCGTCGGGCGGGCCCAGGTCGGAGTGCCGGTCGGCCGCGGCCCGCCGCCGGGCGATGTCGAACGTCTCCGCGGCGGCCGGGCGGGCGGTGACCTCGCCGACACTGATCAGGACGGGCTCGCGGGGGGCGGCGAAGTCGACGCTGCAGCCGGGCAGCTCATCGAATGCCCCGGCAAACTCGACATGTGCGGGAGGGATCACATAGCGGTCCTCGTACTTGGCGATCGCGAGCAGCCGGTACAGCGTTTCGATCTCGTCGGCGGTGAGGCCGACTGCCGCCGCGATGGATGGGTCGGCTTCTTCACCGAGATTGATCCGCCGCATGTGCGACCGCATCGCGGCCAGCGTCCTCAGCACCCCGCTGACTGGCCGGGGGTCACCTGCGGTGAAGAGCTCGGCGAGGTATTCGACCGGGATCCGCAATGCTTCGATCGCCGCGAACAGGTTGGCGTGGTCCTCGCCGTCGTGACCGGTCTCCCGCAGCGCGTCCACCACCGGCGACAGCGGTGGGATGTACCAGACCATGGGCATCGTGCGGTACTCCGGGTGGAGCGGCAGCGCGACCCGGTACCGGCAGGCGAGGTCGTACACCGGCGATCGCCGCGCCGCCTCCAGCCAGTCATCGGCGATGCCGCTCTCACGGGCGGCGGCGAGCACCGTGGGGTCAGCTGGGTCCAGGAGGATTGAGCGCTGCGCCTCCAGGAGATCGGTAGGGTCGGCGGCGGAGGCGGCGGCGAGCACAGCGTCTGCGTCGTAGAGGAACAGGCCGATGTAGCGCAGCCGCCCGACGCAGGTTTCGGCGCAGACAGTCGGCTGGCCGACCTCGATCCTCGGGTAGCAGAAGGTGCACTTCTCCGCCTTGCCGGTGCGGTGGTTGAAGTACACCTTCTTGTAGGGGCACCCGGACACGCACATCCGCCAGCCCCGGCACCTGTCCTGGTCCACCAGCACGATCCCGTCCTCGGCCCGCTTGTACATCGCGCCGGACGGGCAGCTGGCGACACAGGATGGGTTCAGGCAGTGCTCGCAGATCCGGGGCAGGTGGAACATGAACGCGTTCTCGTAGTCCAGCTTGATCTCGCGCGAGATCCGGGCCAGCAGCGGGTCGCCGGGCGCGTGCTGTGGCCCGCCGCCCAGGTCATCGTCCCAGTTCGCCGACCATTCGATCTTCATCGGCCGGCCGTCGATGAGCGAGACCGGGCGGGCGACTGGCGTGTGCTCCTGGGCAGGCGCACTGATCAGCTTGTCGTAGTCGTAGGTCCACGGCTCGTAGTACTCCCTCAGTGAGGGGAGCCTGGGGTTAGAGAAGATCCGCAGCATACGGCTGGCCCGCCCGCCGGCCCGCAGCCGGAGCCTGCCGCGCCGGGTGCGCACCCAGCCGCCCTGCCACCGGTCCTGGTCCTCGTAGGTCCTGGGGTAGCCGAGCCCGGGCCTGGTCTCGACGTTGTTGAACCAGACGTACTCCACCCCGGCCCGGTTGGTCCAGGCTTGCTTGCAGGTGACCGAGCAGGTGTGGCAGCCGACGCACTTGTCGAGGTTCATCACCATGCCCAGCTGGGCCAT
>DATKRG010000388.1:0-1993 GCA_035532275.1 Streptosporangiaceae bacterium | reverse complement strand
CGGGCCGCCGCGGCCGACGGGCACCAGCACCGGCCCCGGCCGCTCGCAGCGTGGGCCACTGGCCGACACGAGCACGTCCGCCTGATTCTCGATCGCGGCAGTCATGGCACGAGCATGGGTGCCCGCACCGGCCCGCACCGGCCCCCGGTGCGCAGCGCCGGGCCGCTCGACTGCCGCGCGGGCGCGGTCCGGCCCGCCAGCTTCACCATGCGGCCAGGCCCCGGCCGTCAGGGCGCCTACCGCGCCCCCACCACGCCAGGACGCCCGAGCCGGGCCGCCGAGCCGCCTTACCGGCGTGAGTCCCGAGCACGGCCGCGGGCGCCCGGCCGCCTCCGCCGAGCCCGGCCGCGGGCCAGCCCGGCCGCTCTGCCGAGTACGAGCACGGGCCACGGCCGCCCGGCCGCGTGCTCCTGGCCGAGCACCAGCACGGCCACCCGACCAGGACCAACCACCCTGCGCGAGCTTCCGCTCTGATCAAGGGGGATGCCGTGGCCTGGCTACCGCAGCCACCCGAACGGCAGGTGCACCGACAGCCATGCGAACAGGCTCCACACCACAACGGCGATCGCCCAGTGCAGCGGGGTCCAGGCCGCGAAGTCGAGCGGGTGGGCCAGGTCGAGATGCTCCAGGCCCCACACTTCGCCGCTGATCGTGTTCCGGGCATTCACGGCCGCCCAGTAGACCTCAGGCCCGGCCACGGCCGCCAGAACGCCCAGCCAGTACCAGCCCCCAGGCGGTCACTCCCATGGCGCAAGAGTATCTCGACGTCAAGAGACTGGGCGGTGGTTAGCTGGCTGGCCGGCGGGCTGCGCGCTGCCGAACGCGAGCACGAACGCGGGCCAACCGTGGCGCCGCCGTACCAGCACTGGCCCGAGCACGCGCCTCGATCCGGCCGCACCGGCCGACCAGCACAGGCGTGGGCAACGGGCGTGGTCCACGATCGAGCCCGGCCGCGGATCCGGCCAGCGCGAGCGCGGGCGCCTGGCCGGCATGAGCACGGGCCACCGTGGCGCAGCCGCACCAGCCCGGGCCACGGGCACGGGCCTCGATCGAGCCCGGCCGCGGCCCGCGCAGCTGCACCAGCACGAGCGCGAGCCAAGATCGAGCCCGGCTGCGGATCCGGCCAGCGCGAGCACGGGCCATCCCAGCCGTACCGCTCGGCCAAGCACGAGGCCCTGGCCACGGCGGCGCAGCTGCACCAGCACGAGCTCGGGCCACGATCCTCGACCCCGGCCCGAGCACGAGCACGGCCGCGGTCCTCGGTCCCGCCGCACCGCCCGGCCAGCACGAGCACGGCCGCCTGGCCGACGCCAGCACGAGCACGAGCGCCGGCCCTCGATTGCGGCGCCGTTGGATAGCGCAGCAGGTCTATGGTGCGGCCGTGCCGGAACCGCTATGGGTCGCTCAGCTCGTGATCAGCGACAGGACAGCGCACAAGCTGCGGACCCGTCACGGGCTCGACCCGGAAGAGGTCCGCGATGCCTTGGTCTGCGTCAAGGGCCTGCGCTACGTGTGGGCCAACCATCCTGAGCGGGGGCGCCGCGCGATCGTGGAAGCCCGCCTACGCGGCCGGGTCGTGGCCGTGGTGCTCTATCCGGTGGATGATCCACACGGTGGGGTATTCGCGCTCGGCAGCGCGTACCCCCGGTGACACCCAACCTGGCAGGAGGCATGATGGTAAGTGTGAGACCCAAGGACGCCCGGACCTTCTATGAGGAGGACGAGGACCCGCAGAAGATATTCGCGGCCCTCGATTCGGGCGATGGAGGCCTCACGGCACCCCCAGGCCGCAGAGAGCAGACGGGGGCTGCGAAACTCCGCCATGCGATCGCGGTAATGCTGCGGCACCTGGCGAACATCATCGAGCCTTCCCGCATCGCCACCCGGCCGCGGCGCTAGACGAGCATTTCCAGCGGACACGAGTACGGGCCCAGCCACAGTCCCTCAATCCCGGGCCGCACCGCCCGGCCAGCACGAGCACGGGCACCTGGCC
>DATKRG010000387.1:0-37721 GCA_035532275.1 Streptosporangiaceae bacterium | reverse complement strand
GGCTGGGACGCTACCGTCAGCCGTGAGCTGGTCAGTTACCTGCGCGTCTCGGTGACCGGCGCCTGGCGGCACGGCTGGCAGCCCGCTGAGCTGGTGCGGCATGCGGGCCGGGAGAAGGGTGACTCGCATGCCCGGATGGCCACCGACATGATCGCCGACGAGATGCGCGGCTACGCCGCCGCCACAGTGGATGACCGCTGGCTGGCACAGCTGTCCGCCCTCCGGACCGAGGTGTGGTGGGGGAGTGACGACACTTACCTCGGCCGATGGCGCGGCCGGGAGGGGGACAGTCCGCAGGCCACATTGATAACGGCGGTGGAGCTGCTCTTCGTGCTCGGCCACCTGCCGGTGCTGCCTCAGCTGTGCCCGCTGCCCGGTACGACACGGCCCGGTACGACACGGCCCGGTGCCGCGGCCAGGCCGGACGCCGCGGCTGGCGGGGAGCGGACCGCGGACGAGCGGATCCTCGGCAAGATCCGTGCCCTCCTCGCGAAGGCGGAATCCACGGAGTTCACCGAGGAGGCCGAGGCGCTGTCCGCCAGGGCGCAGGAGCTGATGGCAAAGTACAGCATCGACCACGCGCTGCTCGCGGCCGAGGCGGGCAGGAAGGACGAGCCAGCCAGCCGGCGGCTGCCGGTGGACAACCCGTACGAAGGGCCGAAGGCACAGCTGCTCGAGGAGGTCGCCAAGGCCAACCGGTGCCGTGCCGTGTGGTACAAGAGCCTGGGGATGTCGGCGTTGATCGGCTTCCCTGCCGATCTCGACGCGGTTGAGCTGCTGTTCACCTCGCTGCTCGTGCAGGCGAACACCGCGATGCTGTGGGCCGGCGCGAAGCGGGATCAGTACGGCCGGTCGCGCACCCGGGCGTTCCGCCAGTCGTTCCTCATGTCCTACGCCATCCGGATCGGAGAGCGGCTGGCTGGGGCTACGGGGGACGCGGAACGCCAGGTGGCGGCCGAGGCGCCAGGCCGGAACTTGCTGCCCGTGCTCGCTGCCCGGCACCAGGCCGTCGACGACGCGGTCGATGAGATGTTCGGCGACAGCGTCTCGTATCACCGGACCGGCCGCGTAAGCGACTCCGAAGGCTGGTATTCCGGCCGGGCAGCCGCCGACACGGCGGCGCTGCACGGTCACCGCGAGATCACCGCCGAATCCGCCTGAGCGAACCGCTCACCCAGCTGGCGGCGGCTCAGCTGGCCGGGGCGGCAGCCGGGATCGCGGAGCGGGACGGCGGGGCCTCCTCGGCGTTGCCGGCGGCCTCCGCCAGGCTCTCCGGCAGGTCGGCGGGCAGCGGCGGGGGAGTGCCCCCGAACGCCGGGCAGATCGCCTGATGCGCGCACCACTCACAGATCCGTCCCGGCCGGGGCCGCCAGTCACGGTGGACATGTGCTCGTTCGATCGCCTGCCACAGCGCCTCGATCTTGCGTTCGGTGGCGAGCAGATCGGACTCATCCGGCGAATACCGGACGATCTCCCCATTACCCAGGTACATCAGCTGCAGCAAGGCCGGCACCTGGCCGCGGGCCCGCCAGACCGCCAGCGCGTAGAACCTCATCTGGAACAGCGCCCGCGCCTCGAACTCCTCCGGGGGGGCAGTGCCGGTCTTGTAGTCGACGATCCGGACCTCGCCGCCCGGTGCCACGTCGAGCCGGTCGATGTAGCCACGCAGCCGCAGGCCGGACTGGAGATCGGCCTCGACGCACAGTTCCCGGCTGGCCGGCTCGATCCGCCGTGGGTCCTCGAGCGTGAAGTAACGGTCGAGCATCACGCAGGCTTCCTCCAGCCAGGCGACCCGCTCGGCGTCGCCGTCGAACAGGCTGGCCAGCTCGGGCTCCTCGGCGATCAGGCGGGTCCATTCGGGTTCCACGAGGGCGCGGGCGGCCTGCGGGGTCCGGCCGGGGGCAGGCTCGTCGAACAGATGCTCCAGGACCGCGTGCACGAGCGTGCCGCGGACGGCGGCCGAGCTGGGGGGCTCGGGCAGCCGGTCGATGACCCGGAACCGGTACAGCAGGGGGCAGGTGAGGAAGTCGCCGGCCCGGGAGGGGGACAGCGACCGGGTGGGCCCGGACGCCACGCCCTCCTGGCTGGCCGGGCTCTTGCGTTCAGCCGTGCGGTCCTGGCTAGCCGTGCGGTCCTGGCTAGCCGTGCCCGCCTCGCCAGTGGCGATCTCATCACCCATGCCTGGGAGGGTAGGCGACCACTACGACAGTCGGCCGCTATTTCGCCACGCCCCGCCGTGTCCCGGCGCGCCGCCGGCAGCGTGCTGAGCGCCCGCGTCAGGACGTAGCATCGGGCGTGTGGCAGGCAACGCACCGGGACGGCCGGCGCCCCAGGAGCCCAGCCCTGGAGTGAGGATCGCCCGGCCCTTCGGGATCCCGGTGTTCATCTCGCCCTACTGGTTCCTCATCGCGGGCGTCTTCGTGTTCCTGTATGCCCGCGGGCTGGTCACCTCCGTTCCAGGGTCGCTGCGCTACCCGGTCGCCGCCGCCTTCGTGGTGCTGCTGTACGCCTCGGTGCTCGTCCACGAACTGAGCCACTCCGTGGTGGCGCGGGCGTTCGGCCTGCCCGTGCGCCGGATCCTGCTCTACCCGCTGGGGGGCTTCTCCGAGATCGAGCGCGAGCCGCCCACGCCGGGCCGCGAGTTTCTCGTCTCCGCGGCCGGCCCGGCGATCTCCCTGGCGCTGGCCGGCGGCGGGTACGTGCTGGCGCGGGCCGTGCCAGGGACCGGGGTCCTGTACGTCCTGCTCGGCCAGCTTGTCGTGGCCAACCTGCTGGTCGGGGTCTTCAACCTGCTGCCCGGCCTGCCGCTGGACGGCGGCCGGATGCTGCGGGCGGGAGTCTGGAAGCTGACCGGCCGGCCGGGACAGGCGACGGTGGTGGCGGCCTGGGCGGGGCGGGGGCTGGCCGTGCTGGTGCTGGTCGTCCCGCTCGCCATCTTCGCCCGGGCAGGCGGCCAGATCCAGCTCTTCGACGTGGCCTGGCTGGTGGTCATCGCAGCCTTCATGTGGACCGGGGCCGGCCAGGCGCTGCGCGCCACCCGGGTGCGCGAGCGGCTGCCGGCGCTGCAGGCGCGGCTGCTCGCCCGGCGGGCCATCCCCATCCCGGCCGGCCTGCCGCTGGCGGAGGCGATCCGGCGGGCCGACGCCGCGCAGGCGCGCGCCCTGGTGGTCGTGGACCACGAGGACAGGCCGATCGCCATCGTGAACGAGAACGCCGTCATCGCCACCCCGCCGCAGCGCCGGCCGTGGATCGACGCGGGGTCGCTGGCGCGCAGCATCGAACCCGGGGTAGTGCTGCCGGCCGACCTGTCGGGGATGGCCCTGATCGAGGCGGTGCGGCGCACCCCCGCGACCGAGTACCTGCTGGTGGAACCCTCCGGCCAGGTCTTCGGGGTGCTCGCGGCCGCCGACATCGATCACGCCTTCGCCGGCACGTGACGGCGCCTGTAACCCCGGCCGCCCGGCCGCCGCTACTGTGTCGAGCGTGATCCGACAGCGCCGCGGCCCGTTCGTCCCCGGGGACCAGGTCCAGCTCACCGACCCCAAGGGGCGTAAGCATCTCGTCGTGCTGCAGCCCGGCAAGTCGTTCCACACGCACCGGGGCTCGGTGGCCCACGACGACCTGATCGGCAGCCCCGAGGGCAGTGTGGTCAAGTCCTCCGGCGGGACTCCCTATGTGGCGCTGCGGCCGCTGCTGGCGGACTTCACCCTCGCCATGTCCAGGGGGGCGGCGGTCATCTACCCGAAGGACGCCGCCCAGATCATCGCCATGGCCGACATCTTCCCGGGGGCACGGGTGCTGGAGGCTGGCGCGGGCTCGGGTGCCCTCTCGTGCTGGCTGCTGCGCGCGGTCGGGGACAGCGGGCTGCTGGTCTCCTACGAGCGCCGCGCCGACTTCGCCGACATCGCCCGGCAGAACGTCGAGCGGTTCTTCGGCGGCCCGCACCCGGCCTGGCAGCTGCGCACGGGTGACCTGTCCGAGCTTGACCTGCCCGGCCCTGACGAGGCCAGCATGGACGAGGGTGGCCCTGACCTGCCCGGCCCTGACGAGGCCGGCCCTGACGAGGCCGGCCCCGACGAGGCCGGCCCTGACGAGGGCGGCCCCGACGAGGCCGGCCCCGACGTTGCCGCGGTGGCGGACGAGGATGGCCCCGCAGTCATCGTTCGGGAGGAGGATGGCGGTGCCGCGGCAGAGGGTCAGCGGTTCGACCGGGTGGTGCTGGACCTGGTGGCGCCATGGGAGCACACCGGCGCCGCAGCCCGGGCGCTGATTCCCGGCGGGCTGATCTGCTGCTACCTGGCCACGGTGACGCAGCTGTCGCGGACCGTCGAGGCGATCAGGGAGCAGGGCAGCTTCGACGAGCCGTCCGCCTGGGAGACGCTGATCCGGGGCTGGCACGCGGACGGGCTCGCCGTCCGGCCTGAGCACCGGATGATCGGCCACACCGGGTTCCTGGTGACGGCGCGCCGGCTCGCCGCCGGAACGGTTCCCCCGCCCCGCCGGCGCCGGCCGGCCAAGGGCGCGCACGAACCACAGGAAGGGTCATGACTCGTGATACGCGCCGTGACCAGCACGTTCGCTACCGGAGCCAGCTCGCCACGGTGCGCCATCACGCGCTCACCCGCAGCCAGATTGGACACTCCGGCGTACGCGCCCAGGTTACGGGAGCGCCTCGGATAGGTAGGGTCTAGGTGAGACCTGCTTTCGGAAGGAGGTGGGGGCGTGGCCACTCGTGATGACGGCTCGCTTTCCGCGCGGCATGACGACCAGGTCAAGGGCCTCACCACGCAGATCTCCTTCCTCGAGGAGGAAGTAGCGGTTCTGCGGCGGAGACTGGCCGATTCGCCGAGGCAGTCCCGGCTGGTGGAGGAGCGGCTGCGGGAGACCGAGGCCAACCTCGCCTCCGTTACCGGGCAGAACGAGCGCCTCGCGGACACACTGCGGGAAGCGCGCGACCAGATCGTAGCGCTCAAAGAGGAAGTGGACCGGCTCGCCAAGCCACCTTCGGGGTTCGGCGTCTTCCTCGGCGCATGCGAGGACGGCACCGCCGACGTGTTCACCGGTGGCCGCAAGATGCGGGTGAGCGTCAGCCCGGCGGTCGACCTGGACACGCTGCGGCCCGGCCAGGAAGTGGTGCTGAACGAGGCGCTGAACGTCGTCATCGCGCAGGCCTACGAGACGGTCGGCGAGGTCGTCATGCTCAAGGAGGTGCTGGAGGGCGGCGACCGGGCGCTGGTCATCTCGCACGCCGACGAGGAGCGGGTGGCACGGCTGGCTGAGCCGCTCCGGCACGTCACGCTGCGCGGCGGTGACTCCCTCCTGCTCGAGCCGCGGTCGGGTTATGTGTACGAGCGCATCCCCAAGGCCGAGGTCGAGGAGCTGATCCTGGAGGAGGTGCCCGACATCACCTACGCGGAGATCGGCGGGCTCGCCTCCCAGATCGAGCAGATCAGGGACGCGATCGAGCTGCCGTACCTGCATGCGGACCTGTTCAAGGAGCACCAGCTGCGCCCGCCCAAGGGCGTGCTGCTGTACGGCCCGCCCGGCTGTGGCAAGACGCTCATCGCCAAGGCGGTCGCCAACTCGCTGGCCAAGAAGGTCGCGGCCAGGACGGCCGAGCTCGGCCAGGAGCGGGAGGGCAAGAGCTTCTTCCTCAACATCAAGGGCCCCGAGCTGCTCAACAAGTACGTCGGCGAGACCGAGCGGCACATCCGGCTGGTCTTCCAGCGGGCGCGCGAGAAGGCCAGCGAGGGCATGCCGGTCATCGTGTTCTTCGATGAGATGGACTCGATCTTCCGCACCCGCGGGTCCGGGGTGTCCAGCGACGTCGAGAACACGATCGTGCCGCAGCTGCTGAGCGAGATCGACGGCGTCGAGGGCCTGGAGAACGTGATCGTCATCGGGGCCTCGAACCGCGAGGACATGATCGACCCAGCGATCCTTCGCCCCGGCCGGCTCGACGTCAAGATCAAGATCGAGCGGCCGGACGCGGAGGCGGCCAGGGACATCTTCTCCAAGTACATCCTCCCCGACCTGCCGCTGCATCCCGACGACATGGCCGAGAACGGCGACTCCGCCGGCGCGACCGTGGAGGCGATGATCCAGCGGGTGGTCGAGCGGATGTACAGCGAGACCGAGGAGAACCGGTTCCTGGAGGTCACCTACGCCAACGGCGACAAGGAAGTCCTGTACTTCAAGGACTTCAACTCCGGGGCGATGATCCAGAACATCGTCGACCGCGCCAAGAAGATGGCGATCAAGGAGTTCCTGGAGACCAACCAGAAGGGGCTGCGGATCGCCCACCTGCTGAACGCCTGCCTGGACGAGTTCAGCGAAAACGAGGACCTGCCCAACACCACCAACCCCGACGACTGGGCGCGGATCTCGGGCAAGAAGGGTGAGCGGATCGTCTACATCCGGACGCTGGTCTCGGGCAAGCACGGGACCGAGGCGGGACGGTCGATCGACACTGTCGCCAACACCGGCCAGTACCTGTAAAGCCCGGCCTGCAGGCCCGGCCGGCACGCCGCACCCGGACCGTCGTGGAGGATGCGCCCGGGAACCCCGGTTAGGCTTGCGGGCATGAGCGTGCGCCGGGTGATGGGGACCGAGACCGAGTACGGCATCTCGGTGCCTGGACAGCCGGGTGCCAATGCGATGGTGACCTCCTCCCAGGTGGTCAACGCCTACCAGGCGGCCACCTCGGCGCGAGCACGCCGGGCGCGCTGGGACTTCGAGGAAGAGAACCCGCTGCGCGACGCCCGCGGGTTCGACCTGACCCGGGAGGCGGCGGACTCCACCCAGCTGACCGACGAGGACCTGGGGCTCGCCAACGTCATTTTGACCAACGGGGCGCGGCTGTACGTCGATCACGCCCACCCGGAGTACTCCGCGCCCGAGACAACCAATCCCCGGTCCGCGGTGATCTGGGACAAAGCGGGCGAAAGGGTGATGGCCGAGGCGGCCGCCAAGGCGGCGACCGTGCCCGGCACCTCCCCGATCCAGCTCTACAAGAACAACACCGACAACAAGGGTGCCTCCTACGGCTGCCACGAGAACTACCTCATGGCCCGCTCCACGCCCTTCGCCGACATCGTCCGGCATCTGACCCCGTTCTTCGTCTCCCGGCAGGTCGTCTGCGGTGCGGGCAGGGTCGGCCGCGGCGCGGACGGGCGGAACGAGGGTTTCCAGATCAGCCAGCGCGCGGACTTCTTCGAGGTCGAGGTGGGCCTGGAGACCACGCTCAAGCGGCCGATCATCAACACCAGGGACGAGCCGCACGCCGACCCCGAGAAGTACCGCCGCCTGCACGTGATCATCGGCGACGCGAACATGAGCGAGATCAGCACCTACCTCAAGCTCGGCACCACCGCGCTGGTGCTGGCGATGATTGAGGACAGGTTCCTGGACTCCGACCTCGCGCTGGAGATGCCGGTCGCCGAACTGCGGGCCATTTCGCACGACCCGTCGCTGCGGCACCTGGTCGCGCTGCGCGATGGCAGGCGGATGACCGGGGTCCAGCTGCAGATGGAATACCTGGAGCGGGCGCGCAAGTACACCGAGGACAGGTTCGGCACCGACGTCGATGAGATGACCGC
Source organism: Streptosporangiaceae bacterium (assembly GCA_035532275.1). Lineage (GTDB taxonomy): Bacteria > Actinomycetota > Actinomycetes > Streptosporangiales > Streptosporangiaceae > UBA9676. The sequence goes on along the minus strand of DATKRG010000387.1, from coordinate 30,123 downwards.
GGACGTGCTGGACCGCTGGGAGTCGGTGCTGACCCGGCTGACCGAGGACCCGATGCAGGCCGCCAGGGAACTGGACTGGGTCGCCAAGCTGGAGCTGCTGGAGGGCTACCGGGCCAGGGACGGGCTGAACTGGAGCCATCCCCGGCTCCAGCTGGTCGACCTGCAGTACTCGGACGTGCGGCCCGAACGAGGCCTGTACAACCGGCTGGTGGCGCGCGGCAGGATGCAGCGGCTGGTGTCCGAGGCGGAGGTGACCGAGGCGGTGGAGAGCCCGCCGGAGGACACCAGGGCCTTCTTCCGGGGCCGCTGCCTGCAGAAATACCCGGACGCGGTGGCTGCGGCCTCCTGGGACTCGGTGATCTTCGACATCCCCGGCCACGATTCCCTGCAGCGGGTGCCGACGCTGGAGCCGCTGCGCGGTACCCGTATCCACGTGGGCGACCTGCTCGACCGCTGCCGGACCGCCGCCGAACTGGTGGCGGCGCTCACCGGCCAGGGCTGAGACCGGGCCCGCCGGGGCAGTGGTGTGGTGCTGCGCGGCACCGGGCGCCCGCGGCCGTCGCTGAGGCGGGCGCGCCTGCCGGGCCAGGAAGAACCTTCTCCATACTGATGTCCGGTTCCAGGATTGGGCGTGCTACCGGCAGGCGAGGATACGGTTGAAGCGGCGAGGAGCCCAAAGGACCACGGAGGTTCGCACATGGCGACAAAGGACACCGGCGGCCAGCGGCAGACAACCCGGCGCGGCGAGGAGACCGAGGAGAGCAGCCCCCAGGCCAGTGAGGACGTCAAGGAGCGCCAGGACAAGCTGGCCGATGACGTGGACGCGATCCTGGACGAGATCGACGAGGTGCTGGAGGAGAACGCGGAGGAGTTCGTCCGGTCCTACGTCCAGAAGGGCGGCCAGTGACACCTGACGCCGGTTCGCGCCGGGCAGATTTTGCCCGGCGGGCGGCGGGGTGCTGGCGGTGGTTGCGGCAGTAGGGTCGGGGCAGGAACCAACGCTCACCAAACTGGAAGGATCTCCGTGGGCTTCGACTACTTCGGCGAGCGGTTCACGGCGGCGTGCATGGGCACGGGTACTTCGTCCTTTGCTGACTTCCTCACTGTCTGGGCTCCCGAGCTGCTCCCCGGCGGTGGCCAGCTGGCGGCGCACGGGCTGACGGCACAGCGGCTGGCAGCACAGGGACTGGCAGCACAGGGACTGGCAGCTGGCGGTGCGGCCGCCCACGGCCTGCCGCACGGGACGACGATCGTGGCGGCCGATTTCGACGGCGGCGTCATCATGGCCGGTGACCGGCGCTCCACCGCGGGCAGCATGATCGCCCAGCGGGACATCGAGAAGGTGTTCCGCAGCGACGGTTTCTCCTGCGTCGGCATCGCCGGGGTGGCCGGCATCGGGCTGGAACTGGTCCGGCTGTTCCAGCTCGAACTCGAGCACTACGAGAAGCTCGAAGGCCGCACCCTGTCCCTGGAGGGCAAGGCCAACCGGCTGTCCGCGTTCGTCCGGGGCAACCTGGGCGGCGCCATGCAGGGCCTGGTCGTCGTCCCGCTGTTCGCTGGCTTCGACGCGGAGACGGGGCAGGGCCGGATCTTCAGCTACGACGTGACCGGCGGGCGGTACGAGGAGCACAAGTTCCACGCGATCGGTTCCGGGTCGGTGTTCGCCCGCGGCTCGCTCAAGAAGCTCTACCGCGACGGCATGCCGGTGGAAGACGCGGTCACCGTGTGCATGCAGGCGCTCTACGACGCAGCCGACGACGACTCGGCCACCGGCGGCCCGGACATGACCCGCCGCATCTTCCCGGTGGTGGCCACCGTCACCGCGGACGGGTACCGGCGCCTGACCGACGAGGAAGCGGGCGAATACGCCCAGGCCGTCGTGGCTGAGCGGATGGACTCACCGGCCGGCCCGCTCGCGCCGGTGCGCCAGACCAGTCAGCAGAACGAATAGCCCTCCATGCCCGCCGCCGTCAGCCCCATCGCCTGCCCCGCGATGCAGACCTGTAGCCAACACACACGAGTAGGGGAACCCCAGCGGTGACCATGCCGTTCTATGTCTCGCCTGAACAGGCGATGAAGGACAAGGCGGATTACGCACGTAAGGGCATCGCCCGCGGCCGGAGCGGTGTCGTGATCCAGTACGACGAGGGCATCCTCTTCGTCGCCCCCAACCCATCCCGCGCGCTGCACAAGATCAGCGAGATCTACGACCGGATCGCGTTCGCCGCGGTCGGCCGGTACAACGAGTTCGAGAACCTGCGGGTGGCCGGTGTCCGCTACGCGGATACGCGGGGCTACCAGTACGACCGCGCCGACGTGACCGCCCGGGGGCTCGCCAACTGGTACGCGCAGATCCTGGGAACGATCTTCACCGAGAGCAACAAGCCGTTCGAGGTGGAGATCGTCGTCGCCGAGGTGGGGGAGACCCCGGACGCGGACCAGATCTACCGCATCACCTTCGACGGATCGGTCGCCGACGAGCACGGCTTCGTCGCCATGGGCGGCCAGGCTGACCAGGTGGCGACCGTGCTCAAGGAGCGTTACGCCGACGGCATGGAGCTGGGCCGTGCGCTGGGGCTGGCTCTGGCCGCGCTGGCCGGCCAGAGCAACGGCGAACCGGGCGAGGCGTCGGCCAGCCAGCTCGAGGTCGCGGTGCTGGGCCGGGCCCGGGGCCACCGCACGTTCCGCCGGATCGGCGGTGCCAGGCTGGACGAGCTGCTTGCCGCGGCTGCCCCGGGCTCTGGGCGCGGGTCCGGCCGTAAGGCCGCCGCCCAGCCGCCGGGCGATTCGGCGGGCACCGACTCGGCGGGCACCGACTCGGGGGGCACTGATTCGGGGGCCGGGTCCGGGGACACCGATGGCGGCGGTGCTGGCTAGAGCGGTGCCGGGTAGCACAGTGCCGGGTAGCACAGTGCCGGGCCGGCTCCGCCTGTGAGCATGCTGCGCTGGCTGGGGTTCGCCGCCGGGGTCTTGCTGCTGCTCGGCACCGCGTCCAGCGTGGTCAAGACGCTGCTCATCCCGCGGTCGGCCAACGCCCTGTTCACGCGGATGGTAGCGCGGTCGGTGCGAGCCGTGTTCAATACCGCCACCGCGCGCGCGGCCGACCTGAGGCAGCGGGAGCGGATCCTCGCAGCCGGCGGGCCCACCTTCCTGATCGTGCTGCTGGCCAGCTGGCTGGTATGCCTCCTGGTCGGTTTCGGCCTGCTGCTGTGGCCGATGACGCCGGGCGGCTTCCCGGCGGCCGTCCGGGAATCGGGCTCGTCAGAGTTCACGCTCGGGTTCATCCGGCCCGAGGGGCCGGCCCCCGCCGCGATCGTGTTCCTGGCCGGTGCCAGTGGCCTGGCGCTGGTCGCACTGCTGATCGCCTACCTGCCGGTGCTGTATGCCGCCTTCAACCGCCGGGAGACCCTGGTGACCATGCTGGAGGCACTGGCCGGCTCGCCGCCGTGGGGACCCGAGCTGCTGGCCCGGCAGGCCCTGATCGGCGACGTGGGATACCTTCCCCGGCTCTACGAGCGGTGGACCGAATGGGCAGCCGACATCGCCGAAAGCCACAGCAACTACCGGACTCTGGTCTACTTCCGCACACCCGACCCGGCGACGTCCTGGCTGCTCGCCCTGATCTGTGTCCTGGACGCCGCCGCGCTGCACCTGTCGCTGAACCCTGGCACCGCACCAGCCGAGGCCCGGCCGCTGCTGCGGGTCGGCTACCTCACCATCCGCAAGCTCGCCGCCGGGCTGGGCCTGCCGGTTTCCGGCGACCCTCACCCCGACGACCCGATCACGCTGACCTGGGCGGAGTACGACGCGGCGCTGGAGCGGATGCGCACCGCCGGCTGGATCGCCGAGCGAACGCTCGACGAGGCGTGGCCACACTTCCACGGCTGGCGGGTCAACTACGAGGGCGCCGCCTACGCGATGGCGCACTTCCTCGACCTGCCCCCGGCCTTGTGGTCGGGCTCGCGTCCGCGCCGCCGCCCGCCCCCGCAGCTCCCGCTGCGCCCGCCCCACCGCGAGCCCGCTCCCTAGCCCACCCCGCCGCCCGCGCACTCCGCTAGCTGCATCAAACCGCTATTTGATGCACCGGGGGTGCATCAACCGCTATTTGATGTACCTGGCAGCTGGCTGGAGCGGCCGGGTTGGGGTGGGGATGTACGCGGGCGGCTGGGTGGAAATGGCCGGGTGGCGGGCGGCTGGCTGGGCGCGGCGGCTGGGTGAGCGGGGCGGCTGGCTGAGGGGGCGGCTGGCTAGGCGCGGCCGGGGGTGGCGTGCACGACCACCCAGATGGCGTGCACGTCGGCGCCGGTGGTGTTCCAGTACTGGTGCGGGATGGACGAGTCGAAGGCGATCGAGTCGCCGGGCCGCAGCTCGACGGTCTCGAAACCGACGCTCGCATGCAGGCTGCCGCTGATGATCAGGCCGTACTCGTGGCCATCGTGGCGCAGCGGGCGCATGGTGTCGGTGGAGTGCCCGCTGGGCTCGTAGATCACCTCAAGGAAGTCCACCCGGTCGTCGGCGCCCGGCGTGAGCCGTTCCCACCGCACCCCGCTGGCCAGGTCGATGGTGCGGCGGGCACCGGCCCGCTGGACGAACCCGTGACCGGCCAGATCGTGACCGGCCAGATCGTGACCGGCGCTGTCCGCTGCCGGCTGCTCCGGCCGGACATGGCCGTCGCCGTGCGCGGTCGATGTCATCGAGTCGGTGGGGACGGCGACCCCGAACAGGAAGTCGAGCGAGGTGCGCAGCTCGCTGGCGAGCGCGTAGAGGATGCCGACCGATGGGGCAGACAGGCCGCGCTCGATCTGTGAGATCAGGCTCGGCGAGCAGCTGATCCGGCGGGCCAGCTCGCGTACCGACAGGCCGCGGTCCTCGCGGACGCGGCGCAGCCGGGGCCCGAGTTCCACCCCAGGATCGAAGGCGGTGGCGCCCACTCAGCCGTCCACCTCAGCCGTGCCCATGGGTTGTCATGCCGCACCTGTCATGCTGGACTCGTCTGTGCCGGAGGGTGCGTCCCCTGACCGGGGCTCCCGCTCTTGACAGCCACACTGTACATGCGTTTAATCATGCTGTACATAGGCTCTGTCACCAGGCTCTGCCTCCACCCCAGGCCTCCGCCTCAGGCCTCCGCCTCAGGCCCCCACCGCCAGGAGACCCCCATGGTTGCGCCCATACCGCCGGTTCCGTCCCTCCCGCTGACGCCCGCGCCGGGCCGTATGGGCGTCGACTTCGAGCAGCGGGTGGACTACGCCCGGCTCCGTGAGTACCGGCTCTCCCGTGCTATGGCCGCCCTGGAGGCCAGTGACCTGGGCGCGCTGCTGGTCTTCGACAACAACAACATCCGCTACCTGACCGGGGTGGCGATCGGCGAGTGGACCCGGGACAAGTTCTGCCGGTACGCGCTGTACACGCGCACCGGCGAGCTGTTCCTGTGGGACTTCGGGTCGGCGGCGGTGCACCACCGGATGTACTGCCCCTGGCTCAAGCCAGAGCACTGCATCGCGTCCTACACCACGATGCGGGGCGCCACCGCGCCCGAAGCGCAGTTGCCGGCGAAGGCGATCGCGGAGATCAAGGGCATTCTGGAAGACACTGGTGTGGCGGGCATGCCGGTCGGCGTCGACATGGTCGAGATCTCGACCCTGTTCGCGCTGCAGGCGGAGGGCATCGACCTCCGGGACGGCCAGCAGGTGATGCTCAGCGCGCGGGAGATCAAGTCCCCGGACGAAATCGCGCTGCTCACGACCGCCGCGGCCATGGTGGACGGGGTGTACCAGGACATCACTGAGGCGCTCAAGCCCGGAGTGCGGGAGAACGAGATCGTCGCGCTGGCGACCAAGCGGCTGTATGAGATGGGCTCCGACGACGTGGAGTCCATCAACGCCGTCTCCGGCGAGCGCTGCAACCCGCACCCGCACAACTTCTCCGACCGCATGATCCGCCCTGGCGAGCAGGCGTTCTTCGACATCATGCATGCTTTCAACGGCTACCGGACCTGCTATTACCGGACGTTCAGCGTGGGCAGCTCGACGCAGTCCCAGCGTGATGCCTACGCGAAGGCCTGGGAGTGGATGGAGGCCGCGATCACGGCCATCAGGCCGGGGGTCAGCACCGACCAGATCGCCCGGCTCTGGCCGACGGCCCAGGACATCGGGCTGCCGGACGAGAAGACCGCGTTCGGCCTGCAGTTCGGCCACGGCCTGGGACTGGCGCTGCACGAGCGCCCGCTGATCAGCCGGCTCTCCTCGTTCGACGCCCCGCTGGAGATCCGCAAGGGCATGGTCTTCGCCCTGGAGACCTACTGCCCGGCCAGCGATGGCCGTTCCGCCGCCCGGCTTGAGGAGGAGCTGGTCGTCACCGACGACGGCGCCGAGATCATCACCAGGTTCCCGTCCCGGGAGCTGTTGGTCACCAACCCGTACTGATCCCCACCACCCGATTCCACAACCCCAACGGAGCTGCGAGGCGCCATGGACGAGGCAACCGCGCTCGGCCTGTACCAGAACATGACCAGGATCCGCCAGTTCGAGAAGCGCGCTCACGACTTGTTCCTGCAGAACCTGGTCAAGGGCACCACTCACCTGGGAACCGGCCAGGAGGCGGTCGCGGCTGGCGTAGCGCAGGCGATGCGGCCCGACGACTACACGTTCGTCACCTATCGCGGGCACAACCACGTGCTCGCCCGCGGCACGCCGATGACCCCGGTCATGGCCGAGCTGCTGGGCCGGGAGAACGGGCTCATGAGCGGCAAGGGCGGGTCCATGCACCTGCTCGACGTGTCCCGCGGCGTGCTTGGCTCGTACGCGATCATCGGCGCCCAGCTGGTGATCGCCAACGGCACCGCGTGGTCGGCCCAGTACCGGGGCACCAGCCAGGTCACTGCCTGCTTCTTCGGCGACGGCGCGACCAACATCGGGGCCTTCCACGAGGCGCTCAACCTGGCCGCCGTGTGGGCGCTGCCGGTGGTTTTCATCTGCGAGAACAACCGGTACATGGAGTACACCTCGATCGAGACGGTGACGGCGGTCAAGCAGCCGGCCGCCGACCGCGCGTCCGCCTACGGGCTCTCGCCCCAGATCGTGGACGGCAACGACGTCGAGGCGGTCTACGCGATGGCCGGCGACGCGATCGAGAAGGCACGCAAGGGCGGCGGCCCGTCGCTGATCGAGGCGCTCACCTACCGGCACGGCGGGCACTCACGGGCAGACCCCGGCAAGTACCGGCCGAGCGAGGAAGTGGCCGAGTGGATGGCCCGCGACCCCATCCCCGCCTACCGCCGGGTGCTGATCTCCCGCGGGGTGAAGGAAGCGGAGCTGGACCGGATCGACGCGGAGGCGAAGGCAGCGGTCGACCTGGCGACCGAAGAGGCCAAGGCAGGCGCCGAGCCGCGGCTTGAACTGGCGTTCACCGACGTCTGGAGCGACGGCGGCTGGGACTGGAGGAACTGACATGAGCACGGAAGTTGTCATGCCGCGGATGGGCGAGACGGTGGACGAGGGCACGGTCAACGTCTGGCACAGGTCGCTGGGTGACCAGGTCACCGAGGGAGAGCCGCTGCTGGAGATCGGCACCGACAAGGTCGACACCGACATCCCCGCCCCGGCCACCGGGACCCTGACCCAGATCAAGGTGGCCGTGGACGAGACCGTCCCGGTCGGCACCGTACTGGCGGTCATCGAATGAGCATGATCACCTACCGCGAGGCCGTGGCCAGGGGCATCGCGCAGGAGATGCGCCGGGACGACCAGGTGGTGTTCCTGGGCGAGGACGTGGCGGCGGCCGGCGGGGTGTTCAAGGCCACCGTCGGCCTGCTGGAGGAGTTCGGCCCGCAGCGGGTCCGTGACACCCCCATCAGCGAGCAGGCCATCCTGGGGGCCGCGATGGGCGCCGCCATGACCGGGCTGCGCCCCATCGCCGAGATCATGTTCAGCGACTTCTTCGCCGTGTGCTGGGACCTGGTCGCCAACGAGATCGCCAAGAGCCGCTACATGTCGGATGGCCAGGTCTCGTTCCCGCTGGTGATCCGGGCCGCCAACGGCGGCGGGGTCCGGTTCGGGGCGCAGCACTCACAGTCGGTGGAGAACTGGGCGATGGCGGTGCCCGGCCTCAAGGTGGTCGCCCCGTCCAACCCGCACGACGTGGTCGGGCTGCTCGCCGCCGCCATCCGCGATCCCGACCCGGTGCTGTTCTTCGAGCAGAAGTCGCTGTACGGGACCAAGGGCGAGGTGGCCGACGGCGAGATCGTCGAGCCGCTCGGCCAGGCGAAGGTGGTCGCCGAGGGCGGCGACGCCACCATATTGGCGCTGGCCGCGATGGTGCCGCGGGCGGTGGCGGCGGCCGGCCGCCTCTCGGCCGAGTATGGCATCCGCTGTAGTGTCGTTGACGTGCGCAGCCTTGTCCCACTTGACACCCGCACCATCCTCGCGGAGGTCGCGAAGACGGGCCGGCTGTTCACGGTCGAGGAAAACCCACGGTTGTGCGGCTGGGGCGCCGAAATCGTGTCGATCGTGGCCGAGGAGGCGTTCGGTTCCCTGCGCGGACCGGCGGTGCGGATCACCACCCCGCATATCCCGCTGCCCGCAGCCGACGCCCTGGAGGACCACGTCCTGCCCTCAGTCGCGCGGATCACCGAAACCGTGCGCAAGACACTGGAGGACGCGTGACGGCTGATCTTGCCGCGCTCACCGGCATCGAGGTGCCCACCGGGCTGCTCATCGGCGGCGAATGGACGACAGGTGGGGCCGGCACCCTCGGGGTCACCGACCCGGCCACCGAGGAGACCCTGGTCGAGATCGCCAACGGCACGGCCGACGACGCGCTGGCCGCGGTCACGGCCGCGCACGAGGCCCTGCCCGCCTGGGCGGCCACCCCGCCCCGGGAACGCGCGGAATGCCTGCGCCGGGCCTGGGCGCTGATGATTGAGCGGTCGGAGGCGATCGCCCGGCTGATGGTGCTGGAGAACGGCAAGGCGCTGCGCGACGCCCGGGGCGAGGTTGTCTACGCGGCGGAGTTCTTCCGCTGGTACGCCGAGGAGGCGGTCCGCCTGGAAGGGTCGGTCGCGACCGCCCCGTCCGGCGCCAACCGGATCCTGGTGCTGCGGCAGCCGGTCGGGGTCAGCGTGCTGGTGACGCCGTGGAACTTCCCGGCTGCCATGGCCACCCGCAAGATCGGGCCCGCGCTGGCGGCTGGCTGCACGGTGGTGCTCAAGCCGGCCAAGGAGACCCCGCTGTGCGCGTTCGCCGTGGCCGAGATCCTGCGCGAGGCGGGCGTGCCCGACGGCGTGGTCAACGTGGTCTGCACCTCCAGCGCCGGGCCGCTGGTGTCGGCGATGCTGGCCGACCCGCGGGTGCGCAAGCTGTCCTTCACCGGGTCCACCGAGGTTGGCCGGATGCTGCTGCGGACGGCGTCGGAGACGGTGACCAACTGCTCGATGGAGCTCGGCGGCAACGCCCCGTTCCTGATCTTCGAGGACGCTGACATCGACGCGGCCATCGAGGGTGCTCTCCTGGCCAAGATGCGCAACGGCGGCGAGGCCTGCACCGCGGCCAACCGGTTCTACGTGCACGAGAAGGTGGCGGACGACTTCACCGCCAGGTTCGCGGCCCGGCTGGAGAAGCTGTCCGTCGGCCCCGGGCTGGAGGATGGGACCGACCTTGGCCCGCTGGTCAACGAGGACACCCGGAGCAAGGTCGCCAGCCTGGTCGCCGAGGCGACGGGCAACGGCGTCCAGGTGGTCACCGGCGGCCGCGCCCCGGACCGGCGGGGGTACTTCTACCTGCCGACCGTGCTCGCGAACGTGGCGCCGGACGCGGCGATTCTGGGCACCGAGATCTTCGGCCCGGTCGCGCCGGTGGTGCGCTTCTCCGACGAGGCCGACGCGATCCGCTGGGCGAACGACACCGAGTACGGGCTCGTCTCCTACCTCTACACCGCTGATCTGCGGCGGGCGCTGCGGGTCAGCGAGGCGCTGGAGACCGGGATGGTCGGCATCAACCGTGGCATCGTGTCCGACCCCGCGGCGCCGTTCGGTGGCGTGAAGCAGTCGGGGCTCGGCCGGGAAGGAGGTCATGACGGTCTGCTGGAGTTCACCGAGACCAAGTACGTCGCCGTCGACTGGTGATGCCTGCCTGTCCAGGTCTGCGCTTTAGATCTGGGCTGTCCAGATCTTCGGCGCGCCCGGGCGTGACATAGGGTCTGTGGGGGAGCGCACATGGACAAGCGGATCTTCGGTCTGGAGAACGAGTACGGGGTCACCTGCACGTTCCGTGGGAGCCGGCGGCTCTCGCCGGACGAGGTGGCCCGGTACCTGTTCCGGCGCGTCGTCTCGTGGGGCCGCAGCAGCAACGTCTTCCTGCGCAACGGTGCCCGCCTCTACCTGGACGTGGGCAGCCACCCCGAGTACGCCACCCCCGAATGCGACAACATCAGCGACCTGGTGGTGCACGACAAGGCCGGCGAGCGGATCCTGGAGGGGCTGCTCGTGGACGCCGACCGGCGGCTCCGCGAGGAGGGCATCGCCGGCGACATCTACCTGTTCAAGAACAACACCGACTCGGCCGGCAACTCCTATGGCTGCCATGAGAACTACCTGGTGGGCCGGCACGGGGAGTTCGGCAGGCTGGCCGACATCCTGATCCCGTTCCTGGTCACCCGGCAGATGATCTGCGGGGCGGGCAAGGTGCTGCAGACCCCGCGCGGCGCGGTGTACTGCGTCAGCCAGCGGGCCGAGCACATCTGGGAAGGCGTCTCCTCGGCCACCACCCGGTCCCGGCCGATCATCAACACCCGGGACGAGCCGCACGCCGACGCCGAGCGTTTCCGGCGGCTGCACGTGATCGTGGGCGACTCCAACATGAGCGAGACGACCATGCTGCTCAAGGTCGGCGCGACCGACCTGGTGCTGCGGATGATCGAGGCGGGCACGGTCATGCGCGACCTGACGCTGGAGAACCCGATCCGGGCGATCAGGGACGTCAGCCACGACATGACCGGGCAGCGCAAGGTGCGGCTGGCCAACGGCCGGGAGGCCAGCGCGCTGGACATCCAGCGCGAGTACCTGTCCAAGGCCCGTGACTTCACCGACCGGCGGGGCGGCGACGCCACCACCAAGCGGGTGCTCGACCTGTGGGAGCGGGCGCTGACCGCGATCGAGATCGGCAACCTGGACCTGGTCGCGCGGGAGATCGACTGGGTCACCAAGTTCCAGCTCATCGAGCGGTACCGCGCCAAGCACGACCTGCAGCTGTCCTCACCCCGGGTGGCGCAGCTCGACCTCGCCTACCACGACGTGCACCGCGGCCGGGGCCTGTACTACCTGCTGCAGCGGCGCGGCGCGGTCGAGCGCGCGGTGCGCGACATCGACATCTTCGAGGCCAAGTCGGTCCCGCCGCAGACCACCCGGGCGCGGCTGCGCGGCGAGTTCATCCGCCGGGCGCAGGAACGGCGCCGCGACTTCACGGTGGACTGGGTCCATCTCAAGCTGAACGACCAGGCCCAGCGCACGGTCCTGTGCAAGGACCCGTTCCGCTCCGTCGACGAGCGGGTCGAGAAGCTGATCGCCGGCATGTGAGCCGGAGGCTCTAGCGCCTCACTGCGCAGTGCCACCACTACGGTGCTCACGGCGACAGTGCCCACGGCGACAGTGCCCACGACGACAATGCCCACGACGACAATGCCCACTACATTACGCGCACGTCTGGCAACTAAACGTGGCCAAGGTTGCTAAGATTCTCCCGTCCGGCATGTGATCCGTGCCCGCACCGGGGGGATGAGGTTGGCTGATCAGCCGCGCGCCCGCTGGCCTGACCGGGATGTGGTGGTCATCGGCGGTTGCGGCCATGTGGGCCTGCCGCTTGCGATCGCCTTCGCCGACCGTGGTGCCAGGGTGGCGATCTACGACGTCAGCGCGGAGGCGGTGGCGCAGGTCAACGCGGGCCTGATGCCCTTCGCCGAGCCGGGCGCCGCGGCGGCGCTCACCCGTGCGCTCGCGGCGGGGCGACTGACGGCCACCACTGATCCCGCCGTCGTGGCCGGTGCCGAGCACCTCGTCGTGGTGATCGGCACGCCGGTCGACGAGCACCTCAACCCCGACCAACGGGCAATACCCAAGGTGCTGAACGAGTGTGCGGGGCACCTCACCGACGGCCAGATACTCATCCTGCGCAGCACGGTCTATCCCGGCGCGACCGCGCTGGTGGAGAAGATCGTCAGCGGGCTCGGGCTCGACATCGACGTGGCATTCTGCCCGGAGCGGATCGCCGAGGGCCGGGCCATGACCGAGCTGTTCGAGCTGCCGCAGATCGTGGCCAGCCGGACCCAGCGTGGCTGCCAGCGCGCGAGCGCCCTGTTCCAGCTGCTGACCAGCGCCATCATCGTGATGTCGCCGGAAGAGGCCGAACTGGCCAAGCTGTTCACCAACGTCTGGCGCTACATCAAGTTCGCCATCGCCAACCAGCTGTACATGATGGCCAACGACCGCGGGCTGGACTTCGAGCGGCTCCGGCACGGCCTGGGGGACGGTTACCCGCGCGCCGCCGATCTGCCGCCCGCCGGGTTCGCCGCCGGGCCGTGCCTGTTCAAGGACACCATGCAGCTCGCGGCCTACAACAACAACAACTTCGCGCTTGGCCACACCGCGATGGCGATCAACGAGGGCCTGCCGCTGTACCTGGTGCACCGGCTGGAACAGCGGTTCGATCTGCGCACGATGACGGTGGGCATCCTGGGCATGGCGTTCAAGGCATCCTCGGACGACATCCGCTCCTCGCTGTCCTACAAGCTCAAGCGCATCCTGTCGGTCAAGGCCGGGACGGTCCTGTGCACCGACCCGCACGTGCGCTGCGATCCCGCCCTCGACCCGCTGGAAGCCGTGCTCGCCCGCGCGGACCTGCTGATCATCGCCACCCCCCATCCGGAGTACCGGGCGCTGGAGACCACCGTCCCGGTGGCCGACATCTGGAACGTGCTCGGCAAGGGGGTGCTGGTGTGACCAGCAGCGACAGCACGGGTACACGGGTCTCGGTGATCATCCCCGCCCACCACGAGGGTGAGCAGGTGACCGCCGTGCTGGATCGCCTGCTGGAGGCGGTGCGGCTGCCGTGTGAGGTGCTGGTGGTGGTGGACACCGAAGACGACCCCACGGCCGCGGTGGTGTGCAGGTTCGCCCGCGCCGAGCCGCGGCTGCGGCTGCTGGTCAACCGGTACGGCCCGGGCCCGGCGAACGCGATCAGGTATGGGATCGACGCCGCCACCGCGCCGGTGGCGGTGGTGACCATGGCCGACGGCTGTGACGACCCGCGCCAGATCGACGACCTGACCCGGCTGGTGGAGCGGGGGGTGGCGGTGGCCGCCGCCTCCCGGTACGCGGCCGGTGGCCAGCAGGTGGGCGGGCCGTTCGTGAAGGGGCTGATGTCGCGGACGGCGGGCCGGTCGCTGCACCTGCTGACCCGGGTCGGCACCCGGGACGCGACCAACTCGTTCAAGGCGTACTCGACCGACTTCATCAAGGCGGTGGGCATCGACTCCCGGGACGGGTTCGAGATCGGCATCGAGCTGACCGCCAAGGCCCGGCGGCTGCGGCGCCCGGTCGCCGAGATTCCGACGATCTGGCTGGACCGCCAGGCCGGGGTGTCGAACTTCCATATGGCCCGGTGGATCCCCAAGTACCTGCGCTGGTACTGGTTCGCCTTCGGGCCGCCGCTGACGGCCGAGCAGGTCCGGGTCCGGATCGGGGCGGGCCTGGATCCCGGCCTGCCGCTGGTGCGGGTTCGCGGCCTGCGGCATCCCGCGGAGCCGGGCCAGCCACGTGAGGGTGCACCGGACGGGCTGCGGCGCAAGGCGGTGAAGGGACGATGACAGGGTCGGGGACCGGGCAGCGGGTGCTGGTGACGGGGTCGGCCGGCTTCATCGGCGGGTACCTCGTCGCCGAGCTGCTCGCCCGCGGGTATGCGGTCACCGGGGTGGACAACTTCTCCAAGTACGGCCGGACCCGCAAGTCCTATGACGGCCATCCCGGGTACCGGCTGGTGGAGGGTGACGCCCGCGACACCTCCCTGCTGACCCGGCTGCTGGCGGGCTGCGATCATTTCGTCGCCGGGGCGGCCATGATCGGCGGCATCGCCTATTTCCACACCTACCCGTACGATCTGCTCGCCACCAACGAGCGGATCATCGCCGCTTCCTGCGACGCGGCGATCGCCGCGCACCGCGCCGGGCGGCTGCGCAAGGTCACCTACCTGTCGTCCTCGATGGTGTTCGAGAGCGCCGACAGCTGGCCCTCAGAGGAGGGGCAGCAACGGCGGATCCCGCCCCCGCTGTCCTCGTACGGGTTCCAGAAACTGGCCGTCGAGTACTTCGCCCGGGCGGCCTGGGACCAGTACCAGCTCCCGTTCACGATCCTGCGGCCGTTCAACTGCGTCGGCATCGGCGAGGGCCGGGCACTGGGGGAGGCCGACATCCCCTCCGGCAACATCAAGCTCGCGCTCAGCCACGTCGTCCCGGACCTGGTGCTCAAGGTGCTCAAGGGCCAGGACCCGCTGCACATCCTGGGATCGGGCTGGCAGGTCCGGCACTACACCTACGGCGGCGATCTGGCCCGCGGCATCGTGACCGCGATGGAGCATCCCCGGGCGCACAACGAGGATTTCAACCTGTCCTCCAGCCAGGCCACCACCGTCCGGGAGCTCGCGGAGCTCATCTGGCACACCGTGCACGGCCCGCGGGCGGAGCTGAAACTCGTCCACGACCCGCCGTTCGAGCACGATGTGCAGCAGCGTGTTCCCGCGACCGGCAAGGCCAGGCGGCTGCTGGGATTCGAGGCGCCGACCACGTTGCCGCAGATGCTGAACGAGGTGATCCCCTGGATCGCCAGCGCGATCGAGGCCGGCTCGATCTGAATCGGTAACCGGTACCGGACGGCTCGCTCGTTCGCGGGGCAACTGGCCTGCTACAGCCGGTAGGCTGGCGGGGCTCATCATCGAAGACGACAAGGTTTCCCATGCGACGTATCGCAGTGCTTGTTCTTCCGCTGCTGGCTCTCGGCCTGCTGGTGGGTTGTGGCAGCGCCACATCGACATCAGCCGCCAATCCGGCGGTGTCGGTAACTGGCGGCTTCGGCCAGGACCCGGTTATCAAGATCCCGGCGGCGAAAGCGGGCAGCAAGCTCGCGGTGAAAACCCTGGTCCAGGGGACCGGGCCGGTGCTGCAGAAGACCGACGCCTTCGTTGGCAACTACGCCATCTATGTGTGGAGCGGCACCTCGCACAAGCTGGCGCAGAGCAGCTTCAAGACCAAGACTCCGACGCTGTTCGCCGGCCAGCTGCTGCCCGGCCTGGAGAAGGCGCTGCTCGGCCAGAAGATAGGCAGCCGGGTGCTCGCGGTCATCCCGCCCAAGGAGGGGTTCGGCGCCTCGGGCAACCCGCAGGCGGGGATCCGGGGGACCGACACGCTGGTCTTCGTGGTGGACCTGATCAAGAACTTCGCGTCGAACGCGTCCGCCACCGGCCATCAGGTGTCCAACGGTGGGCACGGGCTGCCTACGGTCACCGCGACCCCGGGCAAGGCGCCCGTGATCAAGATGCCTTCCGGCAAGCCGCCGTCCGGCCTGGTGAGCAAGGTGCTGGTCAAGGGCAGCGGCCCCGCTGTCACCAAGGGCCAGACCCTGGTCGTGCAGTACGTCGGCGCGATCTGGGCGACCGGGAAGGTGTTCGACGCCTCCTGGACGCACGGCCAGCCGTTCGGCTTCCCGATCGGCGCCACCCCCAGCCAGGTCATCCCCGGCTGGGACAAGGGCCTGATCGGCCAGACCGTCGGCAGCAGGGTGCTGCTCGTCGTCCCGCCCGCTGACGGCTACGGCAAGACCGGCAACTCGCAGGCCGGGATCAAGGGAACCGACACCCTGGTCTTCGTGGTGGACATTCTCGGCGCGTTCGGCAGCTGACACAGCGTTCCGCGGCTGAGCCTGTGTTTGGCGGCTGACGCTGTGTTTGGCGCCTGATGGAATCGAGGGCTGGCCGGGACCGGCTTGCTGTTCAGTTCCAGAACTCGAACGGCTCGTCGATGGTCTTCCCGGCCAGGAAAGCCGGCAGCAGTTCGGCTAGCCGGCCGGGGTAGAAACGTTCGGCGCTGCGCAGGATATCGGCGACGTCCCACCAGCGGACGCCGGTGTAGATTTCCCGTTCATTGGCGGTCTGGCCGTCGGTGGTAATGGCGGGCCGGTGCCCATCCACGCGGGCGGCTACCACCACTTCATGCTGGAGCCGCCGTTGCCCGCGTGACCGCCAGGTCGAATCACGGCGCCAGGACGGTGGCCCCAGCACGGCCGGGTCCAGCCGCAGCCCGGTTTCCTCCCGGACCTCGCGGACCGCCGCTTCCAGATGGGACTCCCCGTCGTGGATGCCACCACCGGGAAGTTCCCACCAGCCTGCCGGGCCGACGTCGTCGGTGACCGCGTGAAACAGCAGCACCCGCCCGCCCTCGTCGGTCAGCACCACCCGCACCGCGTCGCGCTCAAGGTCGAACCGGAGCCCGCTGGTGTCCATCAGGTCCTGCTGCCTTGTTCAGGCCAGCCTGGTTCAGAACGCGCGGGTGCCGTCCGGGGTGCCGAGCCCGGTGGGCGCGTCGTAGCCGGTCTTGGCGACGCACAGGTAGTCGTGGCCGCAGGTGGCACCGCCGGCGAAGGCGAACCAGTCGTTGTTCCCCTTGGTGACGTCGAACAGCGACCGGGCATGGCGGTAAGGGTAGCCGGGCGCGACCGTGGTCGCGTTGCCGGCCAGCCCGTAGACGCCGGCGATGAGCGGAGCGGAGGCACTGGTGCCCTCCACGTTCACCCAGCCGCCGTAGTCGGCGTTGAAGATGGGGATGTTGGCGGCGACCGCGGACACGTCGCTCACCGTGCGCATGGCACAGTGCGGGTCATGCTGCCAGCTGGGCTTGGTGACGTAGGCGGAGCAGCCGCTGCCGCTGGCGCCGAACTGGTCGTTCCACACCGTCTCCCGCCAGCCCCGCGCGGTGGTCGCAGCCCGGGCCAGCTTGGTTCCTCCTGCCGCGGTCACCGTGGACAGGTTGGCGGGGAAGCTCGCGGCGGTGAATCCGAAGTCACCCGCTGACACCACGATCGTGTGGCCGCCGGAGTCGTATGACTGCCGGAAGGTCTGCGTGTAGCCGTTCTCACGGGAGCCGTAGCTGTTGGAGATGACCGCGGCACCGAGCCTGGCGGCGGTCCGCTCGGTGGCGGCCAGGTCGCTGATGGCGTCGCTGTTGCCCTCCACCACCAGGATGTGGCAGAGCGGGCAGGCAGCGGAGATCATCGCCACGTCGAGTGTCGCCTCCAGGTCCCAGCCGGTCCCCACCCCCGACGACGGCAGCGGGGAGGCGTTGCCCTGCTGGTTGACTACGCGCAGGCAGCCGCTGGCCTCGGTGCAGGGGGGCAGCCCGTATTGCGTCCGGTACGTGGCCAGATAGCTGTCCAGGCTGGGGGTGTCGAAGGCGATCGAGACGGCCACCACCGCGTGCGGGTCCCGGCTCACGGGCAGCTTGTAGGCCGACTCGATGTCCGTGGCCCCCCATCCGGCCGGCGTCGCCAGCGCACCGCGGATTCCGGCGGCGATGGCATGGTTCACCGCCGTCTCCGGCCGGAACAGGGTCAGGCAGCGCGCGTGCCGGGGTCTGGCGACCGGGCAGGCCGCCTTCACCGCGGGCGCATGCCGGGGGACCGCCTGCGGGTAGGCAGCGGCGAGCGTCCCGCCGGCCGCCAGGATGGCGGTAGCCAGCACGGCCCCGGCCACGGTGAGTGAACGGCCCATCGGCCGGGCGCGCCAGGGGCGGGGGAACCCGGACGGGATGAAGAAGATGCGACCACGGGTCATGAGTGGGTCCCTGTTTCTCGTCAGGCCGATGTCTGGTAGCCGCGCAGGATGGTCTCGGTGATCTCGCCCCCGGCCGCGTCCTGGGCGGTAACCCGCAGCGTCACGAAGCTCGATGGCGGTGCTGTGAACGTCGCCTGGTAGTGGCCGGCGCCGGCCGGGGTCACCGAGGCCGGCTGCCAGGTCGCGCCGTCGTCGAAGGACACCTGCACCTGGGCGCTGGTGATGGCGGCCTGGGTGGCGGCCTGCAGGTGCCCGGCGAAGAGGTCGAGCGACTGGCTGCCAGGCTTGGCCTTGCCCGCCAGGCTGAGCCCGGCCACCTGGTAGCCAAGCGTCATCATCGGCTGCACCACACAGTGCCGCGACGGCGAGCCGGTCAGCAGGCTGCCGCACTCCCAGCCAGCGGGCACGGTGCTGTGGGTGTCACGGGCCGAATGCCAGGTCCACACCGTCTGGCTGGAGGTGGACAGCGGGTAGGTGTTCCCCTTCCCCTTCCGGGTGGCGTCGAGCACGAACCGGATGACCGACGGGTGGCTGTCCAGGTGCACCTGGGTCAGCAGGTCCGGCGCCCCGCCCGAGGCGGCCACCGCGTCACCGCCCGCGATCTTCACGCCGTTCTGGTCGATCT
The DNA here is from genome assembly GCA_035532275.1 of Streptosporangiaceae bacterium. Classification (GTDB taxonomy): domain Bacteria; phylum Actinomycetota; class Actinomycetes; order Streptosporangiales; family Streptosporangiaceae; genus UBA9676. The sequence continues at coordinate 11,637 of DATKRG010000387.1, read as the reverse complement.
CGTAGGTGCCGGACAGCTTCGGGAAGGATCCGAACCCGCTGAAGAACCCGGCGCCGAGGTGCCCCGGCTGGTTGTCGCTGAACGGGGTGATGTCGAGGGTCAGGGTGTTCCCCTGGCGGCTGGCCGAGGGCAGGGTGCTGATCCCGGCCGGGGCGCGCAGCCGGACGTTGGGCGCGGGATGCAGCGGGTAGGCGTCCCAGTTGTCGGTCAGCTGCTGACCGCCCACGTACTCTTCCGGTGCCTGCGACTGCCCGCCGGACAGGTTGAAGCCCGACTGCCAGTACTGGCTGTACCAGACCAGGCCGGGAGCGGCCGAGTAGTACTCGGTGTCGTGCCGCGGCAGCGACAGCGGATTGATGAGGAGCAGCAGCAGGTCATTGAACTGCTGCGGGAACAGGCCGAACCGCACGAACCCGCCGTTCGACTTCACCGCCTGGTAGTACGCCTCGCTGACGGTGGCGAGGTGGGCGTTGCTGACGACGTGGCGCTGGGACGGGATGATGCCGTGGGTGGCGGCGAAGGCCACGTCGTACTCGTAGGGGGGCATCGCCGTGTGGGCGGGGGAGCGCTGCTCCAGGTCGGTGAACACCTGCAGGGTGCCGACGCTGGGCCGGTGGTGGGTCGGGCTGATCCACAGCGGCAGGCCGACGTTCTCCCAGCCCGCGGTCATGGGGCCGCCCGGGCCGGTGCGCCGCAGATCGAGCATGGACAGCAGCGGCGACGTCGGGCGCGGCGTGATCGCGGAGACCAGGCTGCTGGCGGCGGTCTCGGGCACCGAGACGGTGTTGCTGGCGGCGCCCGCGGCGGACCCCACCGTGAACTGGGGCAGGACCACCAGCCGCTCGTTCGCCGAGGTCGCGGTGAAGTTGAAGAAGTCCCCGATCGCCCAGTAGTGCCCGGCGGGCACGCTGAACCTGGTCTGGCCGTGGAAGAAGAAGCTGAGCGAGGCGATCGGGTCGGAGAACCGGATCGGGTTGTCCACGTTGATGACCATGACGACGTCGCCGGTGTCCGGCTTGCCGCGCAGGTCGCTGCCGTTGACGGTGAGGGTGTGCATGGTCAGCCGCGGCGGGCCCGTCCGGTTCGCCCGGGCCGCCCCTGGCGCTGCCGCCGTCCGTGCCGCCAGCGGGGCGCCGGCCAGGCCGATCGTCACACCGTTCGCGAACAGGCCGGCCGATCCGTAGTCGCCGGCGCTGTGGTCGGTGACGAACTGGTGTGCCAGCGCAGCCCCGAACGTCTTCGCCGAGGTGGCGGTGAGATAACCCTGGGCGCTGCCCGCGGCGGTGTGGGTGATCGTGACGCCGGGCAGGCTGGGCGCCGACCCGGTGAACCTGATCTGGACCGGCAGCTGGCCGCCCGACTCGGCATTGCGCAGTGAGGCCAGGTTGAAAAGGCTCGGGTCAAGTCCGCGGCCGAGGTAAGGAAGGGCGGCTGCGGGCAGCACATAAGTGCCACCGGCCAGCCGGAGCGTGACCAGGCTGCCGGCCAGGCCGCTGCCAGCGGGGTAGGCGCTGGCCAGGTGCAGCCCACGCGGGCTGGCGGCGGTGTGGATCACGCTGCCGTTGATCAGCACCAGCGGCGTGACGCTGCCGCCCGTGGCGGTGCTGGCCTGGGCGGTGCTGGCCTGGGCGGTGCTGAGCAGGCCGGTGGGACCAGCCAGCATCGCCAGGGCCGCAAGGAGCGGGAGCGACGCGGCAGCGCCACGGAACCCAGTGCCACGGAACCCAGTGCCACGGAACGAGGAACGGTACACGTGATCCCCCTGGGAGTCAGGAGACGGCCGTTACATCTGGATGAACTGCACCTGGAGGAAAGGTGCGCCAAGCGGCCCCCATGGTGGCACACGAGGCGCCCGTTTTCTCGATTCCTGCATTGAGTCCCGTGCTTAATACGAGTTTCCGGACAGCAGCCGCGCCGCATGGCGCCCGGCCGCCGCGGCGGCAAGGAAATAGGCGCGATCCTGCGCCAGGCCCCGGCCCATGGTGGACAGCCGTGCCGGGCAGCCGGCCAGTTCCTCCATGAGCCCGTCCACCGCCACCCGCACCAGCCGGTGCCGCTCCGCCAGCGGTGCCGCCTGGGCGGCGACCTGCTCCCCGAACGGGCCGGGCAGGGCGGGCACGACAACATCCGCCCTGGCCAGCGCGACCCGCCCATAGCTGGTCAGGCTGTGATGGGAGATCCCCAGGTGCCGCGGCCGCGGGTCGGCCTCGCTGATGCGCAGGCTGGCCACCGGCCTGCCGCCCAGCACAGCGACGGCATTGACCGCTTCCCCGCAGGCCACACCGGAGAAACCCCACCGGGTGCCGGTGCCGAGGTTGCCCGGTCCCTGCGCGACGACGGCCACCTGTGCCCCCAGCACGTGCCGGGCAGCGAGCAGGCCCGTGTGCAGGGTGACAGCCTCCAGGTCGCCGCCGAACGCCTGGCCGACGGTGACGGTGCCGGACAGCCAGCCAGCCTCCCGCAGGGCGGCGGCGGTGCGGGAGAACCAGGCGGGCAGCGCCCCGCCGTCTGTCATCACATAGGCCACTGTGGGCTCTGCCGGCAAACCCCCCGGCAAACCCGCCGGCAAACCCGCCGGCAAACCCGCTGGCTGACCCGTCTGCGGAGCCGCCCGCAGGCCCGCGATCACGGCTGGCAGGGCGGAGTGCAGGTCGGCCGTCACGACCGGCATCCCGGCCAGGTCATCGGCGTCCCGGAGCAGTTCGTGGTGGGGCGAGTCCTGCTCGTCGGCGCCGAGCACGGTGGCCTGCAGCGGCGTGTACCTGGCCTTGACCAGGTGGCCGGGTCCAGGCAGGTCGGCGGGCAGCCGGTCGGGGATGGCCACCACCAGGGCATAGCCGCCGGTGCCAAGCCCGAGTTCGAGCGCAGTTACGTTCAGCAGTACCCGGTCGCCTGGCTGGGGACGGCCGGTCAGCGCGGGGTAGGCGAGTGCCGGAACGGACCTGCCGTCGGCCTTAACCTCCAGCTCGACCGCGCCCGGCCACTCCCGGCGCACCCCCTCGACCACCGCGTTCCGCCATCGGATCACCCCGGCAGGGTAGCTTGACCGAGGGAGGCTCCCTACCTGCTCGCCGGCATAAAGCCGGCGAAGACTACCTGCTCGCCGGCACAAAGCCGGCGAGGGCTACCTGCTCACTAGCGCAAGGCCCGGCGCGGGCGGGGCAAACGGGGGGAGAATGGGCCCGGGGACGGTGCAGGGGAGATCGCGGCGATGTCGAAGCGGAAGACCGAACGGCTGCTGAGCCTGGTCGTCTGCCTGCTGTCCAGCCAGCGTTACCTGACGGCAACCCAGATCCGGGCGGCGGTGCCTGGCTACCCGGACTCGTTCGACGCGTTCAAGCGCATGTTCGAGCGGGACAAGGAGGAACTGCGCGAGCTGGGGATCCCGCTCGACATGGGCACCAACGGGGCGCTCGACGAGGAGATGGGGTACCGGATCCCCCGGCAGGCGTATGTGCTCCCCGATATCAGGCTGGAGCCGGACGAGGCGGCGATGCTGGCGCTGGCGGCCCGGGTGTGGCGGCGGGCGGAACTGGCGGGAGCGGCGGCCGGGGCGCTGCTCAAGCTGCGCGCGGCCGGGGTCGAGGCGGAGGAGACCGGCCAGCCGGGCATCGAGCCGCGGCTGACCGGGGAGGCCGCGTTCGGCCCGCTCTGGGAGTCGGTGCGGGACCGGCGGCCGGTCACGTTCTCCTACCGTGCGGCCGGGCGCAGCGAGCCGCAGCAGCGGAAACTGGAGCCGTGGGGGGTGGTGAACCGGCACGGCCGCTGGTACGTGGCCGGCCACGACCGGGCCCGGGACGCGGTGCGCGTTTTCCGGCTGAGCCGGATCGAGGGGAAGGTCGAGTTCAGCGGGCCGCGCGGGTCGGTCAGCGTGCCTGACGGCACCGATGTGCGGGAGCTGGTCGCCGAGTGGGATTCGCACCCGGTTGAGCGGCAGGCCGCCGTGCTCCGGGTCCGGGCCGGGGCCGGCTACGGGCTGCGCCGCCGGGCGACCCGGGAGCAGCCGGGCAGCGATGGCTGGGACCTGGTGGACGTGCCGTTCTCGGATTCGGGCTGGTTCGCCGAGCACATCGCCTCGTTCGGGGCGGACGTGGTGGTCTGCGGGCCCGCCGACCTGCGTGACGCGGTGATCACCCGGCTGAAGGGAGCCTTGGCATGACCGGCCCGGTGCCGCAGCCGTCCGCGAGGGTCGGCACCAGTTCTGACCGGCTGCGGCGGCTGCTTGCCCTGGTGCCCTATGTGGTGAGCCGCAAGGTGGTGGGGCTGACTGAGACCGCTGCCGCGTTCGGCGTGAGCGAGCGCGAGCTCGTCGACGACCTGAACATGCTCTGGTGCGTGGAGTTGCGTGCGCCGGACCCGTACTGCCCGATCGACCTGTCGTACGAGGGCGGCGAGATCGTGGTGAGCCAGGCCGAGTCGATGGACCGCCCGCTGCGGCTCGGGGTGGACGAGGCGAGTGCCCTGCTGGTGGCGTTGCGCATGCTGGGCGAGGTGGGCCAGGTGGCGTCGGTCCCTGGCCTGGCGGAGGGCTCGGCACTCAGCCGGACCATCGCCAAGCTGGAGGCGGCGGCAGGGGAGGCGGCGGCGCCCAGCGCCCAGGTGGCCGTGCAGGTGGACCGGATCGCGGAGAACAGCGTCGCGGCCCGGCTCCGGGAGGCTGTCGCGGCACGTCGGCTGGTGCATTTGTCCTATTACGTTCCTGGCCGGGACGAGGCGACCGAGCGGGACGTGGACCCGATGCGGCTGCTGGTGGTGGAGGGCCGGACCTACCTCGAAGGCTGGTGCCGCCGGGCGGAGGCGGTGCGCGTGTTCCGGCTCGACCGCGTGCTGCGGGCGGACGTGCTGGAGGCAGCGGCGCAGGTGCCGCAGGAGGCCGAGCCGGTGGATGTCGACCGGGGCCTGTTCCGGCCATCGCCCGATGACCTGCGGGTGGTGATCGAGCTTTCACCGACCGGGCGGTGGGTGGCCGAGTATTACCCGTGCGAGGACGTGGCCGACCTGGGGGAGGGCCGGCTGCGAGTGGTCTTGCGCACTCCGGACGGCGAATGGGTGCGCCGGCTCGCGCTGCGGCTCGGCGAGGACGGGCGCCTGATCGAGCCCGCCGGGCTGGCAGCGGAGGTCCGCAGCGAGGCTGCCGCGGCGCTGGCCCAGTATGGGGCCGGAGCCGCTGATCTGGGCGGGTCCGGCAGAGGGGTGAGTTAGGCGGCCCAGGGGCGTACCATGTGCCTGAGGATGTCCCTGCAGCGCAGGGGCTTGATGCTCGCTGAGAAGGACAGATATCTATGACGGGTCTCTTCGACGCTCCGCACCTGCTGATCATCCTGCTGGTGCTGGTCCTGCTCTTCGGCTCGGCGAAGCTGCCCAGACTTGCCAAGTCCCTTGGCGAGTCAATGCGGATCTTCAAGAACGAAGCGAAGAACCTGCACGATGACGACGGTGCAGCGAACACGCAGCAGGCGCAGCAGGCGGTGCAGGTGCAGCCACCGGCGCAGCAGCTGCCCGCTGCCGCACCGGCCGTGACCACGCCGAGCATGACCGCGCAGCCCAACCTGACTGTGCAGCTGCCGGACGGCACCACGGTCACCGGCACCCCAGTGGAGGCACCACCCACCAACCAGCCCGGCTGAGTTCCCTCCGATAGATGACGACGAGGCAGGATCCCCTCGCGCCGTCGGGCCGTAACCTCCGCCCGGGCAGGGGTGCCAACCCAGAGGCCCGGATGCCGCTCATGGAGCACATCCGGGAGTTCCGCAATCGCCTGATCAAGGTCGCGCTCGGCCTGGCCGTTGGCATGATCATCGGCTGGTTCCTCTTCAAGCCGGCGTGGAGCTTCATCACCACCCCGTACTGCCGGACCCCGATCCAGGGCCACGTCGGCTGCGACGCCTCGGGGCATCCGCTCATCGTCACCGGCATCTTCGACCCGTTCTTCGTCCGCCTCAAGGTCGCCTTCGTGGTCGGCCTGGTGCTGTCCTCGCCGGTGTGGCTCTACCAGCTGTGGGCGTTCATCGCGCCCGGGCTCTACCGGCGCGAGCGGCGCTGGACGTATGCCTTCGTGGGCACCGCGGTGCCGCTGTTCGCCCTCGGCGGCCTGTTCGCCTACATGGCGATGGGACGCGGCCTGCACTTCCTGCTCGGCCTCACCCCGCCGGGGGTCAGGCCGCTGGTCACCATCGACACCTACTTCGGCTATGCCGTCGCGATGCTCCTGATCTTCGGGATCGCGTTCGAGCTGCCGCTGGTCATGGTGATTCTCAACCTGGCCGGCGTGCTCAGCCACTCCTTCGTCCGCAAGTGGCGCCGGATGATGATCTTCCTGGTCTTCGTGTTCGCCGGCGCCGCCACGCCGAGCCCTGACCCGTTCTCCATGCTGCTGCTCGCCGTGCCATGTGTGGTCCTGGTGGAACTGGCGGAACTGTTCGTGTGGGCGAACGACCGCCGCCGCGCCCGGCGGCCCTCGGTCTACGAGGGACTGGCCGACGAGGAGATCTCGCCGGTGGACGTCGGCGTCGGCGCGGACACCGAGAGCACGCCGTAGCCAGCGCCCGGGAGCGCCGCCCCACGCTGGTCACCTATTAGGCTTCATCACATGGTGGGTCCTGCGGGCAGCCGGCCTGCTTCCGTGCCCGGGTCCGCAAGCGCAATGAGCCCGGCGCAGCGTTATGCGGCGTTCCGCAAGCAGCAGGCCGAGGATGGCCCGGAGCTCACCGACTTCCAGGCGCTATATGACTTCCGCTTCGATGAGTTCCAGCGACAGGCATGCCAGGCGCTGAACGCAGGCCACGGGGTACTCGTAGCCGCGCCCACCGGGTCGGGCAAGACGGTGGTCGGCGAATTCGCCGTGCACCTGGCCCTGGCCGAGGGCCGCAAGTGCTTCTACACCACGCCGATCAAGGCGCTGTCGAACCAGAAGTACAGCGACCTGGTCCGCCGGTACGGGGTTGGTCAGGTGGGCCTGCTCACCGGCGACAACAGCATCAACGGCGAGGCACCGGTGGTGGTGATGACCACCGAGGTGCTGCGCAACATGCTGTACGGCGGCTCCGCCACCCTGGCCGGTCTCAGCTACGTGGTGCTCGATGAGGTGCACTACCTGGCCGACGTGTTCCGTGGTGCGGTCTGGGAAGAGGTGATCATCCACCTGCCCGAGTCGGTCCAGGTGGTGGCACTGTCGGCCACCGTCAGCAACGCGGAGGAGTTCGGCGACTGGCTGACCCAGGTCCGGGGCGGGACCACGGTCATCGTGGACGAGCATCGGCCGGTCCCGCTCTGGCAGCACGTGATGGCCCACGGGCGTCTGTACGACCTGTTCGTGGAGGAGCGGACGGACACCCGGGCGGCGCAGGTCAACCCGGAACTGCTGAGGCTGTCCCGGCGGGAGGAGTGGGGGGATGGCCGCGGGCCGGGCCGCGGTGGCGGCCGTCCGCCCCGGTTCCGCCCCCCGCGCCGGCCGGAGGTGATCAGCCGCCTCGACGCGGCCGGCCTGCTTCCGGCGATCACGTTCATCTTCAGCCGGGCGGGCTGTGACGCCGCGGTCCGGCAGTGCCTGGACGCGGGCCTGCGGCTGACCACGCCGGAGGAAGCGGCGGCCATCACCGAGGTGGCGGAGCGCCGGACAGCGGAGGTGCCCGAGTCCGACCTCCCGGTGCTCGGGTACGGCGAGTGGCTCACCGGCCTGCAGCGCGGGATCGCCGCCCACCACGCCGGGATGCTGCCGACTTTCAAGGAAGTGGTGGAGGAACTGTTCGAGGCCGGGCTGGTCCGGGCGGTCTTCGCGACCGAGACCCTGGCGCTCGGCATCAACATGCCCGCCCGGACGGTGGTGATCGAGCGGCTCGACAAGTGGAATGGCGAGACCCACGTCGCGCTGACGCCGGGTGAGTACACGCAGCTGACCGGGCGGGCAGGGCGGCGGGGGATCGACGTGGAAGGGCATGCCGTGGTGCTCTGGCACCCCGGCATGGATCCGGCCGCAGTAGCCGGGCTGGCCAGCACCCGGACCTATCCGCTCAAGTCCAGCTTCCGGCCCTCCTACAACATGGCGGTGAACCTCGTCGGCCAGGCCGGGCTGAAGCGGGCGGCGGCCATGCTCGAATCCTCATTCGCCCAGTTCCAGGCCGACCGCGCGGTAGTGGGTCTTGCCCGCCAGGCCCGGCGCAGCCGGGAAGAGCTGGCCGATCTGAGGGTGAGCTGCGACCTGGGTGACTTCGCCGAGTACGCCCAGCTGCGCAAGGAGCTGTCGGAGCTGGAGGGCACGACCGCGCGGCAGCGTTCCGCTGCCCGGCGGGCGCAGGCGCTGCAATCGCTGTTCACCTTGCGCCGCGGCGACATCATCACCGTCCCCGGTGGGAGGCGGGCAGGCATCGCGGTGGTGCTCGACCCCGGGCTGCCCACTGGCGATGCCGGAAGCGAGGCGGGGAGCAGGGGCCGTGCGGGCGGGCGCGGCGGCAGAGATGGCCGAGACACTCGAGACGGACGTGGGGGTCGTGGGGGTCGTGGAGGCCGTGGCCAGGCCGGACCATCCGGGCGTGCAGGGTCCCGTGGGTCGCGCGGCGCCGGCGGTGACCGGCCGGAGGAGATCGGGCAGGCGGGCGGCACCCCTCCGCTGCCGCTGGTGCTCACCGCCAACCGTCAGGTGAAACGGCTGTCCCCCGCCGACTTTCCCGAGCCGGCCAGCGTCCTGGACCGGGTACGGATCCCGGCTGCCTTCAGCGCCCGTTCGCCCCAGCACCGCCGGGATCTCGCTGCCACTGTCCGCAACAAGCTGGCGAGCCATCCGGCGGGCGGCAGGCGGGCCAGAGCAGGCGGTGCTGAGGGTGCTGATGGGCCTGCCGGTGGCCAGTCCCCGGCCGGCCAGGCAGAGATCACCCGGCTGCGGCGGCGCCTGCGCCAGCATCCGTGCCACGCCTGCCCCGACCGGGAGAAGCACGCCCGCCAGGCCGAGCGGTACGCCCGGCTGGAAGAGGAAGTGCGGCAGCTGGAGGCTGCCGTGGCCGGCCGGTCCCACGTGATCGCACGGACCTTCCAGCGAGTCTGTGCCGTGCTGGGTCATCTCGGGTACCTCGACGCAGACACGGTGACCGCCGACGGGAGGCGGCTGGCCGATCTGTACACCGAACTCGACCTGCTGGCTGCTGAATGCCTGCGCCGCGGCCTGTGGAACGAGCTGGATCCGGCCGAGCTCGCGGCCTGCGTCTCGGCGCTGACGTTCGAGGCGCGCAAGGCCGAAGAGGCCGGCCCGCCCCGGCTGCCATCAGGCCCGGTTCGCGACGTGCTGGCCGAGATGGTCTCGGTCTGGGGCGAACTCGAAGAAGTCGAGAAGGAGAACCGGCTGGCGTTCTTGCGCGAGCCGGATCTGGGTTTTGCCTGGGCAGCGCACGCGTGGGCGCGCGGCAAGCCGCTGGAGTCGGTGCTTGGGCCTGATCTCACTCCCGGCGATTTCGTCCGGGCGGTCAAGCAGCTGATAGACCTGCTCGGCCAGATCGCCATGGCAGCTGGCCGGGACACGCCAGTGGGCGTGACGGCCCGGCAAGCGGCGGAAGCGCTGCGGCGCGGAGTGGTGGCTTACTCGTCGGTCGGCTGACCGCCGCCCCGGTACGCTCCCGGCATGACCGATCTCACAGACTTCGCCCGCCTGGTGGGCCGCGACCATGGCTTGTGCGTGGTATCGACGCTGCGGCCGGACACCACGATCCAGTCGTCCGTCGTGAACGCGGGAGTGCTCGATCATCCGATCACCGGCGAGCCGGTGGTCGGCCTGGTGGCCCGTGGCGGCAGCCGGAAGCTAGCCAACCTGCGTGCTCGCCCCCGGGCGACGGTAGTCGTCCGGGCGGGCTGGGAATGGGTGGCCGCCGAGGGTCCGGTGGACCTGGCGGGGCCCGACGACGGTATCGGCGACCTGGATGCCGAACGCATCCGCCTCCTGCTGCGGGAGGTCTTCGCCGCATGCGGCGGGACGCACGACGACTGGGCCGCCTACGACCGGGTCATGGCAGAAGAGCGCCGCACAGCGGTCCTGGTGACACCGGAGCGTGTCTACTCCAGCGCCTGAGCAGGACCCGGAGCTCAGCCGGCCAACCGCTTAGCGGCCAGCTGCTCAGTGGGCCAGGTACTCAGTGGGCCAGCTGCTCAGGCGGTCGCCGAACGGCCCGGCTGCGATCGGGCCACGGGCCGTTGGTCAGGCCGCCTGGCTCGGCGGGTCGTGGTCGCTTGCCGGTGGGTTGTGGGGTGGGCTGTGGCTGTGGAGGGTGCGGCCGTTGGGGCTGGTGGCGGTGGTGGTGCCGTCGGCGTGCAGGCGCAGGTGCCAGCCCCAGCGGTGGATGACGGTCTGGTGGTGGAAGGTGCACAGGTTGACCAGGTTGTGCAGGACGGTGGGGCCGCCTTGGGAGCGGGGGATGAGGTGGTGGGCTTCGCAGGCGCTGGCGGGCTGGGTGCAGCCGGGAAAGGCGCAGTGGGGGTGGCGGGCAGTGACGGCGCGCCGCAGGTGGGCGGGGATGGTTTCGGTGGCGGCGCCGGTGTCGAGGGGCAGGCTGATGGCGGCGAGGGGCTGGCTGGGCAGGCCGGGGTGGCTGGCCAGCCTGGCGCGCAGGTGGGCGGCGAGCCCGCCGGGGCCGGACAGGGCGTCGGTGGCCAGGGCGAGCAGGGCGTTGCGCAGCCGCTGGCGGGTGTGTGGCGACAGGGGCGTACGGGCTGGGCAGGTGCAGCCACCACAGGTACACCCACAGCCATCCGCCCCGCTGGCGCCCGGCCCGCTGGCGCCCTGGCTGCTGGTGAGCCCGTGGGCGGCGAGGAAGACATCCACCAGGTGGTCGAGCGCGGCAGGGTCGAGGTGGCCGGTGACGATGGGGATGATGGTGGCGTCGCAGGCGGCGGCTTGAGCGTCGGGTCCGGTGAGCCAGCCGTGCTGGCGGGCGGCTGCCACCCAGGCGGCTTCGGCGCCGCTGCTTCCCGGCATGCCCCGTAGCTCGGCCAGGCTGATATGGACCATCAGCTGGCGGTGCTGCCCAGCACGGCCCGGGATCATCCCGGCCGCGATCAGCCGTCGGCACGCCTCGTACAGGGCGTCATGGCGGCGCTGCCCCGCAGTGCGGGTGTCTTCCGGCCCGGTCTTCTTACCCAAAGCGTCCAGCACCGCCGATAGCGCGGCGGCGCAGCCCGGCGTCAGGTCACCGTCAGCCCGGCCCGCGCCCCGGAAGGTGATCCCCAGCCGCAGGTACCGGTCATCAAATCCATCATCGCCGCCGCCATCGGCGGGCTGGCTGCGCTCATACATCTCCCGCGCCAGCCCCGCCAGGGCGGCCAGGTCCGCGCCGCCGTCAGCGGCGGCGACCAGGATCGCATCGGCGTCACCACGCCTATTTTCAGGGAGCAGATCGCTCCAGTCACAGACCGCCCGCGCCCACGACGGCGACAGATTCCCCGCCGCCAGAGCCTCCCCGATGACCGGATGGGCGGCCAGCCGCCGCATCCAGCCCACCGCCCCAGCCGCGGCGGCCCTGGTGACCCGGGTCTGCCATCTCACCCACGCCCGTGCGCTGCCATGCCCATCGTCGTCGTGCCCGTCCTGGGCGGCGAACGCCGCCAGCACCCGGGAACGGGCGGCAGTGTGCTTGGACTCAGCCCGGCCCAGCGCCCGCA
>DATKRG010000386.1:0-89667 GCA_035532275.1 Streptosporangiaceae bacterium | reverse complement strand
GCCAGGTAGCGGGCCGATCTGGTGATCTGGTAGAGCAGCAGCGCGGCCTTGATGTAGCTGGCGCCGGTCTCCAAGGTCTTGAGCCTGTTGTAGCCGCCGCCGGGCTGCTGGTACAGGACGCTGGGGCAGGCGCCAAGCGCGAACAGCCGCCGCCCGGTGTCGGCCACGTACTGGAACGCGAGGATCGCCTTGCCCAGCGCCGCGAGGTTGCCGGTGACCTGGTACTCACGGGCCGCGGCGATGGAATCCCACAGGGGAACGTCGCTCCACCCGCCGTCGTGCGAGGCGGGCGCGGTCGCGGTGAGCGCGTTCATGACCGGCACCACCCGCCGGTCGCGGGTGAGCAGCCAGTGCAGGTACAGCGTGTAGGTAAGTGAGTCGGCACCCCAGTCCTCGTTGGTCGTGTAGCACCGCACCGGGACACACATGTGCCACCCGCCCGCACCGTTGTAGTAATCACGCTCCAAAGTCACCAGCGCGCGGCCGGCCAGCGCCGCATACGGCAAGCCACGCGCACCCGGGCCAGCCCCGGCCGGGACGCAGCCGCACAGCAGCAGTGCCACCACACCGGCGGACAGCGCACCACAGGCTTGGCCCCTCATGGCCGTCTATTTCACCACGCTCTCCCGCGCTTGTGGCGGCGATCCGGACACTGGTGAGCAGCACTGATCGTTGTTCCCGGCGGGACGGGCCTCATTGCTGTCCGCAGCAGGAGAGGGCGTATTTCGCTGGGGGGCTGACCGCGTGTTCCCGCGGTCAGGAGCGACTCTCTCGCGCGGAACGCTCGCGTCTGCGGGTGCGCCGCCCCGGTTGGCGGAGCCGCAGGGCCGGCAGACGGCGCGGGCATTCGCGCTGAACATGACCGCGCCCCGCAACAGCGACCGGGACTCATCTTCGGCGCAGAAGCCGCCGCGGTCAGGTCCGGGAGCCGCAGCCTCGTTCTCCCCCGGCGTCACAGCTGTTCGCCTCACCTGGACGCGGTACAGCATTCGCTGACAGGCTCATACTGCGCATAGGGTGCGCCGGCCTCGTGTGGGAGGTGCGTGATGGGCACGGAGCAGTTCCGCGACGACGACCAGGGCTACCTGAGCTGGGTGGCCAGCCACGCCCACGGCTACGTCATCAACATCCAGCGGAGCCTCAACCCGGCCGACGCCCGAACCCACCACGCCAGCTGCCACACCATCAACGGGCAGCCGCCGCGTGGGCGGACGTGGACCGGGCCTTACGTCAAGATCTGCTCAACGTCACTAAGCGACCTCGGCAAGTGGGCGCTGGAGCGAACCGGCTCACCCATCCGCCGCTGCGGCACCTGCCAGCCGCCCGGCCCAGCGACCATCGCACATCCCACCGGCGGCAAAGGACGGCACCGCAAGCCACGGCGATCCTGAGCCAGTGGCCGCCACCCGCCGCCGCGCGCCGGGAACCGGACGATCAACCGGCTCTCCGACATCGTCTACCGCCAGATGATCCTCGACGCCCGGGCAGCAGCAACGGGCACGGGAGGACACGTGGGGGCGGCTACTGGCTCCAGCGCAGCCGGCTCGAACCCCGTCACCGGCGCTTCAGAGAAGTCACTTCCCGGACCCGCCGCCAACCACCCTACGCCACCAGAGCCCCCCGTTCTCCTGGGCGTTCCCGGCGCAGTTCACCGGCACCGGACCGCAGCGGCGAGGACCGGCGCACGCTGGCGAGCCGGGAACAACCATTCACTTGACAGAGGGGAGCCGTGTGCGAGCGTTGGTCAGCCGTCCTGCGGGGCTGCTGGGCGGTAGGGAGGGACCCGCGACGGCATAACCTGGGCGGGGCGCGGAGGCCTCGCCCGGGGTGAGGCGCACGGCTGCCTGGCTGGGTAAGCGGGCCGCGGTTGAAGAGCTACAGAGAGAGGCGAGTATGAGCGTCGGCAAGCCTGAGGTCGACTTTCCCGGCGGCGAGCCGCCGCCCGAACTGGAGGTCACCGATATCTGGGAAGGTGATGGCGCCGTCGCCAGGGCGGGTGACATGGTCGAGGTGCACTATGTCGGGGTCGCTTACTCTACGGGCGAGGAATTCGACGCCAGCTGGGACCGGGGCGACCCGTTGCAGTTCCAGCTCGGTGCCGGGCAGGTCATCGCTGGCTGGGATCAAGGGGTGCAGGGCATGAAGGTCGGCGGCCGCCGGCAGCTGATCATTCCCCCCGATCTGGCCTACGGGGACCGCGGCGCCGGGCGGGTGATCGCGCCGGGCGAGACCCTCATTTTCGTGTGTGACCTGGTTTCGGCCTGAGGGCCTGCCCCGTACTTGGCTACTCGGCGATGTCGCTGGCAGCCGGGCCGAAGACCACCAGATGGTCGATGACCGGGGCCGGGTCGGCGGACCAGTCAAGGGCGGCGAGCTGATCCCGGCTGCGGCGGCCCATCCCCCACCGGAACGCCTCGAACCGGCTGGTGGTCAGCGTGAGCGGACTCCCGCTGTCCGGCCCGAGCCGGAACTCGCCGTCCTCCACCACCACGCGCAGTGCGACGGGCGGCTTCAGCCCGGACAGCAGCCATCCGGCGCCGTGCCAGATCACCTCGGTGTCCCTGGCCCCGGGCGGGCCTACCGCCGCGCGCATGTCCTGCTCGTGGCTGGCGACGTCGCGCAGCCGGGTGTCGCGGTACAGCCGCGGCAGATCCAGATCTCCTGCCTCAGCGGGCATGCAGCCACTGTACGGTCCCGGGGGCACGAACAGGCCCCCGACGGTTACCCGCCCTGGCGGTGACCAGGCGGCACAGTCGCTGCGCGGATCGCCGACCCGACGATCACGTCGAGCCGCTTGCTGTGCGCACCCCGCCAGTAGACCTGGCCGCAGGCCGTGCAGCGCGAGAAGTTCTGATAGGTGCGCCGGGTACCGGGGCGGAGCACCTGCTCGACGTCGGCTTTGCGGGCCGGTGACAGCAGCCCGCCGCAGGCCGTGCACCGGGTCCACGGCGCCAGCGGGGGAGCGAACCGTTCCAGGACATCGCGCAGCTGCTCATCCGGGCGGGCCCCGCGCACATAGGCTCCCAGCCACAGCCGCCTGCGGCGCAGCAGCCCGCGGTCCTGGGTCAGCAGCACCCTCCGGCCGGCGTTGGCCTGCTCGATGAGTGCGTCGTCGTCCAGGTCATTGGCGTAGGCGGCATCGACACCCACCAGCCGCAGCCGCCGTGCCAGTGTCCCCAGATGGACGTCGAGCAGGAAACGGGCTGACGGCAGCGGCTGCGGGCGCCGCACGGCACCGGCGTCCGCCACGTCACCGTCACCGAGCCGGTGGCCGGGCTCGACCGGCCTGCCGTTGACGGCCAGGCAGCCAACCTCGGGCAGCGGCACGCCGAGTGACTCGACCACGTGGCCAAGCGTTGACGTCCCGTCACAGGTCACCCGCACGCGCCCAGCCCGGTGCCGCGGCGCGAGGAAGAACCGCAGCTCCGGTGCGAACCGGACCTCCGCTTCCGGCCTGCTCATGCCTCCAGCATGCCGAACCGGCCCGGGCCCCGCACGTGTGGAGGGGTGTGATGCAGCCATCCCCTCACGCGGCGGCGCAGACCGTGCTGTTCCTCGGGCTGACGGAGAAACCCTGTCCAGGCCAGGGTCGCCGATGGCGGTTAGGGTCGGCGGGTGATCAACCTCGACCAGGGCTGGCGGACCGGGCGGCTCGACCTGGAGCCACTGACCGTGGCCCACGCCGCCGAACTGGCGCCGTTGCTGGACGACCCCGCCCTGCATGAGTTCACCGGTGGCGCCCCCCTGGACGAACCAGCCCTGGCCGCGCGTTACGCGCTGCTGGCGGCGCGCCGCTCGCCCGCTGGTGACCAGATGTGGGGTAACTGGCTGATCCGGCTACGGGAGACCGGCGGGGCGGTGGGGACAGTGCAGGCGACCTTGCCCGCTGGCGGCCCAGCCGCCGGGCCCGCTGAGGTTGCCTGGGTGGTGGCACGGACTGCGCAGGGCCGCGGCTACGCCACGGAAGCCGCGCGCAGCCTCGTTGCCCGGCTGCTCGCGGACGGGTGGACCGTGACCGCCCATATCCACCCCGCCCACCTGGCCTCCCAGCGGGTCGCCCGCGCCGCGGGGCTGTCACCGACCAGCGAGGTCCACGACGGCGAGATCCGCTGGGCCAGCTCGCCAGCGTAGCGCCCTGACCGGCCGCGTCAGGGCAGCTGCCTGCCCCCGCCGGTCAGGGCAGGCCGCCGGGGGGACCAGCCCTGGAATCGCCCGGCTCGCCGTCGGCGGGGACCGGCTGGCCGCTGGACCATGGCCGGGTGCGGGCAAGCAGGTAGCCGCCGCCGGCCAGCGCCACGGCGCACAGCACCCAGCCCAGCTCGGTGGTGCCGAGCCCGATGTACTTCAGCCCGGATGCGAAGATCACGAACGTGATGACCGGCCTGATGTAGCGGTCCGGTGCCCGCGATGACAGGAACGAGCCGATCAGGACCGCGGGCACGCTGCCAATGACGATGGAGGCGGTCACGCCGAACTCGACGTGGCCGAAGATCAGCGCGCCCGCGGCCGCCGCGGCGGTGAGCGGGACCGCCTGCGTCAGGTCGGTCCCGACCAGCTGGTTGGCGCCGAGCAGCGGGTACAGGAACAGCATCAGCACGATCATCAGCGAGCCCGAGCCGACCGACGTCATGCCGACGATCAGCCCGCCGATCACGCCGATCAGGATGGTCGGCACCGGGCGGACGGTCACCTGCTCGATCGTGCCGATCCGCTGCTGGCCGGACCGGCGGTCCAGGACGTAGCGCAGCACCATGGCACCGGCCCCGACCAGCAGGGCGGCGCCGAGGGCGTACTCGACGTTCTGCTGGGCGGCCGTCCCGTTCCCGAGCTGCCGGAGCAGGAAGGCGCCGAAGAAGGCCATCGGCACCGAGCCGGCCACCATCCAGCCGACCAGGCGCAGGTTCACCGTGCCCTTGGCCAGGTGCACGGCGGCGCCGACCGGCCGCATCAGCACGGCGGCCACCAGGTCGCTGGAGATGGCCGAGGACGGCTTGACGCCGAACAGCAAGATCAGCATCGGGGTCATCAGCGCACCCCCGCCGGCTCCGGTGAGCCCCACCAGCAGCCCGACGACCGCGCTGCCAAGGATGATGAAGGGGTTAAGGTGCATCCTCAACCTTTCTAGCTGCTCACATGTGCCTACTACCGCAGACGGTTAGTATCCCCTAGTTTGTCACGCGTTAACATAGGTAATTAGCCAAGAGCTGTCCAGTGGGGCCGGGAAACCAGATGCGGGATGGGGCCGCTTCGGGGAGGATCCGGCAGTGACCGCCCTGGGCCAGGCAGCCGCCGTGGAGGCGGTGGCGGCTGCCTACGCCGATGTGACAGCCGCCGTGGACGGGCTGGGCGAGGCGGACATGATGCGCGCCACCCGGTGCGCGGGCTGGGCGGTGGCGGACGTCCTCTATCACCAGCTGCTATGTCCGTGTCGCGGCGTCCGCCTACCCCCCGGGCACGCTGGCCTGGGACTGGCGCGAAACGGCCGCGGCGGCGGTCCGGGCCGCGCGCCCTGGTCCGCCGCGTCCTGGACGGGCTGCTCGGCCAGCCGGTCCCGGCCTGACCGCACCCATGCACTCAAGGGCACCGGGCGTGAGTCACTGACCAGCGAGGAACGGCTCCAGCTCGGCCCGCTGGCGGGTCAGTTCCCCTGTTCGGGTGAGCGCCCGGGGGACTGGCGGCGGGGCAGCCATCCAGCCAGTGGCCGCCACCGCGCCAGCCCGTCCCGGGGGAGTGGGGTCAGACCCAGAGCGCCTCGTTGATCGGGAGCCCGTGCTCCTTGCAGTAGCTCAGGTAGTGGTCGATGTACCAGAAGACGTCGAACGTCTGGGTGAGATTGTCGTCGTCGTCGTAGAACTCCAGCGAGCCGTTCAGCCAGAACACGGTCTTCATCCCGTTCGGGTCGTCGCACACCAGGGTGTGGATGACACCGGGGCTCTCGTGCACATAGCCGCCCGGCCGGGCGACCCAGTCGTACTCCAGGTAGCGCCAGCTTCCTTCCAGCACGTACCCGGACACCGGGCCGCGGTGACGGTGCCGGCCGAGCATGCCACCGGCCTTCACCCACAGCACGTTGGTGAACGAGTTGTTGCGCACATCGAAGGCCAGGTGGCGGATGAAGGCGTCATCGCCGAACGGGACCCAGGGGGATGCTTCCTCGTCGCCCGCGATGAACAGGTCCGGGCGCTGGTACTCCCGCACCACCCGGTCGACACTCGTCTCAGTCATTGCACATTCCTCCAGATCACACGCTGCCGAGAGTTATCAGCACCTTGACGATCTCTGCCGGGGAGCTCGCCACGCACTCGATCGCCGCCCGCGCCTGGGTGAGCGGGAAGCGGTGCGAGAACAGGGCGGCGATGGGCTCCCGGTGAGCCTGTACCAGCCGGACCGCGGCGCGGAAGTCCGCTGCGCTCGCGCAGCTGGACCCCACGACGTCGATCTCCTTTTCCGGGAAGATCCCGGTGCGCAGCGGCGCGGTGGCCGCCGACATCCCCACGACGACGACCCGCCCAGCCGAGCACACCATGGCAGTCGCCTGTGCAAGGACGGCGGGATCACCGGTGGTGTCGATGACCCGCGGCGGCCCCTTCCGGCGGGTCCACGCGCCGGCCGCGTCGAGCAGCTCGCCGTCGCTGCCCCAGGCCACGTGCTCGGCCCCGACCGTGACCGCGAGGTCGCGCCGGGCGGCGACCGGGTCGGTCGCCATGACCCTGGCCCCGGCGGCGACGGCGGCCATGGTGGTGGCGAGCCCGATCGGGCCGGCGCCGAGGATGACCACCTGCTGGCCGGCCCGGATCTCGGCCCGGTCCACCGCGTGCACCGCGATCGACATGGGCTCGATGAAGGCGCTGGACTCGGCGTCGAGATCGCCGACGCCGAACACGTGGGACGCGGGGACGGAGAGCAGCTGCTGAAGCCCGCCGTCGCGGTGGATCCCGAACAGCTCGAGCGACACGCACGCGTTCGCCCGCCCGACCCGGCACGGGTAGCAGCGCCCGCACCCGTGCAGCGGCCAGACCGCGACCCGGTCCCCGGCCTTCACCCCGCCCGGGCAGTCCTTGCCGGCCGCCTCGATCACAGCCGAGAACTCATGACCCTGGATCCGGGGGAAGAAGTCGCGGGCCCCGGACAGGGCGCCCACATCGCCGGAGTACACGTGCAGATCCGACCCGCAGATACCGACGGCCTCCGGCCGAATGATGACATCAGCCGGACCGGGCGGCCCAGGTTCCGACACGTTATCGACAACCATCACGCCCGGGGACTGGGTCACCGCTGCCAGCATCTGCGCTGCTCACTCCCTCCGGGCGGCGGCGGGCGTGTCCCGAGGGCCATGCGCGGCGCCGGTGCCGTCTGCTATGAGTGCTGGTCAAGAGCATCACAGACGGCTTATGCGGAGAATCGCACCATCAGGCGGGCTGGGCAATGCCCCGTTCACCCAAACCCGCGCCGCACCTTCCTGCGTCCGGCCACAAACAGGGCCGCCGCAGCCAGCAAGCCGTGAAACCTGCAGATATCTGACACCAGCCTCAACGCCCGTGTCACGAAAGGCGCTCTGTCACGCGATCCGGACCACGGCCGGTGACCTGCCGGGGCGACGCCGGGCGTTCCAGGCTCAGCCCTCGCCCCATACCTCCTGGGCCGTCTCGACGATCAGCCTGAGCTTCGCCCATTGCTGTTCCTGCGTGAGGTCGTTGCCCTCCTTGGTGGAGGAGAACCCGCACTGCGGCGACAGGCACAGCTGGCCGATGTCGACGAACCGGGCCGCGTCCTCGATCCGCCGCTTCAGCTGGTCCTTGCTCTCCAGCTCGCCGCGCTTGGTCGTCACCAGGCCAAGGACAACTCTTTTCCCCTTCGGAACGAAACGCAGCGGCTCGAAGCCGCCCGACCGCTCGTCGTCCCACTCGCAGAAGAAGCCGTCGACCTCGAGCTGGTTGAACAGCGTGTCGGCGACGAAGTCGTAGCCGCCTTCGGCGGCCCACATGCTCTGGTTGTTGCCCCGGCACATGTGCGTGGTCACCGCCATGTCCGCCGGGCGGTTCGCCAGCGCGCGGTTGATGTTCGCGATGTACTGCTCATGCTGATGCTCGGGGTCGCCGCCGATCTCGGCGATGTGCTGGCGCTGCGCGGGGTCGTTCACGTACGCCAGGCTGGTGTCGTCGAACTGGAGGTAGCGGCAGCCGAGGTCGTAGAGCCGCTGGACCTCTTCCGCGTACGCCGCCGCCAGGTCGGCCCAGAACTGGCCGAGATCGGGGTACACCGACTCGTCGATCGCCGACCGGCCGCCCCGGTAGTGGACCATGCTCAGGGACGGGATGGTGAGCTTCGGCGTCGCGTCCGTGACCGCGCCGGCCAGGAACGAGAAGGCGTCGCCGAATATCGTGTGCTCGAGCGTCAGCGGCGCGGTGACGTGCGCGGACGGCGGCGCCCACTCGTAGGTCTTCTGCTCGTTGTGGAACGCCACCCTGATGGTGTCGTCCTGCACCTTCGTGATCCCGCCGAGCTGGTAGATGAAGTCCATGTGCCAGGACTCACGGCGGAACTCGCCGTCCGTCGCCGACCGCAGCCCCACGTCCTGCTGCATCCGCACCACCTCGCGGATGGCCGCATCCTCGACGCCACGCAGCCCGTCGGCGGTGATGCGCCCGGCCGCGAAATCCTCGCGGGCCCGCAGCACCTCGGGCGGGCGCAGCAAGCTGCCGACATGGTCGGCCCGGAACGGTGGCCGCGCTGCTGACGGCCCCGGCGCCCCGGCGGAGGGTGTCTGGGTGCTCTGGGTCTCGGGCATATGGCCTCCTGCCTGGCATAAGCGGTCACCGGCAACCTAGCCGGCCGAGCGGACCATCCGTCAGCCCCCCACCTTCGGCAGCACCTCGGTGCCGAGCAGGCGAATGTGGCCGGGGTCGGTGTCGTAGATATGGAAGTAGAGCGTGTCCGCACCGGCCGCCGCCAGCTCATCGATCCGGCGGAGCACGTCGGCGGGCGTGCCGGTCACGCCCAGCCGCAGCAGCCGGGCACCGGCGTCGCCGAGCGCGCCGGCGCGCCGCTGGGCCTGCGCCGCGGTGGCTCCGCACGATACCGGGAGGGCCGTGGACACCCGGACCGTCGCCGGATCGCGGCCGGTCTCCGCGCAGATGCGGCGGAAGTTGGCCACCCGCTCAGCCATGCCTTCCGCCAGGCCGCAGTTGAACTCGTCGGCGAACCGGGCCGCCAGCATGGGACCACGCTTCGGCCCGGTCACGCCGAGGATGAGCCGGGGACGGTCCGGGCCAGCGGCCCCGGCAGGCTCCCCGGGTGGCCGCCCGAGGGCGGGGAAGTTTACGCAGTTCTCGATCTGGTAGTGCCTGCCGTGGAAGCTGAAGCTCTCGCCTGGTGGCGTGCCCCAGATGCCGGTGACAATGGACAGCTGTTCCTCGAGCCGGTCGAAGCGCTCCTTGATGGGCGGGAACGGGATGCCGAACGACTGGTGCTCCCGCTCGTACCAGGCCGCGCCGATGCCCAGCTCAGCCCGGCCCCCGCTCATGGCGTGCACGGTGGCGGCAGTCACCGCCAGCACGCCGGGCTGGCGGAAGGTCGAGGCGGTCACCAGGGTGCCGAGCCGGATGCGCCCGGTCTGGACCGCGAGCCCGGCCAGCGTGGTCCAGGAGTCGGTCGGGGCGTAGCTGGCGTCCGTGGAGTCGATGCCGAGGTAGTGGTCACCCCGGAAGAAGCCGTCGAACCCCGTCTCCTCGGCGGCCCGCGCCATGGCCAGAATCTGCTGGTAGGTCGCGCCGTAGCGGGGTTCCAGCAGGATCCGCAGCCTCATCTGATCTCCTCCCGGCTCATGCGCCCGGCTGCCGCTGCGGCACGGCGGCGGACGCGGCCGGCCGCGGGCTGGCCCCGGCCGGCAAGGGGTAATGGCACGCCACGGAATGGCCCTCGGCGAGGGTCCGCATCTGCGGCTCCTCCAGCGCACAGCGCTCCTGCGCGCGTGGGCACCTGGTGCGGAACCGGCACCCGCTCGGGGGGTGGACAGGCGACGGGGGCTCCCCGTGGATGGCCGTGTGCGCGGACGACCTCCCGGCCGCCGGGTCGGGGCTCGGAATCGACTCCAGCAGGGCGAGGGTGTAGGGGTGCAGCGGGTCGGTATAGAGCGATTCGGCCGGCCCCACCTCGCACAGCTTGCCCAGGTACATCACCGCGACGCGGTCGCTGACCTGCTTGACGAGCGCGAGGTCATGGGCGATGAACAGGTAGGACAGGCCGAGCTCGCCACGCAGTTGCTCGAACAGGTTGAGCACCTGCGCCTGGATGAGCACGTCGAGGGAGGACACGGCCTCGTCACAGACGATGAGCGCTGGCGACAGCGCCACCGCCCGGGCGATGGCGACGCGCTGGCACTGGCCGCCGGACAGTTCCCTGGGCCGGCGGCGGGCGTACGCGGCCGGGTCGAGGCCCACCAGTTCCAGCACCTCGCTGACGCGTCGCCGGCGGGCCGGACGGTCACCGATCCGGTAGGCGATCAGCGGTTCCTCGACCAGATCCACGACCCGCCACGTGGGGTCGAGCGACCCGAACGGATCCTGGAAGACCATCTGCAGGTGACGTCTGGCGTCGAGGAGGCGGCGGCCCCTCAGCGTCACCAGATCGGTGCCCTGGAAGATGACGGAGCCCGACTTCGGCCGCGGTGCCTGCAGCAGCGATCTGGCGAGGGTCGACTTGCCGGATCCGGTCTCACCGACGATGCCGAGGGTCTCGCCGGGCCGCAGGTCGAACGAGACGCCGGAGACGGCGTGGACGACGCCGCCCTTGACGCCGCCGTAGTCACGGACCACGAATTCCTGGACGATGCCGCGGGCTTCGAGCAGCGGCCCGGCGTTCACCCCGGGTCTCCGTTCTCGCAGGGAAACCAGCAGGCCCAGCGATGGCCGGGCTCGTGCTCCAGCAGCGGCGGGGCTTGCTGCCGGCACCGGTCGGCCGCCGACGGGCAGCGGGGCGCGAACGGGCAGCCGGGCGGCAGTGCCCCGGTGTCAGGCGGCCGGCCGCCGATCACCGGGAGCGGGGAATGCGGCGGGCGCTCGAGCCGCGGGACCGCATCCAGCAGTGCCTTCGTATACGGCATCCGGACGGCGGAGAACAGGCGGCGGGTGGCCGCCTGTTCCACGATGCCGCCCGCGTACATCACGATGACGTCGTCGGTGTAGGAGGCGGCCAGCCCCAGGTCGTGGCTGATCAGTATCAGCGCCATGCCGAGCTGAGCCTGCAGGTCGAGCAGGAGGTCCATGATCTGCGCCTGGGTCGTGACGTCGAGGGAGGTGGTGGCCTCGTCGGCGATGAGGAGCTTCGGGTGGCAGGCGAGCGCGATCGCGATCATGAGGCGCTGGCGCATCCCGCCGGAGAACTGGTGCGGATAGTCGGCGTAGCGCCGCCGGGGCAGCGGGATGCGGACCATGGCCATCAGCTCGATCGCCCGTTCCCGCGCCGCGCTGCGATCGAGCGGCAGGTGGGACCGGATCGCCTCGCTGACCTGGGTGCCGACCCGCATGGTCGGGTTGAGGGAGCGGGCCGGGTCCTGGAACACCATCGCGAGGTCAGCGCCCCGGTGCCGCCGCAGATCGTTCTCGCTAAGCCCGAGCAGTTCGGTGCCCGCGAACCGGGCCGAGCCGGTGACCACGGCCGACGGGGGCAGCAGGCCCATCACCGCGCGGCAGCTCACTGTCTTGCCCGACCCGGACTCACCGACGATCGCGAGGGTCCGCCCGGGCTCGGCGGTGAAGCTCACCCCGTTGACGGCGGGCACGTCGCGGCCAGCCTGACGGAAGCGGACGGCCAGGTCCCGCACGTCGAGCAGGCTCGTGCTCACCGCACGCCCCAGCGCTTGCGCAGCGCGTCCCCGAGCAGGTTCAGCGACAGCACAGTGGCCAGCAGGAACAGGCTGGGGATGAGCACGAGGACGGGCTGCGCGGAGAGGGTGCCCTGGCCGAGCGCGATCATGTTGCCCCAGCTCGGCGCGGGGTCCGGGATGCCCAGGCCCAGGAAGCTGAGCGCCCCTTCCAGGATGATGATGACCCCCATCCCGAGCAGGCCGAACGTGATCAGCTGCGGCAGGACGTTCGGCGTCACATGACGCAGCAGGATCCGCCACGCCTTCGTGCCCGACAGCCGGGCGGCGAGCATGAAGGTCTGCCCGTGCAGCCGGAGTGTGCCGGCGCGGGCGATCCGGGCGAACGCGGGCACGCTGAAGAAGGACAGCGCCCAGATGACGTGCAGTTCGCTCGGCCCGAGCCCTTCGGCGATGGCGACCGCCAGGACGAGGGCGGGGAACGCGATCAGCACATCGAGCACACGCATGAGGACGGTGTCGACGATGCCGCCGCTGTAGGCGGCGACGCTTCCCATGACGCCGCCGATCACCAGGCCGATCAGGGTGACCGCCAGCCCCACCTCGATCGAGACCCGCCCGCCGTACAGGATGCGCGACAGGATGTCGTTGCCGACCGGGTCGGTGCCGAGTATGTGCCCCGGCGAGAACGGGGGCAGGCCAGCGGACAGGATGCTGCCGCCGACCGGCGCCGGCACCGGGTACACCAGCGGCCACAGGAAACACCCGCCGGCGATCAGGGCGAGGATGGCCGCCGGAATGAGGATGTCGGGTGCGAGCGCCCGGCGCCGGCGCCGGGCCGCTGCCCCGGCCGGGGCCGGGACGGCAACACCGGGCGCGAGCAGGGTGTCAGGCAGAGGGGCGGCCATACCGGATCCTCGGGTCCAGGACCGCGTACAGCAGGTCCGTGAGCAGGTTGGCAAGTACCACGATGAGCGCGAAGACCAGGACGACCGCCTCCACGACGACGACGTCCCGGTCGCTGATCGACTGCAGCAGCACCTGGCCGATCCCCGGCAGGGAGAAGATCGGCTCGATGATCACCAGGGCTCCGATGAGGGTTCCCAGGTTCAGTCCCAGCACGGTGAGGAACCCGAACATGGAGTTGCGCAGGGCGTGCCGGATCAGCACCTGCCACGGCGCCACGCCCTTGGCCCTGGCGGTCACCACGTAGTCCTCGCTCTGCATCTGCTCGACGATGTCCGCCCGCAGCAGCCGGATGTAGAAACACGCCAGCGGGAGCCCGATGGACAGGGCGGGCAGGGTCAGCGACTTGATGTTGCCCACGACGCTCTGGCTCAGCGGGACGAAGCCGATCGCCGGCAGCACCCGCAGGTTGACGGCGAAGATGAGGACGAGCAGCAGGGCCAGCACGTAGGGCGCGATGGACAGCCCGGCCATGCTGAGCATCATGCTCAGCCGGTCAACCAGGCCGCCGGGCCGGTACGCCGCCGCGGCGGCGACGGGCACGGCGATCAGGACCGAGAGGCAGAAGGTGTAGATCATCAGCTCGAAGGTGACCGGCAGCCGCTGGCCCAGGATGGAGGTGACCGGCTGACCGCTGACCAGTGAGTCGCCAAGATGGCCTTGCGCCGCGCCGCTGAGCCAGTGCCAGTAGCGGACCCAGAACGGCTCGTTGAGGTGGAGCTTGAGCCGGAGCGTCTGCAGTTCGGCCGGGGTGGCGTTGGCCCCGAGCAGCTCCTGGGCGGTGTCTCCCGGCAGCACGTTCATCACCACGAAGGTGAGGAACGTGACCCCCCACAGGACGGGGACCGCCGACAGCAGCCGCTTACCGGTCACCCGCAGCGCGGGGGAGGTGAGCACCGCACGGCCCGCCGAGCCCCACTGCGCTGTCCCGGGGGAATGATCCCCCGGAACCCCTTGCGCTGGGGGCCCGGCGGGCGCGGGGCCGGCTTCCGCCGCCATAAACCTGCCTTTCACATGCGGATCGCTGGCTGGATCGGTCAGCCGCCGGGGCTGTAGGAGACGTCCTCCCACGGGATGTTGGGCGTCACCACGACGCTGGACAGGGGCGAGGTGAGCCCGGGGCCGGTCACGCCCTTGGCCGCGACGTTGGCAGGGGCGAAGGCGAAGTAGAACGGCCCGTACGCCTGCTGGTTGATGTAGGACGCGGCCTGGTTGTAGAGGCTGCACCGCTGGCTCATGTTGAGCGTCCCGGCAGCCTGGTTCAGCAGCGAGTCGAGCTTGGGGTCATGCACGCCGCTGAACGGTGACAGGGAGGAGAACCGGAAGCCCACGCCAACACCCGCGGCCGGGTCATACGCACCGGCGGTCTGGACCATGGCCTGCCATTTCTTCCCGGTGAACTGCGCGATGAGCGGGCCGAGGTCGTAGGAGGCGATGGTGGTCTTGATCCCCGCCTTGGCCCACTCGGTCTGCAGGGCCTGCGTGGTCTCCTTGGCCACCAGCACGTTGATCGTGCCCAGGTTGACGGTCAGCCCGCCGAGCTGCTTGACGAGCGCCTTGGCCTTCGCGAGGTCAAAGGTCCGGTATCCGGGGACCGTGGCCTGGTAACAGATGCCCCCCGGGGCGGTGAACCCCTGAGTCAGCGGATAGAGGTTGTCGAAGATATGGCTGACGATCGGCTGGATGTCGGTCGCGTAGTAGATCGCCTCCCGCGCCTTGATGTTGTTGAACGGCGCGGTGGCAGTGTTGAGCTGGAGGTCGTAAGGCGAGGTGGAGAGCTGGTTCACCACGGTGAAGTGCTGCGCGGCCTGCTTGAGCAGGGCCGGCGTGGACATGTTCTCGTAGACCTGCCCCTCACCGGCGAGCATGGCCTCGTACGCCGCCTCGTCCCCGCCGACCGACTTGAAGGTGAGCTGGTCGAGGAGGGGGTGGCCCTTCTGCCAGTAGTGCGGGTTCTTCTTCAGCACCAGCACCGAGTTCAGCGTGTCACTGACCACCTCGAAGGGCCCCGCGCCGACGGGGGTGAGCGCGAACTGCTTCTCGCCCATCTTCTTCACCGCCGCCGGGGAGGCGATCCAGTTCGCCGTCGAGTCGATGAAGGACGCGATGATCGGCGCGAACACCGCCTTCAGGTTGATCACCACGGCGCTGGTCCCCTGCGCCGTGACTGAAGCGACCGGCCAGGTGGGCTTGCAGGTGCACGGTGACTTGAGGTCACGCTGGATGTTCCAGACCACCGCCGCGGCGTTGAGCGGCGTGCCATCGGTGAACTTCATGCCCGGGCGCAGGCTGATGGTGACGGTCTTGCCGCCATTGGAGAAGCTGTACCCGGTCGCCATGTCGGGGATGATCTTGCCGTGGGAGCCCAGCTCGAAGAGCTGCCCGAAGATCGAGTCCATGTAGCTCTGGTCCGCGGCGCCGTTGGTGTTCGTCGCGGGGTCCAGCCCAACCGGCCAGGCGCCTTCGTACCCGGAGTCCTCGAGAACCGTCAGGGAGCCGCCCGCGTGGGGCGAGGCACTGCCGGACGTACCACCGCCACCGCTGCTGCCACAGGCGGCCGCGGCGAGCGCGACCGCGAGCAGCGCAGCGGATACACCAAGGCGGGACTTCTTCGTCTTTCTCAAGAATCTCACGGCATCCACCTACTCGAATTTCGGTAGTCCACGGAAATCAGGGAAAAGCGCGGGGCATTTGCGGCCCGCTGGGTGGCTGGTGCTAGTACGGGCCGGGCACATGCAGACTGAGGCCTGCCCGGCGTTCCCGGACAACGGCGAAACCAGATGGTCATGGCGCACCTGAACCAACGGGGGGTGCTCGCCCGCTGTTGTCCAGCGACGACGAGCGGGGCAAGTACGTGACATTTATCTGTCGAGCGTGCCGAGTTTTGTCTTGGATGCTAGATGGCGCCCGGGGTGGGCGCAAGGCTTGATTTTCGCGCGTCGGCCGTCGGCAGATGATCTTGTATCTGCGCCCTACCCGGGTGGCGCCCCGCTTGTGCCCGGCTCACAAGCGTCAGCCCCAGATGTCGTGGGCGGTGGTGACGATGAGGTCGAGTTTGGCGCGTTGCTGGTCGTGGGTGAGGGTGTTGCCTTCGACGGTGGAGGAGAAGCCGCATTGGCCGGAGAGGGCGAGCTGGTCGAGGGGGAGGTAGTGGGCGGCTTGGTCGATGCGGCGTTTGAGGGTGTCGGGGTGTTCGAGCTGGCCGGTTTTGGTGGTGACCAGGCCCAGGACGATCATTTTGCCGGGGGGGACGAACCGCAGGGGTTCGAAGCCGCCGGAGCGGGGGTCGTCGTATTCGAGGAAGAACCCGTCGACGTCCAGGTCGTTGAACAGGGCTTCGGCGACGAAGTCGTAGCCGCCGGTGGCGGCCCAGGAGGAGCGGAAGTTGCCGCGGCACAGGTGGGTGGTGACGGCCAGCCCGGGTGGCTTGTCTGCCAGGGCGGTGTTGACCTGGCTGATGTAGCGCAGGTGCAGGTTGTCGGCGTCTTCGCCGCGGGCGGTGATGGCGGCGCGCTGGGCGGGGTCGTTGAGGTAGGCCAGGGAGGTGTCGTCGAATTGGAGGTAGGTGCAGCCCTGGGCGGCGATCGCGGCGACCTGGGCGGCGTAGGCGGTGGCCAGGTCGGCCCAGAACTCCTCGATGTCGGGGTAGATGGCCGGGTCGATCGCGGCGGGGCCGCCGCGGTAGTGGACCATGTTGGGTGAGGGGATCGTCAGCTTGGGTGTCTGCCCAGGCGCCACGGCTTTTTGCAGGTAGGCGAAGTCGTCAGCGAAGATGGTCTCGCCCAGGGTGATCTTGCTGGCGACGTGGATCGCGGCGGGGGTGAACTCGATGTCCCCGCCCGCGTTGTGGAACTTGACCGCCAGGTTCCCCGGTGTCTTGGCGACCCCGCCGAGCTGGTAGATGAAATCCATATGCCACGACGCCCGCCGGAGCTCCCCATCCGTGGCCGACTGCAGCCCTGCCTCCCGCTGCATCGCCACCACCGCGGTGATCGCCTCATCCTCGGCCGCCCGCAGCTGCTCAGCGGTGATCACCCCAGCCGCGAACTCCTCCCGCGCCGCCAGCAGCCCAGCCGGGCGCAGCAAACTGCCAACATGATCAGCACGGAACGGCGGAATCGTGCGAGGACTCATATCTGTACTCCTTTGACTGTTCGTGTCGGTGCCGTACTGGAGATGCCTGCGGGCCGGGGCTACCGCTACCCGGGCAGCTCCGCCGGGTAGGTGAGGTCGATGATGTCCTCGGCAACCCCGAGCACCTGCCCGAGGATGCCGCGCATGATGGGCTTGGGGACCAGGCAGTCGGCGCAGGCGTCATCGGAGGCGCGGATGCGCACATCGATCCGGCCGCCCTCTTCGCGGGCCTCCATCAGGTAGCCGTCGGCGCCCAGCGACGCCTGCAACGGCTCCAGACGCGCCACGTCGAGCATCGTTTCTCTCCTGCCTTCCGGGCCTGCCCGGCTACCGGGTCCCGGTCCCGGCGCGGGCTCCCGCCGGCGCACCGGCCGTCACCTCGGCCGGCACCTCGACCGGCACGGCGGTCCCTGACCACTCACCGAAGACCCGCACCACCATGGAGATGGCGGCGTTGCGGGCACCGGCGACGATCACCGGCAGCTGCCGGGAGGACATCATCGTGCGTGAGATCTCACCGGCGCCGGCCGCGGCCTGCCGGGCCTCGTCCTCCGGGCTGATCTTGCTCAGGTCCCCCTTGCCCGCCCGCCGCAGGTCCGCGGGGAGGCGGCCACAGCGCGCCATGAGCCATTCCTGCACCGCTGCCCTGGAGTACCCGGCGCCGGCGAACATCTGGGCGTGCTCGGGGCAGAGCACCACCCCGGCCGAGGCCTCCTTGAAGATCTGCGCACCGGTGCGCGAGATGGTGTCCGCCAGATCCCAGAGCACGTCCTCGGGATGGTGGGAATGACGGTTGTCGACGAACTCGCTGGTGCGCAGCAGCGTCGCCGACACCGCGCTGGTCCCGGCCGGCACGCCGCCGCCGACCGAGAACGGTTCCCAGGGGCTCTCTTCCTCGTTCTCCGCGATGCAGATGGACCACCGGCCGGGAACCCCCTGCGTCGCCTGTTCCAGGACGTGGGGATGGATGCCGAAGGCGTTGCGGACGATGAGGCCGATCGCCCGGGCGACGGTGGCATTCGCGCGGAATCCCGGCCCGAAGACGCCGCCGGTGGCGTTGAAACCAAGTTCGGCGCGGACGGGGCCGTTCACGACGATCAGCGGGGCGGGGCCGCTGGTGCTCTGCCAGCCGCCACCCCGCGCGGCACGTTCAGCCATCAGGGCGCCGAAGGCGGCCAGGACCACTGGGAAGTATTCGGGCCGGCAGCCCGCCATCGCCGCGTTGACCGCGGCCAGGTATACGGTGCAGCCGCGGCCCACCTGCTCCAGCGTCCCGATGACCTCCCCGGGATCGCGGCTGGTGTGGGCCAGGAACTGATCGACCAGCGGCCTGGTGGCCGGGACCAGCGGCAGCCCGTCCGACCAGCCCTGCTCGTAGCAGTACTCGATGGCCCGCTGGGCCGCGTCTGGATCCAGGCTGGCCGGATCCAGACTGGCCGGACCCAGACTGGCGGCCTGCGTCATCAGGCGGCCGCCTCGCCGTCCGCTGCGCCGCCCGCCGTGCCGTCCGCCGTGCTGTCCGCTGTGCCGTCCGCTGTGCCGCCCGCTGTGCCGTCCGACGCGAGGAGCGAGACGATGTCGCCGACCAGCTGCCGGGCGCGATCGCGCACCTCATCGGGAGTGAGCACGGCGACCGGGTGCGGCGTGGTCAGGTAGCGGTAGCCCGGTGCGCCGCGCAGGCTGGCGATGGCGTCCGCGCTGGCACCGAACGCGTCGCTGCAGATGACAGCCGCGGGGATGCCCCTGCCCTCCAGCATGATGCCGTCGGTGACCGCGGAGGCGCTGCACGATCCGCAGTCGCCGACCCCGGTGACCACCACGTCGCATCCGGTGGTCAGCTCCGTGAGCATGTCCTCGGTCACCGGCTGCGCGAACGCCAGCTTGGTGCGGGCCATGACGCTGCCGGCACCCTGCTCCTTCATGAGCAGCCTGCCCACCTCTTCGAGGAGGAGGTCAGCGTTCCGCTTGGTGTTGACGAGCAGCCCCACCCGCGCGCCCCGCAGGCCGGGCCGCCGCCGCGCGAGTGTGAAGGCCGGCCCGGCGGATGTCCGGTCAGCCTGCCCAGTCGGGTCCAGGATCGCGTTCGGCATGTCAGCTCCTATCTGCCTCGGCGTCCTAGTGGTCGTGGATGAGGACGCCGCGGATGTTCTTGCCGTCCATCAGGTCCGCGTAGCCCTCGTTGATCTGGTCCAGCGAGTACCGCTTGGTGATCAGCTCGTCGATCTTGAGATCGCCGGCCTTCCACAGGCCCAGCAGCTTGGGAATGTCGTAGAGCGGGTTGGCACCGCCGAACAGGGCGCCCTGCAGCCGGCGGTGGTAGCCGATGAGGATCGCGCCCGGCAGCACCATGTCGAAGTAGCCGACGCCGGTGATGACGACCGAGCCCGCCTTGCCGCACATGTCGACGGCGTTCTTGACGACCTCGTTGTCCATCTCGCCGACGGTGCAGATCACATGGTCGGCGAGCTGGCCCCAGGTGATGTCGACCAGCACCTCTTTGGCCTTCGCCGGGTCGGTGAAGCCGTGTGTGGCGCCGAGCGACTTGGCCGCCTCCAGCTTGTTCTCCAGCGGGTCGACCGCGATGACGTTCTTGGCCCCGGCGTAGCGGGCGCCCTGCACCGCGTTGATCCCCACCCCGCCAGTGCCGAAGACCACCACGGTGTCACCGGCCCGGACACCGGCCGCGTAGACCGACGATGCCCACCCGGTGGTGATACCGCAGCTCACCAGGGCCGCGTGCTCGAACGGGATGTCGTCGTCGACCTTGACGCAGGACCACTCCGACAGCACCGACCACTGTGAGAACGAGCCGACCACGCACATGCCGCCGAGGTCCTCGCCGCCGGAGTGGAACCGGAAGGTCTCGTCCTGCAGGCAGCCGACCGCGGCCCACTTCCCGGCGTCACACAGGTTCTGGCGGCCGGTCGAGCAGTACCGGCACTTCCCGCAGACCGGGATGTAGGAGCAGGAGACGTGGTCTCCCACCTTCACCCTGGTGACACCGGGGCCGATGGCCTCCACGATGCCCGCGCCCTCGTGCCCGCCGACCAGCGGGAGGCGGGCGGTGCCGCGGGCGCGGATGTGCTCGTCGGAATGGCACAGGCCCGCTGCCTTCATCTTGACCAGCACCTCGTTCGCCTTGGGCTCGTCGAGGTCCAGTTCGGTGATCTCCCAGGGCTCGCCGCCCTTGCGGAGGACTGCCGCCAGGGTCTTCATCGTGCTCATCCGGCCTGACCTTCCTCGTTACCCGGGGGGGCGATATGACGGGGGTCCCCACCGGCGGCCAGCACAGCACCAGTCCAAGGCTGCCAGCCAGAACCGGTACGCAACCTATGACATCTTCTTCGACGACTGTGGTGGCATATGTATCTATACCACCTGCTCACAGGTGTGCCAAGGGGCCGGTCCGGACCGTGGAACAGCCACGTCCAGGCAGTGCGGCGACCGTGGCCAGAGACCAAAGCAGGCAGCCGGTTTTCGGCGGCCCCCCACTTGACACCGCGAGACCCACAGCATGTCATTTGTCCGACGACCGTAGCGGCTTTCGTCATTTGTCGAATGGCCAGGGCGCGCGGCATAGCTGATCGCCGAGGCGGGCACGGGCGCCCGGGCCGGCCACGGAAGGGACTGTCATGACCGTGACGCAGCCGGCCGGCCTGGACGTCCGCGGGCTCCTCGCGGACGGCACGCATCTCATCGGCCCGGACTGGGTGCCGGCCGTCAGCGGCGAGACGATCGACGTCATCAACCCCGCGACCGGGCAGGTCCTGCTGTGCGTCCCCCGGGGCGGCGCCGCGGACATCGACGCGGCGGCGCAGGCGGCGCAGGCCGCGTTCCCGGCCTGGCGGGACACCAGCCCCACGGTCCGGGCCGAGCTGCTGACGGCGTGGGCGCGGCTGTGCCGCGAGCATGAGACGCAGATCAGCACGCTCGAGTCGCTGGAGGTGGGCCACCCCTACTGGGGGCCGTCCCCGGTGGCCCGCACGCTGACGTTCGTGGCCGGCATGGCCGACAAGGTCACCGGCCAGACCCTGCCCTGCGCCCAGCCGGACGTCCTGGGCATGACGATCCGCGAGCCCTACGGCGTGTGCGGGTGCATCATCCCCTGGAACGTGCCCGGGCCGATCATGGTGACCGACGTCGCGCCGGCCATCGCGACCGGCAACACGATCGTGGTCAAGCCGGCCGAGGACGCACCGCTGACCTGCCTGCTGCTGGCCAAGCTGGCGCTGGCAGCCGGCGTCCCGCCGGGCGTGATCAACGTCGTGACCGGCTACGGGCCCGAGGCCGGGGCGGCCCTGCCCGCCCACCCACTGGTGCGCCGGATGGGCTTCACCGGCTCCCCCGAGACCGGGACGAAGATCATGCAGGCGTGTGCGGCGAACCTGGTGCCACTGCACATGGAGCTGGGCGGCAAGGCCCCGCAGGTCGTGCTCGCCGACGCCGACCTCGACCGCGCCATCCCGGCGATCGTGGGCAGCATCACCCTGAACACCGGCCAGGTCTGCGCGGCTGGTTCCCGGGTCCTGGTGGGGCGTGAGCGGCGGGAAGAACTCGTCGGCCGGGTCGCCGAGGCCTTCGGCCGGGTCCGGGTCGGCCCCTGGCATGAGGACGTCCAGATGGGCCCGCTGATCAGCGCCAAACAGGAGCAGCGGGTGCTCGGGTACGTCGGCATCGGCCAGCAGGAGGGGGCCCGGCTGGTCACCGGGGGGCACAAGCTCACCGGTGGTGCCTACGACAAGGGCTTCTTCGTCGAGCCCACGATCTTCGACGAGGTCCGCCCGGACATGCGCATCGCCCAGGAGGAGATCTTCGGCCCGGTGCTGTCGGTGCTCAGCTACTCCGACGAGGAGGAGGCGCTCGCCATCGCCAACGGCACCCGCTACGGGCTCAACGCCTGCGTCTGGACGAGGGACATCGGCCGCGCCGTCCGGCTGGCCAGGGGAGTGCAGGCCGGATCGGTCACGATCAACGGCTTCGGCTCCCGCGGCGTCATCGGCGCGCCCTGGGGCGGCTACAAGCACAGCGGGTTCGGCCGGACCATGAGCGCGGACTCCATCCTCGACTACACCCAGGTCAAGACCGTCGTCATCAACGCGTGAGGCAGGCACATGGAGATCTCCCTGGAGGGAAAGGTGGCGCTGGTCACCGGCGCCGGGCCGAACATCGGCAGCGGCATCGCGCTCGCGCTGGCCAGGTACGGGGCCAAGGTGGCCTGCAACGACATCAACCCCGATGCCGCCAAGGCGTGCGTGCGCCGGATCGAGCGCAACGACGGCACCGCGATGGCGGTCACCGGCGACGTCAGCGAGGAGGACGACGTCAATGCCTACCTCGGCGAGGTGCTGGAGCGCTGGGGCCGGATCGACATCCTGATCAACAACGCGGCCATCCTCGGCGGCCGCGGCCTGCTGGAGGAGAGCGCCGGCTTCTTCAACCGGGCGGTGACGGTGGCGGCGGCGGGCAACTTCCTCAACAGCAAGCACGCCGCCATCGCCATGATCGAGCGCGGCATCAGGGGCAGCATCGTCAGCATCCTGTCCTCGAACGCCTGGCAGGGAGCTGGCGGGGTCATCGCGTACGCGTTCCACAAGGGCGGGCTGGCCAACTTCGTCCGCGCCGCGGCCATGGATCTGGCGCCGTATGGCATCCGCGTCAACAGTTTCTCGCCCACCGCCCCGGAGCCGGACAACCCCGAATTGATAGCAGAACGAAAGGCCCGGGGTGTCGGCACCCTGCGCCCGCCAGCCGAGCCGCCGGCGGACCGCAAGGACTGGTGGCGGCCGGGCGGCCGGTTCGACGTCCGCGGCATGATCCCGATGGGGGTGCCATCCACGCCGACCGACATCGGCCACTGCGTCGCGTGGATGTGCTCGGACTACGCGCGCCTCATCACCGGCTGCGACTTCGTGGTGGACGGCG
Source organism: Streptosporangiaceae bacterium (assembly GCA_035532275.1). Taxonomy (GTDB): domain Bacteria; phylum Actinomycetota; class Actinomycetes; order Streptosporangiales; family Streptosporangiaceae; genus UBA9676. Next base: position 66,824 of record DATKRG010000386.1, on the reverse strand, counting down.
GTGCCCGCGCCAAGTACTGGGGCTATGTCCCGGCGGCGCAGAACGCCGGGCCCGTCCCGCTGATACCTCTCGATGTCACCCCGATCGATATCACCCCGATCGATGTCACCCCGATGGACGAGGCGGTGAACGGCAATGGCTGACATGGTCCGCGCCGTGGTGATGACCGCGCCCCGCACGTTCGAGATGCGGGAGTTCCCGCGGCCGGTGATCGGGCCCGACGAGGGCCTGCTCCGGATCGAGGCCTGCGGGATCTGCGGCAGTGACGTGGAACAGTACAAGGGCCACCTCGGCCAGCGGGGCCTGCCCATGGTGCCCGGCCACGAGCCACTGGGGATCATCGAGGAGGTGGGCGAACGGGCCGCGCAGCGGTGGGGGGTCAGCCCCGGCGACCGGGTCGCGCTGGAGATCCTGATTCCCTGCCGCAACTGCGATCGGTGCCTGACCGGCCGGTACATGTCCTGCCGGAACCGCAAGGGCAGCTACGGCGGGTACAACACCGGTGAGCCGCGGCTGAACGGTGGCTTCGCCGAATACATCCACCTGCAGCCCACCTCGATCCTGCACCCGATCTCGAAAGACATCCCGGCCGAGATCGCGGTGATGTACAACCCGCTCGGCGCCGGGGTCCGGTGGGCGGTGCACCTGGGCGGCGTCGGCCTCGGGAGCACGGTGCTCATCCTCGGCGCCGGCCAGCGCGGCCTGTCCGCCGTCATCGCCGCCAAGGCGGCCGGCGCCGGCGCCGTCATCGTCACCGGGCTCGCCAGGGACCACGCCAAGCTGGAGCTGGCCCGCGAGTTCGGCGCCGACTACACCATCGACGTGGAGGAAGAGGACACCGTCGCCCGGGTCCGCGAGATCACCGGCGGCGACGGCGTCGACGTGGCGCTGGAAGTCACGCCGATGGCATCCGAGCCGGTCACCCACGCCATCGAGGCGATCCGGCACGGCGGGCGGGTGGTGCTGGCGGGCCTGAAAGGCGGGACGCCGCACCCGGTGAACACCGACCTGATCATCAACAAGGCAGCCACCGTGGTCGGGGCGTTCAGCGTGGACGCCCGGGGCTATGAGGACGCGATCGCGATCATCGAGTCGGGCCGCTTCCCGCTGGAGAAGATGCACACGCACAGCTTCGGGCTCGCGGACGTGGCGCATGCCATCGAAACGCTCGCCGGCGAGGTCGGGGGGGAGACCGCCGTGCACGTCTCGATCCACCCGGACAGGGGATAGGCCTGGCCATGCTGATCGACATGCACGCGCATGTGCTGCCCGGCGAGTACCCGCCAGCCGGGCCGGCCACCGAGGGCTGGCCGACCATGACCCCGGCCGGGACCGAGGGCGCCCGGGTGCTGGAGCTCGGGCCGATGACGTTCACCGCCCAGGCCGCGTTCTTCGACGCGTCCGCCCGCCTGGCGGCGATGGACGCGAGCAAGACCGACGCCGAGGTCGTCTCGCCCATGCCGCCGCTGCTCAACTACCGGCTGCCCGCCGGCACCGGCCGCGACCTCGCCCGCTGGATCAACGACTTCATCGTGAAACTGTGCGCGGTCGAGCCTGCCCGGCTGTTCGGGCTCGGCACAGTGCCCATGCAGGACCCCGACATGGCCACGGCCGAGCTCGCCGTGATCGCCGGCGCCGGCCTGGCCGGCGTCGAGATCACCTCGCAGGTGAACGGCGTCTACCTGGGTGATGAGCGGTTCGCGGCGTTCTTCGCCGAAGCCGAGCGGCTGAACCTGGCCGTCCTGGTCCACGCACTCCCCAGCGGCCTGGGCGATCTGCTCCCGCGCCCGGCCATGCCCGACTTCGGCGTCGGTGTGGACGCCGCCCTGGGCGCCGCCTCGATCATCACCAGCGAACTCCCGGAGAAATGCCCGGACCTCCGGCTCGCCTTCACGCACGGCGCCGGCGGCATGCCCCTGATCCTGCCCCGCGCCCACTACTTCTGGGCAGGCACCTGGAACGAGGAGCCGCCCACCCCCCAGCGCACGCAGACACCGGGCCGCCGCCCGAACTCCCCGATCGAACGGGCCCGCCGCTACTGGTACGACACCTGCGTCTTCGACCGCCGCGCCCTCACCTACCTCATCGACATGCTGGGCCCCGACCGCCTCATGATCGGCACCGACTTCCCCGCCATGCCAAGAGAAGCCCCCTGCGGCAAGACCCTGTACTCCCTGGACCTCCCCACCCAGGTCACCGAGAACATCACCTGGTACAACTGCTTCACCTTCCTAGGCATAAATCCCCCCACCTAGCCCATGAGGCAAGCCCCGAGTCCCCCCAAGCAACCCCTCGCCCCCCGTGCCCCCCAACGTATGACGATCTTGACGTCAGGCTACGTGAAATTCATGTAACAAACTGAGTGTCGAGCGTTAACAGAGAAGAGGTGTATCGATATGGCGGCCATGCGCGCTCGTTCGCTACCCTCGGATCATGGCTGAGTCAACGCCCGCGAGCAGGCCGGGCATCGCGGCGTCATCGCTGTTCGATGGGCAGCCTGACCCTGGTGAGTCTGTCTTCGCCAGCGACGAGGTGCCCATGATGTGGTCCGGCGGAGCGGTGCAGCGGCCGCCGCGCCTGCTGCTCACCTTGCTCGGCGACTACTGGTGGCGCCGGACCGAACCGCTGCCGTCGGCGGCGCTGGTGGCGCTGCTGGCGGAGTTCGGCGTCAGTGACTCGGCCGCCCGGGCGGCGCTGTCCCGGCTCACCCGCAACAAGCTGCTGGTCACATCCAAGAGCGGGCGCCGGACAGTGGTCCGGCTGAGCGTGCGTGCGGCCAGGGTCCTCGACGACGGGGGCAACCAGATCTTCTCGTTCGGCCGGACGTCGCGGCCCTGGGACGGCATGTGGAGCCTGGTGGCGTTCTCCATTCCCGAGGAGAACCGGGCGGCCCGTGACCTGCTGCGCAAGCAGCTGCGCTGGCTCGGCTTCGCGCCGCTCTACGACGGGCTGTGGGTCGCGCCCCGCGACCGGGCGGTCGAGGTGACCGAGCAGCTTGCCGAGCTGGGCATCACCACCGCCACCGCGTTCCGCGCGAGCACCGTCCCTGGGGTCAGCCCGGGCGGGCTGCCGCAGCGCGCCTGGGACCTGGACAACCTGCAGGCCAGGTATGACGGCTTCACCGCCAACGCCAGCCGCCTGCGTGAGCGCACCCTGGCCGGGCGGGTGTCCCCGGTGGCCGCGCTGGTCGCCCGCACCCGGGTGATGGACGAGTGGCGGGGCTTCCCCGAGCTGGACCCCGACCTGCCCGACGAGCTGCTGCCCGACGCCTGGCCGCGGGCCACCGCCCGGGAGCTGTTCACCACCACCTACGACCTGCTCGGCCCGCTCGCCGCGCACCGGGTCCGGCAGATCATCGCCCGCTACAGCCCGGAACTGGCGGTGCACGCCACTCACCACAGCTCCGAACTGCAGCTGGCGGGCAGCGGCGATCCCGAGCCGGCCGGTGCGGTGCCGGTCGCCTGACCGGCGCCGCTGGTTCGCCCCGCGGGCCCGCCTGGTCGCCCGGCCGGCCCCGCCGGTGGAGCCGCTGAGCCTGCAGGGGCGGGTGAGGAGCCCCCGCACAATCAGCGGCCCACATTATTGGGGGTTTCCCACAATGACCGCCGGGCCCAGGCCGCGCAGGATGCAAGGCAGAGGGTGGCCGGGCGGAACAGCACGCCCCGTTGCCCTTACCGCCAACCGCGAAGGCAGCGGGCGCCCGCCCCCGGGCGCCGCTGCCGGTGGGGAGAGCCCATGAAGACCAAGGCAGCGTTCCTGCTCGAGCTCGGCAAGGACTGGGAGATCGCCGAGTTCGACCTCGACCCCCCCAAGACCGGCGAGGTGCTGGTGCGCTGGGTGGCGGCCGGCCTGTGCCACTCCGATGAGCACCTGCGCACCGGTGACATCCCGGTGCGGTACCCGATCGTCGGCGGTCACGAGGGCGCGGGCATCGTCGAGGAGGTCGGGGCCGGGGTGACCAGGCTCAAGCCGGGCGACCACATCGTCTGCTCGTTCCTGCCGGTCTGCGGCCACTGCCGGTTCTGCGCGCGGGGGATGACGAACCTGTGCGATCTCGGTGCGCTGCTGTATGACAACTGCCTGCCCGACGGCACGTTCCGCTTCCACGGTGACGGCCTGGACTTCGGCCAGATGTGCCTGCTCGGCACGTTCTCCCAGTGGTCGGTGGTGTCGGAGCACTCCGCCGTCAAGATCGACGAGGACCTGTCGCTGGAGACGGCGGCGCTGGTCGGCTGTGGTGTGCCAACCGGCTGGGGCACAGCGGTCAACGCGGGCGGGGTACGGCCCGGCGACACGGTCGTGGTGTACGGCATCGGCGGGGTCGGCATCAACGCGGTCCAGGGCGCGGCTTTCGCCGGCGCGCAGCACGTCATCGCGGTCGACCCGCTCCCGAACAAGCGGGCGATCGCCGATCAGCTCGGCGCCACCCACACCGCCGCCGACGCGGCGGAGGCGCAGCAGCTCGTCACCGACCTCACCAAGGGCGTCGGTGCCGACAAGGCCCTCATCACCATGGGGGTGGTGACCCAGGAGGCCATCGACGCGGCGTTCGCCGCCATCCGCAAGGGCGGCGCCGTGGTGGTGACCGGCCTGAACGGCCCCGGCGTGAAGAACATCGTGATCCCCAGCTTCGAGCTCACCTTGTTCGAGAAGCGGATCCAGGGGGCGCTGTTCGGAGGCGGCAACCCGTTCGACGACATCCCCAAGATGCTCGACCTCTACCGCAGCGGCCACCTCAAGCTGGACGAACTGGTCACCAACCGGTACCGGCTTGAGGACGTCAACCAGGGCTACCAGGACCTGGTGGACGGCAAGAACGTGCGCGGGATCATGCTCATGGAGCACTGACCCGGCGCAAGCCTTCTTCCGGCCAGCCGGCCGCTACCGCAACGGGCACGCTGCGGGGCGCCGGGGTGCGGTGGCGCCGGGGTGCTGCGCCGATCGCTGATGCCGCGACGTGGCACATCGCTGGAAGGCCGGTGCCAGGGGTGCCCTGCACAGCGCCATCCAGCGGCTGCGGTCGACGCTGGGCCCGTGCGGCTCCCACCTGATCCAGACCCGTCATCCCCGCCCCGGATGCCAGCAGCTGACCGGCATCCGGGCGCGGGAGCGCGGGGCCGCCCGGATCAGGCTCCAGGGGTGTGGTAGGCGAGCAGCGGCACCCAGCGGACGCTGGGCACGGCCGATATGCCACCGGCCGCCAGCGCCGCGCCGAGCCGCGAGTCCATGAACGCGCCCTGGTCCGCGCGGGAGGACCATATCTCCGTCACCAGGAAGGTGCCGTCATCGGTGGGACCGGCGGCATGCGCGAGCAGCCCGGCGGGCCAGTCACCCTTGCCTGTATTCATGTCGATGCCAAGGTGTGAATTGACCGCGGCGTACTCGGACTCACCGACACCGGTGAACTCCAGGATCAGCGCTTCGGGCATCAGGGCTCCTTCGATGGCTGTCTGCTTGGAGCGCCCGATAGCGGCGCCCCCCGTGTGTGTTCGTCGCCGGGCCGCGCAGCGGATCAGTGGCGCGCTCTCGCATCCGGGCGATGTCCTGAGCTTCCCCCCGATCCCCGGTGATCATGCCAGGGCCCCCGGCGGGCTAGGCGCCTGGCGAGTAGGTCCCGGTGCAGATGTTCTCGTACCGGCTGGGATTGAACGCCTGCCCGTGCTGCGGGAAGTACCACTCGACCGCCTGGTACATCAGCGTGCCATGGCAGGTGCCCAGGTCGAAGGCGACGACGGTGGCGGTCTGCTCGGTCCCTGTCGCGACCGACTGGCTGGGCCCGACATACTCGGCCCGGCCCGTCCCGGTCGCCCGCGCGCCGCCCCAGGACGTCCAGGTGATGTGGGTGACCAGGCCGGTGGGATCGCCGCCATTGAAGATCTTGGGCGGCCGCACCTGCCCGAAGCCCACACCGTGGGCGAAGACGCCTGCCAGCCGGCCAAGGGCCGGGACCGCCTGGGGGGAAGCAGTGCCCATGGCGGAAGCGCTGCCCGTAGGGGTGGCACTGCCCGTTCCGGTGGCACTGCCCGTTCCGGTAGCACAGGCCGCGGCCAGCACGATGACCATGCCGCCGCCGGTCCCGGCCGCCCAGGTGAATGGCCGTTTCCACCACCGTGCCGGGGCGCCTTCGCGCCGCTGGCGGCCCGGATCCCCGGTGGGTGAGTGAAGTACAGCGGACATGATTGCCTCCCCGCTGCCCGGACCGCCCTTAACCGCCCGCGCCTAGCCTTTACCGTTGACTGCGAGGTCGACGCGCGTCAAGCATCGGCGGAGTACGCACCCCGGCGCCCACTCCTGGGCGCGAGCGGAAAGGCAGGACCGCATGAGTTCTCAACGCGCGCCGGGCGGCCGGTCCACCGGCAGCACGATCGTCGTTGTCGTGCTGGTGATCATCGGCATCCTGGCGATCGTGGCCGGCATCCTGTACTTCGTCGAGCCGGCGAAGTCGCTGCCCAGCATCCTCGGCACCATCACCCATCCCGCGTCCCGCGCCGCCGCGCACCGCTCGCTGCGCGGCGCGGTGGCCTTGGTGGTCGGTGTCGTCTGCCTGGGGGCGGCGTGGTTCGTGGGCAGGCGCGGCAGGTCCTGACCGGGGGGAGGGCCGCGAGCCGCGGCCGGTAGCCGCGTGCCACTTCTCTGACTATAGTCAGACAATGGACACGAGCATGGTCGGCCAGGTCCGCCGCTTCAACCGGACCGTCACGCAGCGGGTAGGCGCGCTGAGCGACGAGTTCCTGGCCCGCGACCGGCCGCTCGGGCAGGCGCGCCTGCTCTGGGAGATCGGGCCGGACGGCTGCGATGTGCGGCGGCTGCGATCACGGCTCGACCTGGACTCGGGCTACCTGAGCCGGCTGCTCCGCTCGCTGGAGCATGACGGGCTGGTCACCGTCGAGCCGAGCGAGGCCGACGGGCGGGTGCGGACGGCCCGGCTCACCCGTCACGGGCTGGCGGAACGGGCAGAACTCGACCGGCGTTCGGACGACCTGGCCACCTCGATCCTGACGCCGCTGAGCGCGGCGCAGCGCACCCGGCTCACCACGGCGATGGCCGAGGTCGAGCGGCTGCTGACGGCCTCCGCGGTCCAGATCACCAGCTGCGACCCAGCCGATCCAGCCGCGCGGTCGTGCGTGCAGGCCTACTTCAGCGAGCTCGCCCACCGCTTCGAGGCCGGCTTCGACCCCGTGTGCAGCATCCCCGCCACCGACGACGAGCTGAGGCCCCCAGCCGGCCTGCTGCTGGCCGCCACCCTGCACGGCGAGCCGGTCGGCTGCGGCGCACTCAAGCTCCACGACGGCGCACCGGCCGAGATCAAGCGGATGTGGGTCGCGCCAGCCGTGCGCGGGCTCGGGCTCGGCCGCCGGCTGCTCACCGAGCTGGAGGCGCGTGCCGCGGCCAGCGGGGTCACCACCGCGCGGCTGGAAACCAACCGCGCCCTGGCCGAGGCGATCAGCCTGTACCGGGCGGCTGGCTATCGCGAGGTGGCGGCGTTCAACGACGAGCCCTACGCGCACCACTGGTTCGAGAAGACCCTGCGCGGATGATCGAGGTATGACGCTCCCGGGAGGACGCGCAGGCGTTCGCGGAGCAGAGCGCTCCGTTCCTCGCCACCGCCCAGCTGCCGCCCCCGTCCCGGGTCGTCGGCTTCGAGGTCACGTCCTACGTGGTGTCCTGACCCGGCCCGTCGCCAAGGTAGGTGCGCAGCCAGGCCAGCGTCCGTGACCAGGCGTCCGAGGCGGCGGCGGGGACGAAGGCGTCCCGGTCGTCACAGTTGAACCCGTGCCCGGCGTCGGCGTAGCGGACGAGCTCGGTCGGGACCGGCGCCAGTGCCGCCCGCTCACGCAGGGTCTCCACCTGGCCGACGCCGATCGTGTGATCCTGGTCGCCGTACAGGCCCAGCCAGGGCACGCGCAGCGACGGCGCCGCCTCGGCCAGGCCGGGAAACCCGAAGCGGCCTGCCGCGACGCCGCCGCCGTAGAAGGTGACGGCGGCGCCGAAGTCGAGCTCGGTGGCCATGGCGAAGGTGACCGACCCGCCCATGCAGAAGCCGACCGCGCCGCAGCGGGCGGCCGGCAGCCCGCGCTGGCGGAGCAGGTCCAGCGCGGCCGCGATGTCGCTCCTGATCTCGTCGGCGTGCAGCTGCCCGAGCATCGGCATTGCCCGCTGCAGCTCGTCGTACCCGAGCACGGGCGAGCCCAGCCGGTGGAACAGGGCCGGGGCGACGGCGAGATAGCCGGCGTCGGCGAGCCGGCCGCAGATGTTGCGGATATGGCCGGTGAGGCCGTAGGCCTCCTGGACCACGATCACCCCGCCCGCGGGCGGGCCGTCCGGCTCGGCGAGCACGCCGGGGAAGGCGCCGGCTCCCGCACCGAGGACCACGTCGATCGTGTCAGGCATCCGGCTGTACCTCCCCGGCCTTGGCGGCGTAGAACCGCCAGGCCTGCTCGTAGTAGTCCTGGCCGAAGACCGGCAGGTCGCGGTAGTCGTCCGGGTCGACCTCCAGCAGCGGCCGCTGCATCTGCCAGCAGGTGACCGTGAGCCGGGCCAGGATGTGGACGTCGATCGCGGCCAGCACCGCGGTGGCGAGCGAGCCGCCAGCGGAGGCCAGGCCGTGCCCCTGCAAGAGGCAGACCGGGCGGTCAGCCATGGCCTGGAGCAGCCCGGCGGCGCGTTCGGCGTTGCGGATCAGGCCCGCGAAGCGGTAGGTGGGGATGCCGTCGGCGGCGAGCCGCATCGCCGGGATGTCGTACGCGCCGATGACCGGGCGCAGCGGCACGTCGGCGACGGTGCAGGCCACGACGGCGGGGGAGTGGGCGTGCACCACCGCCGCGCAGTCCGGGCGTGCGGCCAGCAGCGCGGTGTGGATCGGCAGCTCGGAGGGCAGCGAGATCGGCGCCTCACCGGGGTGCAGGTTCCCGTCGAGGTCCACCAGCGCGATGTCGTCGGCCGTGGTGAACAGCAGGCCATGCTCGCTCGGGCGGCGGCCGCGCACCAGCAGATGGGTGCCGTCGACGCGCAGGCTCACATGGCCGAGTGTCGTCTCGGCGAGACCCTCCATCGCGAGTATCCGGCAGGCGAGCGCGACCAGCCGGCGCTCCTGCGGGTAGGAAACCGCCCCGGTCACGTCGTCCCCTGGTCGCTCTTCGCGCCGAGGAAGACCGCACCGAGATCTCGTTCAGCGAAATCGCTTGAGCGTCCCTGGAGCGCCACCGCCCCGCCGACGAGCACGTACACCCAGTCCGCGATGGAGATCGCCGCCGCCGCCCGCTGCTCGACCAAGATGATCGCCAGGCCAGCGGCGGCCAGGGCCGGGATTTCCTGCTCCAGCAGGTGCGCGCTCGGGATCGGAGCCAGGCTCGCGGTCGGCTCGTCGAGCAGCACCACCGACGGCGAGGACATCATCACGCGCGCCATCGCGACCGTCTTGCGCTCGCCCCCGCTCAGCCGCCCGGCCAGCGACTTGTCGAGGCTGCGCAGGACCGGGTAGGTCGCATGGACGCGTTCGAGCGCGGTCTTCAGCGCCCGCCGGTCGAGCCCGAACCCACCCATGAGGAGGTTGTCCCTGACCGTGAGCGACGCGAACACCTCGCGTTCCTGGGGGAGGTAGGCAATGCCGCGCCGGGCCCGGGCTTCCGCAGGCAGCCCGGCCACATCCACGCCGCCATGCCAGATGTGCCCCCCACGCACCGGCACCATGCCGGCCAGGGTCTTGAGCAGCGTGCTCTTGCCGGAGCCGTTCGGGCCCAGGATCGTCACGATCTCGCCGGGCCCGGCGCTGACGCTCACATCGCGCACCACGAGCGCGTCGCCATAGCCCGATGCGATCGACTCGGCCCGGACGAGCTGCTCTGGCCTGTCAGTGGCCACCGTCGCCTCCGAGATAGGCGTCGATGACTTCCTGGTTGGCCTGGAGCTCGGCCATCGAGCCCTCGGCGAGCACCCTGCCCGCCGCCATGACGACCACCGGGTCGCAGAGCTTCTCGACCAGCCGGAGTTCGTGCTCGACCATGAGCATGGTCATCCCCTCGTCGCGTAGCTCCTCCAGCCGCTGGGCGATGGACAGCGCCAGCGCCGGGTTGACGCCGGCCATCGGCTCGTCCAGCAGGAGCAGCTTCGGCCTGGCCATCAGCGCGCGCATCAGCTCCACCAGGCGCCGCTGGCCGCCACTGAGCGCCCCGGCGTAGTCGTCGGCGATGTCCTCGAGCCCGAAGCGGGCCAGGATGTCCCGGGCGCGTTCCAGGAGCCCGGCCTGCTCCCGCGACCACGCCCGCCTGGGGCCGAGGGCGGCCAGCAGGCTCTCACCCGCCCATGGCGTGGCGCCGACGAGAAGGTTCTCCAGTACTGTCATGCCGCCGAACACGTTCGCCTGCTGGAAGGTCCGCACGATCCCCTGCCGGGCGACTTCGTGCGGCCGCAGGCCGGTGATCGGTTTCCCGTCGAAGTGGACCGATCCCCGATCCGGCTTGGTGCGGCCGCTGATCAGGTTGATGACCGTCGACTTCCCGGCGCCGTTGGGGCCGATGAGGCCGGTGATCGTGCCCTGGCTGACGGTGAATGTCGCGTTCTGGACGGCGCGCACGCCGCCGAAGTGGCAGGCGAGGCCCTCGACCTGGAGCAGCGTGCCGGGCGCCCCGGCAGCCGCGGCGCCCGGGCCGGCCGTCACGGTGACTCCACCCGCCCTCCGGCGAGTCCTGCCCGTGGGCGCGCCGCGCCGGGGCCCCCGCCCGCAGGGCGGAAGACCCGCTTGCGTTCGGGGAGCAGGCCCTTCGGGCGGAACCACAGGAAGGCGAGCAGGATGGCGCCGATGGCGACCCAGTCGAGTGAGTCGATCAGCCCCGGGTAGCCGAAGGCCGGCAGGTGCCGCGTGGCCTCCACGATCAGGATGGGGACGAGGAAGGCCCCGAGCGCGCCACCGGCCAGGTTGCCCCTGCCACCCACGATCAGCGCGGTCAGGAACAGGAAGGTCTCGGGGTACAGCCAGCTCGAAGGCCCCCACGCGGTCACGTACTCGACCAGCAGCCCGCCGGACAGGCCCGCCAGCGCGCCGCCGGTGATCAGGACACTCATCCGCAGCGCGTTCGGGTTGCGGCCCAGCGCCGAGACCGCGCTCTCGCTGTCACGCACCGCGCGCAGCAGGCGCCCGTAGGGGGAGCGGGAGATCCCGCGTGCCACCCACCAGGCCAGGACGCAGCACACGGCGGTGAGGCCGAGGAAGATCCAGTTGTAGCCGTCCCGCGAGAGGGTGAACACCCCGGCGAACGGCTGCGGGATAAGCGCGAGCCCGGCCGGGCCGTTCACCAGCTTGGTCTGCGCGTTCGCCAGCCCGGTGGCGATGAGCGAGAGGACGAGCATCGCCATCGCCTGGTAGTCGGCGCGCAGCCGCCGCATGGCGATCAGCCCGATCGGGACCGCGATCAGGGCACCGGCCGCTGCCGCGGCGACCAGCGGCAGCGGGAACGGCAGGTTGAACCCGCCGACGTAGGTCTCGAAGCTGCCGTACGCAGCGGGTGGCTTCAGCGCGGTGAGGGCCGCCGCGTATCCGCCGACCGCCTGGAAGACGATGTAGGCGAAACTGTTGATGCCGGTCAGCCCGAAGTGGAGGTCGAGCCCCCAGATGGCGATCAGGTTGATGCCGAGCAGGATCGCCAGGCCGCTGAGGTAGTAGACCATGCCTCCGCTCACGCGACGAGCTCCCGTTCCGAGGCGAATTCCGCCAGGATGCCCTGCGGCCGCAGGATCAGCACGGCGATCAGGATGAGCCACGCCGCGATCGTCTTGTAGGACGGGGAGATGACCGCGGCCGCGGCCTGGCTGACGATGCCGATGAGCAGTGCGCCGAGCATCGCGCCGTACGGCTTGCCGATGCCGCCGAGCACCGCCGCGGCGGCGAGCGTGATGAAGAAGTCGCTGCCGGTCGACGACGAGAACGAGCCCTCGCCGATGCCCAGCAGCACCCCGCACACGCCGCAGAGCGCGCCCGACAGCAGCCAGGCGGCCGCTCTGGTCCGCGCCGGGGACACCCCGCAGCTGCGGGTGAGCGATACGTCCGCCGCCGTCGCCCGCATCGCCAGGCCGAGCTTGGTCATGCGCAGCAGCAGGTGGACAGCCACCATCGCCACCACGGCGACGCCGATCACCGTCAGCTGGCTGCTGCTCACGACGACGCCGCCGATGCTGAAGGTGCTGGGTGTGCTCGCGGTGTAGGCGAAGATGAACGGGCCCTGGATCGCCTCCAGGCTGAACTGGACGATCAGGCTGATCGCGATGGTCACCATCGCGATCCCGATCCCGGTGGCACCGCGCCGCAGGAACGCGCCGACCACCACGTGGCCGACCAGCAGCGAGATCAGGGCGCCGCTGGCGGCGCCGACGGCCATCGCGACCCACAGGTTCGTGCTGTGCCCGGTCAGGCCGTACTCGATGAAGATGCACGCGGTCAGCAGTGAGCCGAACGCGAGGTTCAGCACGTTGGTCACGCCGAACTGCAGGGTGAACCCGACTCCGCCGATCGCGAGCAGGGCCGCGCTGTAGATGCCGAAGATACCGATGCTGAGCAGGAGGGTCATGACGACCCTCCCGCCCAGCGGTGGCCCTCAGGCCGGTCGGACACGGGCTAGTGCCCCTCGGAGGTGGCGATGTCCTTGGCCGAGATCAGCTTCACCGGCAGGTTGGTCACCGGGTTCTCGCCGGCCCACAGCCCGCCGGAGTTGTGGAACTTGTCGAAGGACACCTGCCCGGTCACACCCACATAGTCGATGGTCTTGCCCGCCGCCAGGGCTGCCTTGCCCTGGGCGAAGGTGTGCACCACGGTCGTGCCCTGGGTGATCTTCGCGATGAAGGGGTTGAACGTGACCGGGTTGGTGCTGTGCGCCGCCAGCATGGCCAGCGCGACCATGTTGGTGTGGTCGTAGGGGAGTTCGGCGTAGAAGGCGGTGGTGTCGCCCGACGCGCCCTTGACCGCCTTCGCCCCGGTGAGCAGTGAGGTCTTCCAGGTCTCCCATGCCGGGCCCGACTGCTGCGCGTAGGAGATGATCCGCACGAACTGCTTCTCGTAGGCCGCCTTGCCGATCGCGGCGATCGCCGCCTTGTCGTAGTCGGTGCCGAGGGTGCCCGAGGTGCCGACGATCGGCCCGTTCCAGCCCGCCTGCTTCAGCTCGCCGAGCAGCACGCCCGCGGTCTGCGGGTCGGACTCGGTGACGATCACCTGCGGGTGCGCGGCGATGATCTTCTGCACCTCGGTCTCGTAGGTCGTCTGGTCGAGCGCGAGCGCCTGGTTGGTGACGATGCTCAGGCCCAGGTTCTTCGCGCCAGCGACCAGGCCGGGCACGTTGCCCTGGGCGGCCTGGTCGTTGCCGAAGACGGCCGCGATCTTGGTGGCGGACGTGGCGAACTTGACGTAGGCGGCGAGTGTGTATCCGGCGATGTCGTCACCCGGTGTGGTCCGCCAGAAGTAGGGATAGGGGTTGTGGTCGAACTGCACGTCCCCGCCGGCTGACACATCCGGGACGTGTGCCTGGTTGAACAGCGGGACCGTCGACGACATCAGGCCGCTGTCGCCGTCCACGATCCCGACCAGGTTGGGCGAGTTCGCGAGCATGTTGTTCGCGGCCGGGACGGCGTCCGCGGGCTCGCCGCGGTTGTCCACGATGGTGCAGGTCATCTTGTGGCCCAGCACGCCGCCGGCGGCGTTGATGGCGTACACGGCCGACACGCAGCCCGTGTACTGGAAGTAGCCGTACGGTGCGTTAGGCCCGGTGAACGGGCTGAAGTTGGCGATCTCGAGCACCTGTGAGCCGCCCGTGGTGGACGAGCCGCTCGACGCGCTGCTGGAGCAGGCGGTCAGGGCAAGCCCGACCACCCCGGCGGCGAGCGCGAGCCTGGCACCGGGAGCGGCTGAGCGCCGCTTGGGGTGAGTGCTTGCTGGCATAGCAACCTCTGGAATCGCTAGGGCCGGTGTCGGAGGTCACCGGCGCGGGTGGATTCAGATCGACAGGGTGTCGAGCGTCTCGGGGGCGAACAGGTCCTTCGGCTCGATGTCGTTCTTGGCCAGCCCCTGCTCCCGTGCGTAACGGAGGAAGGTGCTGAGTACGTGCTCGTTGGCCCTGGTAAGGCCGTACGACCAGTAGTCCTCGCCCATCAGTGCCTGCACGCGGCCGATCTCCGTGTACACCCAGGGCAGCACGAGCGGCAGTGCCGCCGTCTCGTCCAGCCCCTGGAAGGCGATGTCGCGTGCCTGCTCGAAGGCTTTGACCAGCGAACTGGCCAGCCAGCGGTTGCGCTGGTACACCTCGCGCCTGATGGCGACGACATGCATGATGGGGAAGATCGCCGTCTGCTGGTAGTAGCTCTCCTCCGCTTCCCGCACGTCCGGGAAGAGCCGCCGCACGTGCGGGTCGTGCTCCAGGAAGGGACGCGGGGCACGGGGGGTGTAGAGGGCGTCGATCTCGCCGCTGACGAGCATCCCCGACAGCGTCCGGCCTTCCGGGCACGGGACCACCTCGACGCCATCCGGCAGGGCCGGGATCGCCACCTTCTCCACGCGGCCCGGCTCGTGCAGGCCGCCGGTGCGATAGCGGACCGAGTTCACCGGGACGCCGTGGAAGTCGGCGAGGATGCCCCGGATCCAGACGTTCGCGGTCAGCTGGTACTCGGCCACGCCGACCCGCCGGCCCACCAGGTCCTGCGGTGCCTCGATGCCCGCGCCCGCGTGCACGTAGATCCCGTTGTGCCGGAAGGCGCGGGAGGGGAAGACCGGGATCGCCACGAACTGCGCGTCCCGGCCGGCTGTGAGCACGTAGGTGGACAGCGACAGCTCGGCGACGTCGAACTCCTCGAACCGGACCATCCGGAAGAAGGTCTCCTCGGGGGAGAGCGCGAGCATCGTGAGGTCGACGCCCTCCACCTGGACCCGGCCGTCCGCGAGCGCGCGCGTGCGGTCGTAGTCGCCGCACGCAAGCGTGATCGCGAGTCGCGCCATCATCTCTCCAGTCCACGCGCCGCCCGGGCGCCTCAGCCGGGCGGAACGGGCCCGGAGCAATAGGTAGCTTGATACCTACCCGGGAATGTACATACCGACATTCTCTGCCGCAAGAGCCTCATCAGCTGAGGTCACGCGCGGGATGGGGAAAATCAGGGCTTTGGTCATGGGCGGGGATGGTGGAAGCCATGCCACGGTCATGGCGGGACCGGGGAGGGCTGGCAGGGCCGGGCTGGCAGGGCCGGGCTGGCAGGGCTGGGCTGGCAGGGCTGGGCTGGCAGGGCTGGGCTAGCAGGGCTGGGCTAGCAGGGCCGGGGCGCTCCGCCGCCGGGCACGCCGGGGCGGGGGCCGCCCGGCTCGCCGGCCCGTGACCACCACCACAGCGAGGGCGCGAGCGGGCGGGCGGTGCGGGCGGCCAGGCAGCCCTGCCACACCCCCACGCTGTAGGCCAGGTCGTCGAGCAGCCGGGCGGCGACAAAGCTGGCCAGCGGCAGCGGCGGGCGCCGCTCCCGCCACTCGAGGACGGGCGGGACGAGCAAAGCCGCCGCCACCGGCAGCCGCAGCCGCGGAATCACAGCCGCCGCGGGCACGGCCACCGGCCACCACGTGCGGGCCATCGCGCTGCCGAGCAGCCGTCCCGCCGCGAGGGTGCCCTGGCCGGCCAGCTGCCCGGCCAGCGGCCAGGCTCCGTTCCCGGCACCCGTCCCGTTGCCGGCCCCCGTCCCGGCCCCCGTCCCGGCCCCGGTCCCGGCCTCGTTTCCGGCACCCGTCCCGTTCCCGGCCTCGCTGGTGAACGGGCTCAGCCGCCGGGCCAGCAGCGCCGTGGCCGCGCCGGTGACAGCGGCGCCGGTGACAGGGTGCCCGGCGGCCACCGCGAGCCAGGCCAGCGCACTCCACCCCGACATCGCGCAGGCGGGCACCGAGCCCGGGTGGCGCAGCTCCAGCGGTGCCGCCGAGGTGCCGTAGTCGCGGCGCCTGCGCAGCCAGTCACCCAGCCGGAGCCGGTGCTGGTGGCCCACGGCCGCCCGGGGCTCGTACCGTACGTGCCAGCCAGCGGCCACCAGCCGCCAGATGAGGTCCACGTCCTCCCCGACCGGCATTTCAGCGGCGAAACCGCCGGGGATGGCCGCCCGGCGCACGATCAGCGCCGCGCCCGGCAGGTAGGGCACCCGGGCGCCCGGCCGGACGATGCTCTCGGCCGGGCCCATGTCCAGCGGCGAGCGGACCCGCTCATAGCGCGCCAGCCAGCCCTGCCCTCCCGCGCCCTGCCCTCCGGCGCCCTGCCCTCCGGCGCCCTGCTCATGGGCGCCCTGCTCACCGAATCTCTGCTCATAGGCCACGATCCGGGGTGCCACCGCCCCGACTGCCGGGTCGGCGAAATGCCGCAGCAGCGAGGCCAGCCACTGCGCCCCCGGAACGCAGTCGGAATCGACGAACGCCACCAGCGGGGTGGTGACGGCGGCCAGCCCAGTGTTCCTGGCGGCTCCCGGACCGCCGCTGGTGTCCCGGTGCAGGCAGCGGGCACCAGCCGCGGCCGCGACCGCCGCCACCGCCGCCGGGTCGGCGGACCCGTCGTCCACCACGATCACCCGCAGGCCCACCAGTGCGGCCAGGCACCGGGCGAGCTCGGCGGGGCGGTCCCGGACCGGGATGACGACGGTCACCTCGTCCGGCCCGAGGCCGGTGACCTCGTCCGGCCCGAGGCCGGTACCCGGGTCCGGGTGGGCCATCCCGGTGTCCAGCAGCCGCCGTGCGAGCATCTGCGCGGCCGGGCGGGCAGGCACCGGCGTGCCCTGCCACCAGCCGGCTACCAGCGCCGCGGCCCGGGGACGCAGCCGCAGCAGGCGCAGCGGCGAGCCGCCCACCAGCACGGTGCCGTCCCCGAGCGTGCGCAGCCCGGGATCGGGCCGCAGCCGCAGGCCGGCCGGCACGGGCAGCTGGCAGGCCGGCACGGGCAGCTGGCAGGGCAGCACGTTCATTCGTGGCCGCCGCACACCGGGCCGGTGCGGATTTGCTGGCCGGGACATAGCCCGCGGCGTGTGGCCGTGTCACACTGCTCGCGGAGACGATGCTGGCGCCGCTGGGCGGCTGGGCGGAAGGTGGTCCCCTCGTGACCGTGGAGAATGACAGCGCGGTGACTGTGCCGGCAGCTGACGCTGCCCAGGACACCGGTCTCGATGGCGCTGGTCTCGATGACACGGGTCTCGATGACACGGGCATCGATGGAGCTGGTCTCGATGACACGGAGGAACTGCTGGTCGAGGAGATCTCCATCGATGGGATGTGCGGCGTCTACTGACCCATGGAGTTTGACCCGGCCCGCGCGTACGAGAAGCATCCCCAGGTGGCCATCCGGCCGGAGGCGTTCGGCGGCCTGGCCTACCACTATGGGAACCGCCGCCTCGTCTTCCTCAAGGCGCCGGACCTGGTCGCCCTGGTGGAGTCCCTCGGTGACTTCCCGAGCGCCGCCGAAGCCCTGGCCGCGTGCGTACCCGGACCACGCCGGCCATCGTGCGAGCAGGCGCTGACCAGCCTGCTGGCCTCCGGCGTGATCCGGCCTCGCTGAACAGCCGTGCCGGCCAGCAGACGCTGGCCGGCACACGCTGATCGCCTGGCGCTCAGGACCGCGAGCGTGACTCCGCCAGCGCGCGGCCCACCAGGACCCGTGCCAGGTGCTCGCGGTATCCCCGGTCGGCATTGATGTCCTCGGGCGCGCTGGTCCCGTCGGCGGCATGCGCGGCCGCCGTATCCGGCGCCGCGCCACTGGCCAGCGCCTGCTCGACCGCGGCCGCCCGTACCGGCGTCTGCCCCATGTTGACCAGTGCCACCGCGTCGCCCTGCACCGCGACGCCGACGATCGCCCAGTCGATGGCGCGCTTGGTGAACTTCTGGAACGCCCACCCGGCCTGGGCCGGCTTGGGGATGCGGATCTCGGTGAGCAGCTCGCCAGGTGCCAGGGCGGTCTCGAACAGGCCGTGGAAGAAGTCCGCGGCCGCGATCTCCCGGCTGCCGCCGGGCCCGCGCGCGACCAGGGTGGCATCCAGCGCCAGGATCACCGCCGGCAGGTCGGCCGCGGGGTCGGCGTGCACCAGTGAGCCGCCGATCGTGCCCCGGTGCCGCACCTGCGGGTCACCGACCTCGCCCGCGGCATGGGCCAGCAACGGCAGTTCCTGCCCCAGCAGGCCGGAGGTGGCAAGGTCGTGGTGGGTGGTGAGCGCCCCCACCGCGATGTAGCTGCCCTCGTCCCGGACGGACGACAGCTCCGCGAGCCGGCCGATGTCCACCAGGGTCTCCGGCACCGCCAGCCGCAGCTTCATCAGCGGCAGCAGCGAATGCCCGCCGGCCAGGAACTTCGCGTCCTCGCCGCCCTGGGCAGCCAGGTCCAGGGCCTCGTCCACCGACCAGGCCCGCTTGTAGGTGAAGGCTGCCGGGATCACTGGCTGTCCTGCCCTTCGGCCTGGCCGGACGCGGCGAGCACAGCCCGGACGATGTTGTGGTAGCCGGTGCACCGGCACAGGTTGCCTTCCAGGCCGGTGCGCACCTGCTCCTCAGTGGGGTGGGGATTCTCGGCGAGCAGCGAGACTGCCGCCATCACCATGCCCGGGGTGCAGAACCCGCATTGCAGCCCGTGCTCGGCGTGGAAGGCCTGCTGGACCGGGTGCATCTCGCCGCCGGCGGCGGCGAGACCCTCCAGCGTGGTCACCTCACGGCCTTCGGCCTGGGCGGCCAGTACCGTGCACGACTTCACCGACTGCCCGTCCAGCAGGACCGTGCAGGCCCCGCATGACGTGGTGTCACAGCCGATGTTGGTCGCGGTCAGGCCTGCCACATCGCGCAGGAAGTGGACCAGCAGGGTGCGGTCCGCCACCTCCGCGGTGACCGCGCTGCCGTTGACGGTCATACTCACCTTCACTGGCTGTTCCTCGCTTCGCTGATCGCGGCCCACACCCGCGCTGGTGTGGTCGGCATGTCGATGTGGCGGACACCGAGGTGGCTGACCGCGTCGATGACGGCGCTCTGCATGGCCGGGGTGGCACCGATCGTGCCGGCCTCGCCGATTCCCTTGGCCCCCAGCGGGTTGATGGTGGCCGGTGTCTCACTCACCAGCAACTCAAAGCTCGGCAGCTCCGTGGCGGAGATGGCGGCGTAGTCCGCGAGCGTCCCGGTGAGCGGGTTGCCGTCGGCGTCGTAGATCATCTCCTCCAGCAGCGCCTGCGCCACTCCCTGGGCGATGCCGCCATGCCGCTGGCCCTCGGTCAGCACCGGGTTGAGCACCGTGCCAGCGTCGTCCACAGTTACGTGCCGTACCAGGGTGACCTTACCGGTCTCGGTGTCCACCTCCGCGACGGCGACGTGGGAGCCGAACGGGAACGTCGGCGCGCCATCGGTGTAGTGGACGAAGGCCGTCAGGCCCTCGGCCCCGGCGTGGCTGGCCACGTCAGCCCAGGTCCGGCTGGATCCCGGGTCACCGCGGACCTGCCAGAGCCCGGAATCGGTGTTGAGCTCCAGGTCGGCCTCGCTGGCCTCCATCATCTCCGCCGCCAGCTTGCGGGCCTGCTCCTTGACTTCCAGATTGGCCCGGTGCACGGCGACCCCGCCGAGCTGCAGCGAGCGCGACCCATACGTGCCGGTGCCCAGCGGGATCTCGTCGGTGTCACCGTGCTTCACGGTGACCTTGGCCATCGGGATACCCAGGTCAGCCTCGACGATCATGGCCCAGGCGGTGTGGTGTCCCTGGCCGTGCGCGGAGCTGCCGGTGTAGACCATGGCGGTGCCGTCATCGTGCACCTCCACCCGCGCCGTCTCACCGCCGTCCGCGTCGGCCGCGGTGATCTCCACGTAGCTGGCCACGCCGATACCGAGCTGGACTACGTCACCGCGCTCCCGCCGGCGTGCCTGCTCGGCCCGCAGCTCGTCATAGCCCGCGCCGGCCAGCACCTTGTCCAGCGCCCCGATGTAGTCGCCGGTGTCGTAGGTCGCCCCGCAGGGGGTCTGGTACGGGAACTTGTCCGACGGCACCAGGTTCTTCCGCCGTACCGCGGCCGGGTCCATCCCGATCTCGGCCGCGAACAGGTCCATCGCCCGCTCGATCGCGGCCGTGGCCTCGGGGCGCCCGGCGCCACGGTAGGCGGAGATCGGCGTGGTGTTGGTCACCACCACCCGGTACCCGGCCTCGACGTGAGCGATGTCGTAGGGCCCGGCCGCCATCAGGTTGGTGAGGGTGGGCAGGAAGCCGCCCATCCGTGAGTAGGCCCCCGTGTCCTGCACGACATCGAGCCGGTAGGCGAGCACCCGCCCGTCCCTGGTCCCGCCGATCTTGATGCTGTGCCGCTGGGCGCGCCCGTGCGTCATGCCGGTCAGGTTCTCACTGCGGGTCTCCACCCAGCGCAGGGCCCGGCCGATGTGCCTGGCTGCCCAGGCGACGGTGATGGCGTCCCGGTCGAGGCCGACCTTGGCGCCGAACCCGCCGCCCACGTCCGGGGCGACGACCCGGATCGCATCGGGGTTGAGCCCGAACGCGCCGGCCAGGATGAACCGGCTGATCTGCGCGTTCTGCGTGCTCACCCAGACCGTCAGCTTGCCGTCCGCCCACACGGCGGCGGTGGCGCGGCCCTCCAGCGGCACCGGCGCGACCCGCTGGTTCATGATCTCCCGCTCGACCACCACGTCACAGCCCTCGAACGCGGTGTCGCCCGCGGCGTGGTCCACGGGGATATTCGACCCGGCGTCCGGGAAGAGCAGCGTGTCGCCGCTCAGCGCCTTACCGACGCCCACGACCGCGGGCAGCGGGTCATAGTCCACCGAGACCAGTTCGGCGGCATCCTCGCCCTGGTAGGTCTCGTCGGTGATGACGATGGCCACCGGCTCGCCCACGTACCGCACCCGGTCCACCGCCAGCAGCGGCTCCTGCCACACCCCGCCCAGCGGCAGGGGAGCGGCCTCGCTGCCCGGGGGCGGGCCCCCCTCCGGCGGCGGTGGCGGCGGGGGGATGTCGTTGATGTCCTGGAAGGTCAGCACGGCGACCACACCCGGCGCCGCCAGCGCGGCTGAAGCGTCGATGCCGGTGATCATTGCGTGCCCGAAGGGGCTGCGGACGAAGGTGACCCGCGCCGCTCCCGCCAGTTCCGGCACCCTGAGGTCATCCACATAGGTGCCGCCGGCGGTCAGCAGGCGCGGGTCCTCGGTCCGCACAACCCGGGTACCCAGGATGCTCATCTAGCCTCCGTAGCTTGCGACGACCTGTTTCCGAAAGCCGTGCTTGTCACAGCCGTGCTTGTCACAGCCGTACTTATCACAGCCGTACTTATCACAGCCCTGATTCTTACAGCCCTGCTTGTCACAGACATGCCTGTCACCGGGCAGGCGGGCGGCCTGGCGGTGACCGGTCCCTGCGGGTGCGGTACAGCATGCGGTATGGCCCCGCCGCCCGCTACGGCATATCCCACAACG
Source organism: Streptosporangiaceae bacterium (assembly GCA_035532275.1). Taxonomy (GTDB): domain Bacteria; phylum Actinomycetota; class Actinomycetes; order Streptosporangiales; family Streptosporangiaceae; genus UBA9676. The sequence continues at coordinate 45,403 of DATKRG010000386.1, read as the reverse complement.
TCCCACCCGCACCATTGTGCTCCGGCAACGACCCGTGTGCGCAAGTCCCCGCCGGGTTTCCTGCCGCTGGTCACGGCAATTTTTCAGGCACTGGCGGCCAGCAGGGCGCCCAGCGTGGCCGGGTCACCCTCGGGTGCCGCCAGTACCACGCCGTCCACCAGCGGCCGCGCCTCCCGGAGCAGGTCGGCTGCCAGTTCCAGGCCGGCCGCCCGGGCACCGGCCAGCCCCGCCCGCTCCATGGTGCGCAGTGCCGCCCCGGGCATGGTCACCTCGGGCACCTCATGGGCGAGATACTCGGCCTCCTCGAAGCTGCGCAGCGGCGCGACCGTGAGCAGGATCGGCACCGGCGTGCCCGCGAGCGCCGCGGTCAGCTGGCGCAGCGAGTCCAGCTCATACTGCGGCCGGGTGATGAGGAAGTGCGCCCCGGCGGCCACTTCGGCCCTGACCCGCTCGGCCTCGGCCGCGCCATCGGCCGCACCGAGGCTGATCCGGGTCCCGATGCAGAACGAGGTGGCCGGGGTTAGCGGCAGGCCGTCCAGGTCCTGGCCGCAGTTCAGCCCCGCGAGCAGGGCGACCAGGCCGAGCGAGTCCACGTCCCAGATCCCGTCCACGGCCGGGTAGTCGCCCAGCACCGGCGGGTTCCCGGTCTCGCAGATGACGCTGCGGATGCCGAGCGCGTGCGCGCCGAGCAGGTCCGCCTGCAGCGTCATGATGGTCTTGTCCCACGTCGTCATCGTGACGATGGTTTCCACGCCGCCGTGCTGCTGCAGGTGGACCGCCATGCCGAGTGAGTCCCGGTGGCCGCGGGGGCCGTCCGGCGGGGCCACCGCGAACAGCTCCACACCCTGCCCGCGCAGGGCCGCCACGGTGCCGCCAGCCCAGCTGCCAGCCCGGCCGCCGGCCAGGCCGCCGGCCGGGCTGGCGGCACCGTCGTCGGCGGCGGGGAGCTGTGCCGCGACCACGAAATCGCGGGCGGCGAGCCGGGCGGCGAGGATACCGGTGGCCCCGCCCGCCTGACCGCGGGCGGGCCGGCGTGACCGCGGCCGGGTGCTGGCACGGGCGCCCGTCACCGGCAGGTCGGCCAGGCTGGCGGCGGCGGCCTCGATGTGGCCCGGGGTGGTGCCGCAGCAGCCGCCGACCATGGCCGCTCCCGCCTCCGCGAACCGGCGCAGGTAGCGGGCGAAATAGCTGGCGTCGATGCTGAACTCGAACTGCCGGTAGCCGACCTTGCGCGGCTGGCCGGCGTTCGGCTGCGCGCTCACCGGCACGGCGCTGAACCGGACCAGGTCCTCCACCACGGCGAGCATGCGCTGGGGGCCGGTGGTGCAGTTGGTCCCGAGCATCGCGATGGGCAGCTCACTGAGCACCGAGACGACCTCGTACGGCGTTTCCCCGCCGAGAGTCCGCCCGTCGTCAGCGAAGGTGGCCTGCGCCACTACGGGGACGTCGCAGACCTCGACGGCCACCGCCACCGCCTCGGCGAGTTCGTCGAGATAGCCGAACGTCTCCAGGATGAGCAGGTCGACGCCGCTGGCGGCGAGTACCTGGATCTGCTCGGCGAGCACGGCCCGGCGTTCGGCGGCACCGACCTGGCGCCGCCGCCGGGCTGTCACGGCGGGCGAGACCGAGCCGGCCACGAAGACCTCACGGCCGCTGCGCTCGCTCATCTCCCTGGCGATGCCGACCGCGACCCGGTTGATCTCCTCCACCTGGTCGGGGTAGCCGTGACCGGCCAGCCACAGCCGGTTTGCCCCGAACGTGTTGGTCTGGATGATGTCGGCGCCTGCCGCGAGATAGCTCTCGTGGATGGCGGCGACCAGCTTGGGGTCGGACAGGTTGACCTCGGGCAGCGCCCGGTCGAGCGCGCATCCCGCCGCGTGCAGCATGGTGCCCATGGCCCCGTCGCAGACCAGCAGCCGCTGGCCGAGCAGGTCGGTGAATCCGGTCATGGCTCATCCCCCAGCGCGTCCAGGATCTCCAGCGCCACCTGCGTGGTGAGCCGGTCCCGGTAGTTGTCCATCGCCAGCCCGGTGATCTCCTCGATCCGCTTGATCCGGTAGGCCACGGTGTTGGGATGGACGTGCAGGAACCGGGCGGCGCGCTGCGGGCTGCTGTTCTCGCGCAGGTAGCAGGCGAGCGTCGTCAGGTACTCGGCGCGCCGCTCGCGGTCGCCCAGGGACAGGCTGCCGAGCACGTCGGCGGCGAATGACCGCAGCTCCGACAGGTCGGGCACCTGCAGCAGCAGCCGGTGGATGCCGAGATCGGCGAAGGCGGTGACGGTGCCGGTCCGGCCGATGCGGCGCAGGGTCTCGATCGTCCGGTGCGCCTCCTCGTAGGACCGGGTGATCTCGCGCGGGTCGCGGCAGGTGCCGCCGATGCCGATGACGACCTTGGTGTCCGGGAACAGCTCCGCCAGCCGGGTCAGGCAGGTCGCCCCCAGCCGCTGCGGATCGGTGCCGGCTGCCACCAGCACGACTTCCGATTCCCGCGCCGAGATGATCACATCCGGGGCGCGGGTGGCGAAGAAATGCTCGATGACATCGCGGACCCGCTGCCGGAGCGCGTCGGCGTCCTCGGGCATGCGCGGGGCGGGCACGTCGAACGCGACGACCACGACGTTGTGCTCGCGCGTGGGGTCATACCCCAGATGCGCCGCCCACCGCCCGGTGTCGGCGTCGTCCCGGCCCCGGCCCAGCAGCAGGCCCTCCACCAGGTCGTCACGCACCCGGCGGGCGGCGGCCGCGACCACGTGCTCGCGGCCCAGGATCACCCCGCAGATCGTGGCCGCGTGCTCGGTGACCAGCAGGTTCATGTCCTCGCCGCCGCCCTGCTCCGGCGGGTCGAGGGTGATCAGGTGGGCGGGCACCTCGTCCCCGACCAGGATCGGCGCCACGATGATCGCGGGCATCCCGCCGACGCTGGGCAGCCAGAGCGAGCGGTGGCCCTGCCGCGATGCCCGCAGCACCTGGCCAAGCCGCGGGTTGACCAGGGCATCGGCGACCATGACGGCGGCCTTCTCCGGCGGCACTCCCGGCGCGGCGGCGGCCATCACGTCCATCACCGGGCTGACCACAGCCACGGTCGCCGTGATCCGGTCGGCGAGCAGCCGGGTGACGCTGGCCAGGTCCGCGTCCTGCAGCGCCAGGCCGGACAACTGCCGGTAGACCGTCACCAGCTCGCGCAGGACCATGTTCTCCCGGCCGAGGTCGCGCGCTGGGCCGGGTGCGAGTGCCCGTCCCGCGGCCGGGGGGTTGTCGGTCACAAGCGCAGCATAAGGCCGGAATCGGGTGCCGTCCCTGTGGGAGACGACAAACCAGTGGCCTCCCGGTAGGGGGAAATGGCCGGGCCGGCGCCCGCGCCCGGGAGGCGTCTGTACCTGCCTGCGCGTGAACCTTGACAACCGGGTGGCGCGCCGCGCACATTTCAGGAAAGTTAACGAACCGGAAGTTAACGAACCATGGCCAGGGCGGCCGCGCCCCGCTGCCAGGGCCGGACGCATCCACATGGTGGCTCGTCAGGCTGGGAAGGTGGCCTGGATTGCTGGAATACCGGGATATCTACGCCGGTGGCCGCTTGCTGCTGGCAGCGTCCCTGGACGTGGTCACGGTGGCCAACCCGGCCACCGAGGAGATCATGGGCGCCGCCCCGGCCGCCTCCGGGAAAGACGTCGATATCGCGGTATGCGCTGCCCGGCAGGCGTTCGACGTCGGCCCCTGGCCGCGTGCCGACCGGGCGGAGCGGGCCGCCGCCATGGACCGGCTGGCCGCGGCGCTGGCCGACCGGGCGCAGGACACCGCCCGGCTGGTGACCGCCGAGATGGGCATGCCCATCACCGCGTCGCGGCTGCACAACGCTGAGGTGCCGGTCACCATCCTGCGCTACTACGCCACCTTGGCCCGTGCGCTGGAGCCGGAGGAGATCCGCACCGCCGTCAACTTCCGTGGCCACACCATCGTCCGGCGGGAGCCGGTCGGCGTCGCGGCCGTGATAGCTCCCTGGAACTACCCGCTGGCGCTCGCCTTCTCCCAGCTCGCCCCGGCGCTCGCCGCGGGCTGCACGGTGGTGCTCAAGCCTGCCGCGCAGACATCCCTGAGCGCCTACATCCTGGCCGAGGCGTTCGAGGCGGCGGACTTCCCGCCCGGGGTCTTCAACCTGGTCACCGGCCCGCACGAGGTGGCCGAGATGCTCGCCCGCCATCCCGGTGTGGACAAGATCGCCTTCGCCGGACCGTTGACGTGGGGCCGGCGGATCGCGGTGGCGTGCGGCGAGACGTTCAAATCCGTCAACCTGGAACTGGGCGGCAAGTCGGCCGCGATCGTGCTGGAAGACGCCGATCTGGCGGCGGCGTCGGCCGCGCTGGGACGGCTGGCTTTCGCCAATTCCGGGCAGACCTGCTTCGCGGCCTCACGGGTGCTCGCGCCCCGCTCTCGTTATGACGAAGCGGTTGCCGGGCTTGTCGAGCAGGCCGGCGCCATGGTGGTCGGTGACCCGATGGCACCAGAAACCAGCATGGGGCCGCTGGTTAGCCCGCGCCGGCGGGCGGGCGTGGAATCCTACGTGAGCGCCAGCACCGGTGACGGGGCGCGCGTGATCGCGGGCGGGCGCCGGCCGGCCGCCCCGGTCCGCGGCTACTACTACGAGCCGACCGTGCTGGCCGACCCGGCCGGTGCGATAGCCGCCGACCGGGAGGTGTTCGGGCCGGTGGTCACGGTGATCCCCTATACCCGTGAGTCCGACGCGGTGGCGATCGCCAACGACGCCGGGCCCGGGCTGGCAGGCACCGTGTGGACCTCGGACCCCGACCACGGGGTGGACATGGCACGGCGCATCCACGTCGGGACCTTCGGCGTCAACCTGTACGTGCCCGACCTGGGCTCGCCGTGGGGCACCAAGGCCAACGGCCAGGGCAGCACCTACGGCCCCGAGTGCCTGGGCGCCTACCTGAAGGCCAAGTCGGTGTTCCTGCCTGAGCCGGCCGCGGCTCAGGCGACCGTGCGGCCAACCGCGTAGCCGGCCTACCCCAGCCGGCCGGGCAGCCGGCCTACCCCAGCCCGGCCTGACGGCGCAGCGTCTCCGCCTTGTCCGTGCGCTCCCAGGTGAACTCGGGTTCGCTGCGCCCGAAATGGCCGTAGGCGGCGGTGGCGCGGTAGCGGGGCCGGCGCAGGTCGAGGTGGTCGCAGATCGCGGCCGGGCGCAGGTCGAAGTTCTCCTGCACCAGGTCGAGGATGCCGGCCCGCTTGATCTTCTCGGTGCCGAACGTGTCCACCAGCAGCGAGAACGGCCTGGCCACCCCGATCGCGTAGGCGACCTGGACCTCGGCCCGGTCGGCCAGCCCGGCGGCCACGATGTTCTTGGCCACGTAGCGGGCGGCGTAGGCGGCACAGCGGTCCACCTTGGACGGGTCCTTGCCGGAGAACGCGCCGCCGCCGTGCCGGGCGAAGCCCCCGTAGGTGTCCACGATGATCTTGCGGCCGGTCACTCCCGCGTCCCCTACCGGCCCGCCGATGACGAACCGGCCGGTCGGGTTGACGTAGAAGTTCTCCCGCAGGCCCGCCGGGTCGTACAGCTCGGCGGGCAGCACCGGGGTGACCACGTGCTCCCACAGCGCGTCGGGCAGCTTGTCCTCCGCGCCCTCGGCGTGCTGGGAGGAGATGAGCACCTTCTCCACCGCGACCGGCCGCCCGTCGCCGTCGTAGCGGACGGTCACCTGGGTCTTGCCGTCAGGGCGCAGGTACGGCATGAGGCCGCTGTTGCGGACCTCGGTCAGCCGCCGGGCGAGCCGGTGCGCCAGCGTGATCGGCATTGGCATGAGTTCGGGGGTCTCGTTGGTGGCGTAACCGAACATCATCCCCTGGTCGCCGGCACCCGCCTGGTCGTAGGGGTCGTCGTGCTGGCTGATCCGCGCCTCCCGGGAGGCGTCCACGCCGCGGGCGATATCGGGTGACTGCTTGTCCAGGGCGACCAGTACGCCGACCGCGTCGGCGTCGAACCCGAACTCGCCGCCCACGTACCCGATGTCGCGCACGCAGTCGCGGGCCAGGCCCGCGTAGTCGAGCACGGCTTTGGTGGTCAGCTCGCCCGCGATCACGATCAGGCCGGTCGTCAGCAGCGTCTCGACCGCCACCCGCGACCCGGGATCCTGCTCGAGCGCCGCGTCCAGGATGGTGTCGGAGATCTGGTCAGCCATCTTGTCCGGATGCCCGCCAGTCACCGATTCCGAGGTGAAGACAAAGCCGTCCGCGTCCCAGGTGCTCATTGCCTCGTTCCTGCCTTGTTCCGTAGTGACCGCGGGGCCGGCCGCCCGGCCGCCGCGGCTGATCCATTCGCGTCGAGCTCGCCAGCATCGCGCCTGTCAGCATCGCGCCTGTCAGCATCGCGCTTGTCTGTAGCCCGCCCCTCAGCACCCCGCCCCTCGGCACCCCGCCCCTCAGCGTCGCGTAGCTCCCGGCGCACCTGCGCGGCCCCGGCAACCATCGCCCGCAGTTTCGCACGTGCCACGTCGGCGGGCAGATGGCGCAGGCCGCAATCGGGGTTGATCATCAGCCGCTCGGCCGGCACCGCGTCCAGCGCCCGCCGGATCCGGGCGGCGACCAGATCCGGTGTCTCCACCTCGGTGGACTTCACGTCGATCGCCCCCAGACCCACCCCGCGGTCCCAGCCGAACTCGCGGAACAGCCGAAGGTCGCCGGGGCCCTTGCGGGCGAACTCGAGCACCAGCTGGTCGATGCGGGCGGCCAGGACCGCGGGGAACAGGAAGTCGTAGTGCCCTTCCCACAGCGGCCTGGCGTAGCGGTTCCCGTAGCACACGTGCAGCGCCCAGGTGGCGTCCACGCCCTCGGTGACGATGTTGACCGCCTCGATTGCCAGGTCCACCGCTTCGGGATAGCCGGCCAGGAACGGCTCGTCGATCTGCAGCAGATCGGCGCCGGCTGCGGCCAGCGCCCGTGCCTCGGCGTTGAGCCAGCCGGCCAGGGCTCGCACCAGGCCGGCCGGGTCGTCATAGGCGCTGTTGCGGATGCGGCGGGACAGCGAGAACGGGCCGGTGAAGGAGAACTTGATCGGCCACTGGGTCTGCTCCCGGGTGAACGCGTAGTCGGCGGCCAGGCCGAGACCCACGCCCTCGCCGGCCGGATCCGGCAAGGGCCGGCTGACCGCCGCGTCGTAGTAGTCGTAGTAGTCGGTCTTGGCCCGGTGCGGGATCTCCACGCCGGGAATGCGGGTGAGCAGGTAGTCGATGTCGTTGTCGCGGCGCAGCTCGCCGTCGGAGACGATGTCGAGCCCGGTGAGCTCCTGGTCCTTGAGCGCCGCCTTGATGGCGACCTCGTGGATCTCGTTGAGGTGCTGGGCGCTGATCCGGCGCTGGTAGTAGTCGGTCTTCAGCCGCTCCAGCCACTCCGGGACCGGGTAGGAGCCGACGACCGTGGTGGGCAGCAGCCCGGCCCGGCCCGCCCGGCCCTTGCCTCGCGCGGAGGAGGTGCGTCCCGTCATGTTCAGTCCCGTACCTGGGCAGTGAGGGTCTTGACGTTGGAGCCCGGCCGGGCGGTGAAGGGCGTTATCCGCACGTCGAAGCCCCGCCGGTTGCCGATGAGCTGGAGCAGCGGGCCGTTGACCCAGTTCACGACCGAGCCGTCGTACTTGCCCGGCCCGAAGAAGCCGGCGTGGTACTGGGCCGGCTCGGTGAGGAAAAGGTCGTGGCACAGCAGCCGCCCGAACGGGTGCAGCAGCGGCAGGGTGCCCTCGAAGCTGGCCAGCGCCCCGTTGCTGGCGTGCATCCGGATGTCGCCGCCGCTGCCCAGCAGCGGGCGCAGGATCTCCCCGGTCATCGTGGGGGAGATCTGGTAGGCGTCCAGTCCCTCCAGCGGGACGTACCGCTCCTGCAGCCGGAGCGCAGCCCAGACCTCTCGCCAGAACGACACCGCGTGGTCGGTGTCGCTGAACGTCCCCGGCGCCGCCTCGGCGAGCAGCTCCGGTCCCAGCCGGAGCAGCCGCTCGGTGAGCGCCGCCAGCCCGCCGTCGGGGACACGGTGCCGGGCCGCGATCGCGGCCGCGTCCTCGTCGCGCAGGTAGGCGCGGACCTGCACCAGGTAGGGCCGGCCGCCGATGCTGGCCAGCTCGTCGGTCGGCAGGTTGTCGTAGACGTTGGAGATGTACACGCAGAACGCCTTGCCCCGCAGGAACCCGAGCGTCAGCAGCGGCCGGGTGGCGTCCAGCACGAGCCCGTTGACCCGGTCGCCGTGGTGCGCCACCGCCTGCCGGGCGCGCTCCAGGACGTGCGCCGAGTAGTCGCCCATCAGGTAGTGCAGCCGCCGGTAGTAGTCCCGGCCGTGGCCGCGGTCCAGGTCGGCGAACGCGTCCAGCCAGGTGCGGGCCTGGCTGCCGTTGCCCACGCCCAGTTCCACCACATACAGCTCCGGCGGCAGGGCGTGCCGGGCGTCCAGCTCGTCCCACACCCGGAACAGCTCCAGGATCATCTCCCGCACGGCCTCGGTGTTGCGGGCGTCGCTCGCGCCGCCGGGCAGCGCCTGCTCGTACTCGCGCCCGGTGGCGTGCTCCCACCGCGACAGGGCCTGCCAGTACAGCGTGTTGAACCGCCAGATGCAGCTCTCGCTGGCGGGCGCCCAGGGTTCCAGCAGTGTCCGCCCCTGGGCGCCGTCCGCCCCCGGCCCCAGCACGTCCGGCCCGGCCAGCGCCTCCTTGACCTGTGTGGCCAGGTCGGTCTCGCCCGCGCGGCGCAGGTCGATGGCGATCTCCAGCGTGTCGTGGGATGCCGGCACCGGGTGCTCGGCCGGGACAGGGTGCTCGGCCAGCATGGAGGGTTTGGCCAGCAGAGGGTGCTTGGCCAGCAGAGGGTGCTCGGCCAGCAGAGGGTGCTCGGCCAGCACGGGACGGCAGGCGACCGGCTCGGCGAAGTTGTTGCGGTACTGGATCCAGTCGCAGACCAGCCGGAGCCGGGTCAGGTCCACCGGGGCGGCACTGAGCGCGGCGAAAACTGGCGCGAGCGCGGCTGGCACATCCACCGCGTCCGGGCCGCGCAGCCGCGCCACCGGGCGGATGTCAATGTGCATGCTGCCCCCCGGCGGTGGACGACCGCGCGAGGCCGGCCTGGTCGAGGATCTCCGGGATGCCGCGGTCGAACCCCGGTGCCATGACGTGCACCCCGCTGACGCCGGGGATCTGCAGCACCTGCGCGATGATCTCCGCGCACACCGCCTGTCCTTCGGCTGCCATCTGGCTGGCCGGCACCCCGCGCAGCCGGCGGTCCACCTCGTCCGGGATGGAGATGCCGGGGACGTTGCCGCGCAGGTGCTCCAGTGCCCGCAGCGAGCGGATCGGCCCGACCCCGGCCAGGATCTTGCACCGCTGGTCCAGCCCGAGGTCGCGGACACCGGCCATCCATTGGGTGAAGGCGGGCAGGTCGAAGACGAACTGGGTCTGCACGAACTCCGCCCCGGCGGCGATCTTCTTGCCGAGCCTGGCGGCCCGGAAGCCGGCCGGCGGGGCGAACGGGTTCTCGACCGCGCCGATAAGCCAGCCGGGGGGTGGGTCCAGCCTCCGGCCGGACAGCAGCCGCCCCTCGTCGCGCATGGTGCGGGCCGCCCACAGCAGCTGCACGCTGTCGAGGTCGAACACGGGCTTGGCGTCGGGGTGGTCGCCGAACCGGGGATGGTCGCCGGTCATGACGACCACGTTGGGGATGCCGAGCGCGGCGGCGGACAGCAGGTCGGACTGCAGCGCGATGCGGTTGCGGTCGCGGCAGGTGATCTGCATCACCGGCTCGACCCCGGCCGCCAGCGCGAGCAGGCTGCCCGCCCAGTTGGACAGCCGCACGTGCGCGCTCTGGCCGTCGGTGATGTTGACCGCGTCCACCCAGTCCCGCAGCGGCCCCAGGTTGCGCCTGACCGCGTCCGGGTCGGCTCCGCGGGGCGGGCTGAGCTCGGCGGTGACCGTGGTCTCCCCCGACTCCAGCCGGCTGCGCAGCCGCGACGGGGCCCCGGCGGGACGGCTGCTGGCGGCGGGTCCGGCCGCTGGCCCGCGGGTCATCGCCGGCCTGCCGGAAGTCCTGGGTGCACCGGAAGTCCCGGGTGCACCGGAAGTTCCGGGTGCACCGGAAGTTCCGGGTGCACCGGTTGCACCGGGTCGGACCGCCAGATGCCCGGCGCCCGCGCCAGGCCGTCGTCGGCGGTCCACAGGTCGTCGTCACGGTGCTGCCAGTAGTTGACCCACGAGCTCTGGCCCCAGCCGCGCTGGTCGACCGGCCGCTGCAGCAGGGTCAGGTCGGTCACCCGCCCGTGCTGCCCGGCCCGCTCGTAGGCGGTCAGCCAGACGCACCGCAGCTCCGGGTAGACCTCGCAGGAACCGTCGCTGCCGACCCCGCCGCATGGCCCGTTGCGGAGCTGCTTGGGGCAGGTCATCGGGCAGGAGTAGCCGGTTACCGGCAGCGTGCACTGGCCGCACATCCGGCAGCCGAATACCTGGTTCTTGACCGTGCGCTCGGTGGCGGCGAAGAACCGGTACCGGCTCCGGGACGCCTCCAGCCACCCGGCCAGCCAGCGGTAGAACCCGTTGGGGGCCAGCAGGTGCTGGATCCGGTACAGCAGCCCGGCGGCCAGCCGGGGCCGCACCGGCCGGGGCCCCGCCGCGATGGCCCGGCTGCGCTGGTCACCACCCGTGGTCATCTGGTCATTTTCCAGCGCATGGAGAATTTGTCGGCCAGCTGGCCAAAACCAGCCAGCAGATCATCGAAACGGCCGGCCAGCGCATCCAGGTGGAATTCGACCCGGAGAAAGAAAGTGCCACCAATAGGATTGGTCGAGCACTGCTGCGACTCGGTGATGTTCGCGCCGCTGGCAAACAGGAAGCTGGAGACGGCGGCGACGATGCCGGGCCGGTCCGGGCAGGTGATCAGCAGCCACCCGACGTCGGCGTACCGGTCATCGAGACGGCGGCTGGCAGACCGGGTTCCTGGTTTGGCGGGAGGTGTCCTGAAGTCGGTTTCCACACTGCCTCCGAACAGGCCTCAGGACTTTGGATTCCGGTTGCCGGCGACTAGTGCCGATGTATTGGGCACTCTTTTCCCGGCTATCACGAGTCTGCATCGGGGTGGCGCCCGGCGCACCGGGGGCGCGCACAACGTTGTTCGGCAGCGGTCTGTGCCCGGCCACAATCGGCCAGGCCGGCGCCGCGAGCTTGTGCCCCGGCTCACAAGCGGGCCGGCGGGATTTGGGGCCCGGCTCATTGTCCCTGGTAGGTGCCGCGCGTAACGTCCGAACCGGATCAGTCCCAGCACGCGCGGCCCACCCCGCGCGAGCGTGTCACGTGCGGGGACTGGAGCCCGATGTGACCTGCCCCGGAGCCGATTGTGAGCGAGACAGCCCGCTGCCCCTACTGCGGCTCATCGGCGGTTGCCGCTGCCGGGTCGGCCAGTGGGCCGGCCCGCGGGCAGGAGGGTCCCCAGAGCGCGGGGGAGCGCGGTCTCGACCCGCTCTACCGGGAGGTCCGGCGCATCCGCGAGCTTGCCGAGTCCAGGGCCGTTGGCGACGGCGAGCGCCGGGTCGCCGAGCTCACCCGCGAGGTGGCCGAGCTTCGAGCCACCGTGGCCCGGCTGCGCGGCTCGGCGATGGCAGGCCCAGCTAGCTGACCCGGCCAGCGGGTCCGGCTGGTCTTCATGATCGTCGTGATTTCTCAGTCCCTAACACTGAGAAATCACCACGATCATGGAAAGGGTGGGTGCCGCCGCCGGGCTGGGCCAGTTCCCGGCACAGGGCCAGCAGTTCGTCCACCCCGGTCAGTGTGAGGTGGGGCCCGCGTCCGCCGCGGACGCTGGCGAAGCTGGTGGCAGTGCCGATCCCGGTGCCGACCGCGACGGCCAGCGCCCGGCCCCGGTGCGCCATCGGGATCTCCAGGTCCGGGTCGTCGCCGACCACGGCCAGCTGGGCCGGGCGCACCCGCAGCCGCCGGCACGCGCTGCGCAGCGCGTGCAGCGAGGGCTTGCCGACGATCTCCACCCGGCAGCCGGTGATGCTGCGGATCATCGCCGAGATGGCGCGTGAGGTGCCAATCGCCTTGCCGTCGGCGGTGGCGAAGAACACCGACTGCGAGCAGCTGAACAGGCCCGCCCCGCGCCACACCGCGTCACAGCCGGCCTCCAGGTCGTCCAGGGTGAACTCGGGGTACCAGCCCGCCAGCACCGCGTCCGCCGCCTGGCCGCGGACCGGGGGCACCACCTCGATCCCGGCCGCCCGCAGTGGCCCGGTGAGGCCGTCGTTGCCCAGCGCCATCACCCGGCGGTAGCCACGCCGGGCGAACATCTCGGCGGCGCTGACCGCGGGCGTCAGCACCGACTCCTCGTTCAGGCTGAACCCGGCTTCCGCCAGTGCCTGCGCGTAAGCATGCGGCGTCTTGGTGGTCCCGTTGGTGAACGTCACGAAGGGCACGTGACGGGCCGCCAGCCAGTGGGTCAGGTCCACCGCGCCGGGCAGGGGCGTGTAGCCGGTGTTGCGCCGGTCGGTGAGCACCAGGGTGCCGTCCAGGTCGAGGATGAACCCGCGGGCGGCGCGCAGCCGCTCCCGTGCCGCCAGGCTGATATCACCGGTCATGGCTCCCCCTCAGTTCCAGCCGGAAGCCGGGCTTGGCCACGGCGACGTGGGAAAGGCCCGGCCGGGAGCCGAGTTCACGCAGGAAGCTGAGCACGCCCGCCAGGTCCGGGTTGTAGTGGCGGCGGGCCGGGCCAGCGGCCAGCATCGCGTCCACCTCCGCGGCTGGCATGACCGCACGCAGCAGCAGTTCCTCGTCGCCGGCTCCGGGGAAGCGCGCCCGCAGCTGCGCCAGGTCCGGCGGAGGCGGCTCGGCCATCAGTTCCCTGGCCCGGGGGAGCGCGAGGATGCGGTCGGCGACATCTGGATCGACTGGCCCGGTGGGCCGGCCAAAAGTTCCCAGCACATAACGAATTACCTGGTCGGGCACGGTCGCGTAGCGTCCGGCGCCGATGACGTTGTAGACCGCCTGGGAGCAGACGATCTGCGGGAACGGCGTGACCATGATGGGGTAGCCAAGCTCGGCGCGGACCTGGGCCACCTCGGCCATGACGGCGTCGAACCGGTCGGCCAGGCCCAGCTCGGCGAGCTGGCGCTGCATCGTGGTCATCACCCCGCCGGCCACCTGGTGGCGCAGGAAGGCCGCGTCGTACTCGCGGGGCGCACCGGCCGGGCGGGACTCGGCCGCGGCCAGGCGCCGCAGGTAACCGGCGGCCAGTGCCACGGCCTGGTCGTCTGCCAGCACCTGGTGCCCCAGCTCGCGCAGGTTGGCGGCGGTGCGCTGGGCGTCCGGCAGGGAGGTGCCGCTGGCCAGCGGCCCGCACGCCACGTGCAGGACACTCACGCCCAGCCCGGGCGCGGTCAGGTAGGTCAGCGGGGAAAGCCCGAGTGTGCAGTGCGAGTGCAGTTCCAGCGCCTTGCTGCCCAGGCGGGCGCGGACCGCCGGGATCAGCACCCCGGCGCGTTCGGGGGTCAGCAGGCCGGCTGGGTCCTTGAGGTAGAAGCGGTCGATGTCGCGGCAGCCTGCCAGCTGGCCGGCCAGGCCGGCGTAGAACGCGTCGTCGTGCACGTCGCTGACGGTGTAGGTGAGCGCGGCGACGATCTCCCGGCCGCCCGCCTTGCGGATCACCGCGGCGGTGCGGCGGATGGCGGTCAGGTCATGCATCGGGTCGAGCACGATGAAGCGCTCCATGCCGCTGGCGACCAGCCGCTCGTAGACCAGTGCCATGACCTCGGGGCTGGCCCGCTCCCAGGAGATGAACCGGAAGCCGGTGCCGATGAACTGAAGCGGGGTGCGGGGCATCGCGGCGTGGACGAGCCGGATCCGCTCCCACGGGTTCTCCCGGTGGGTCCGCACCGCGATGCCCATGTGGGTGCTGGAGGTGAAGTCGAGTGCCCGGAAGCCGGCCCGGTCCATGACCGGGGCGATCTGCAGCATCTGGGCGGTGGTCAGCCCGGTCGCACCCCACAGGCTCTGGTTGCCGTCGCGGAACGAGACGTCGAGCAGCTCGATGTCAGCCACCGGCCGCCGCCATCCCCGCTCTGCCGTCGCCCGCTCTGCCGTCGCCCGCTCTGCCGTCGCCCGGCTCGTCTCCCCGGCTGGTGGCCAGGAAACGGGTCAGGAACCCGGTGGCCACGCCGCCGCTGACGAAGGCGGGGTCGCGGACCAGCCTGGCATGCATCGGCAGGTTGGTCGCCACCCCGGTGATCTCGCAGCTGTCCAGCGCATGCCGCAGCCGGCTGACCGCCTGCGCCCGGTCGGCCCCGTGCACGATGAGCTTGGCGAGCAGCGAGTCGTAACTGGGCGGTACCGCCGAGCCGGCCTGGACGCCGGTGTCGACGCGGACGCCGGGGCCCGCCGGGAAGACCGCCCGGGTGATGGTGCCCGGGCTCGGCCGCAGGTCCTGCTGCCAGTCCTCGGCGTTGATCCGGCACTCGATCGCGTGACCGGTGAGGACGACATCGGCCTGCGTGAGCCGCAGCGGGCGGCCTTCCGCCACCGCGATCTGCTCGGCGACCAGGTCCAGGCCTGACACCGCCTCGGTGACCGGATGCTCGACCTGGATGCGGGCGTTCATCTCCAGGAAGTAGAAGGCGCTGTTGTAGAACGCGCTGTCGCTGTCGCTGTCGCTGGTGCTGGTGCTGGTGCTGGTCCTGGCGCCGGTGAGCACGAGGAACTCGACCGTGCCGAGCCCGCGGTAGCCCAGCCGGGTGCCGAAGCTGACGGCGGCCTCGCGCAGTGCGGCCCGCAGCCCGGGCTCCAGCCCGGGGGCGGGTGCCTCCTCGGCCACCTTCTGGTACCGCCGCTGCAGGGAGCAGTCACGGTCGCCGATGTGGATGACCCGCTTGCCGTCGCCGAGCAGCTGGACCTCGACATGGCGGGCGGGGGAGGCGAACCGTTCCAGGTAGATGCGGGGATCGCCGAACGCGGCCCGCGCCTCGGCGGCCGCCTGCGCAGCCGCGGCGGCCAGCTCGCCGGGGGAGTGGGCCGGCCGCATGCCCCGCCCCCCGCCGCCGCCAGCCGCCTTGATCAGGACCGGCCAGCCGATCCGGCGGGCCAGGGCGACGGCCTGACCGGGGTCGCTGACCTCGCCGCCCGGCAGGACCGGCAGCCCCGCCGCTGCCGCCAGGGAGCGAGCGGCCAGCTTGTCGCCGGCCAGCTCCAGCTGTGCGGGCGGCGGGCCGATGAACACCAGGCCGGCCGCCTCGCAGGCGCGGGCCAGCCGGGGATTCTCGGCCAGGAAGCCGTAGCCGGGGTGGACGGCATCGGCGCCGGCCGCCATTGCCGCCGCGACCACGGCGTCCACGTCCAGGTAACTGGCTGCTGGCGGTGCCGGGCCGAGCCGGACGGTCCGGCCGGCCAGCCGGGCGGGCAGCGAGTCGAGGTCCGGGTCCGAGGCGGCAAGGACGGTTTCGATGCCCAGCCGCTGGCAGGTCGCAGCGATCCGGGCGGCGATCTCGCCCCGGTTGGCGATGAGCACGCGGCGCAGCATCACGCGCTACCCGCCGGCCCGCTGACCCGCATGAGCACGGCGTCCTGCGCCGCGAACTGGCCGTCGTCCAGGCAGATATCGCTGACCGTGCCGGCCGTCCCGGCGTACACCGGGTTCATCAGCTTCATCGTCTCGATGATGGCGACCACCGTGTCCGGGCCGACCTGGCTGCCGACCTCGACGAACGGCGCCGCGCCCGGCTGGGGCGCGCGGTAGAAGGTGCCCAGCAGCGGCGCCCGGACCTCCCGCACCGGTCCGGCGGGCAGCGAGCTGGCCGGCGCAGGGCTGGCCGGCACGGGGCTGGCCGGCACGGGGCTGGCCGGCACGGGGGAGCTGGCGCGCACCTGGGTCTCCTGTGCCCACACGCCGTCCCCGGCCCGCCTCAGCGTCAGCGTGAAGCGGCTCGTCTCCAGCGTGAGCTCGTCGAACGGGAGCGCGTCAAGCAGGGCCAGGATGTCTTGCACATCCTCATTGCTGAGGGTCACGAGGACGCCTCGCTGAGCCGGGCAAGGATGTGGTCGAAGGCCCGGGCCGCGGGCTTGGCGACGGGCGTGGTCACCCGGCTGGACCACACCGTCTCCGGACGGCTCTGCAGCAGCACGATCTGCTCGCCGTCGGCTCCGTGGGCGATCGCCCACTCGATGTCCTGCGGGGTGCCGTAGTGCTCGCTGACCCGGCGGCCAAGGTCGGCCAGCCCGCGGATCTCGTCGTCGTCCAGGCAGGGCACGTCGCGCAGCGGCGGCGGCACGTCCCGAAGGCACACCCCTGGCGCGCTGGGATCCCGCTGGTGATGACGCAGCTTGGTGGCGACCTCCCGTTTGACGATCTCGCCCGTCACCTTGCTCACCACGAAGCTGTCCGGGGTCACCTCGCCGCTGACGACCGCCGAACCCAGCCCCCAGCTCGCCTCCACCACGATGACCGAGGTGTCGCCCGTCACCGGGCTGCGGGTGAACATCACCCCAGCGCAGCGGGGATCCACCATCACCTGGACCACCACGCCCATGGCCAGGCCCTCCTCCGGCACCCCCTGATGCCGCCGGTAGGTCACCGACTCGACGCTGTACAGGCTCGCCCAGCAGCGGCGGACATGGTCGGTCACCGCCTCGGCGCCCGTCACCCACAGATAGGTGTCCTGCAGCCCGGCGAAGCTGGCGCTGCCGCTGTCCTCGCTGGTGGCACTGGAGCGCACGGCAACCGGGACCGCCGTCCTGTCCGGCGCCGCGGCTGGTCCAGGCAGGGCCTGGTAGCGGGCGGTGATCTCGTTGAGCAGCCCGGCGGGCAGCGGGCTGCCCAGGATCGTGTCCCGCACCTGCGTGCAGGCCTGCGCGATGGCGCTGGCATCGGCCGCGGGCAGCTGCCCGATCTGCCGGGGGATGGCGCCGCCAGGATCGAGCGCCTCCAGCGCGTGGCTGAAAGCCTCGGTCGTCACCGCGAACCCGGCCGGCACCGGCAGGCCGGCCGCGGCCAGCTCACCCAGGCCAGCCGCCTTGCCACCGACCGAGGGCCGGTCACCGCTGCGCAGCGAGGTGAGCGGGCGCGTGAGACGGGGGGAGATCATCACGCGCCCGCTCAGTCAAGGATGGTGACCACGCCCCGGTCACCATCAACGCGTACCCGCTGCCCCGTCCTGATCCGCTTGGTCGCCTGGCCAGTGCCCACCACCGCGGGCATGCCGTACTCGCGGGCGACGATCGCCGCGTGGGACATGGTCCCGCCGATGTCGGACACGGCGGCCTTGATCTTGCCGAAGACAGGCCCCCAGCTGGGCGCCGTCACCGGGCAGACGAGGATCTCGCCGTCGCGGATCTGGCCGATGTCGTTGACGTCGCGCAGCACCCGGGCGGTGCCTTCCACGATGCCGGACGAGGCGCCGTAGCCGCGCACCTCTTTCTCGTCGCCGGAGCTGGCCTGGCTGTACCAGGACTCGATGGTGTCCTGGGTGATGCCCCACAGCATCTGCACGGCCGGGTCGTTGAGCGCTTCGGGCACCGGGCCGAGGGCCGGTGGCGGCGACCACGACCGCAGTGCCTCCAGCGCCTGCTTGCGCTCGGCGATGACCGGCCGCAGGTGCACAGCGCCGAGCGGCTCGCCACCGGACGCCCACGCCAGCATCACGTCGGCCAGTGCCTGGTCGATCTCGTAGTGCTGGAGATGGAAGACGTCTTCGGCCTCCGCCAGCACGCCCTTGCTGGCGAGCAGTTCCCCGAACGCCCGGATCTTCTGGAAGAACCGGGTCGTGAACCAGTGCTCGCAGTAGAACTTGTGGTCCTCCACGTAGGGGAAGACCAGGCGGCACACCCCGAGCATCTGGTCGAAGGCGCCCTGGTCCTCCTCGGTGGCCAGCAGGGCACGGTACTGCGCCGCGATCCGCTCCCGCTCGGCCACCAGCCTGGCGGTCGGCCGCTCCAGCGACTCGCCCGCGCTCACCTGCCGGACGTAGCGGGTCAGGGCCGCGAACGGGACCGCCAGGTTCTCGTTCCAGCTCCGGTGATGGTGGTAGAAGCCGTCGCCGGTGGACACGTGGAACCAGGGGACCCGGACGGCTTCGAAGGCCGCGAGCCAGGCCTGCCCAGCCTGGCCGCGGTCCGCCAGTGCGGCGAGCACCGCGTCCGGGTCGCAGCCCTCCGTGAACTCGCCGGCCAGGCCCGACTCCACCGCCAGCGCGGCCAGGTGCTTCAGCTCGTCGTCGGGCCGGTACATGATCACGTCGATGCCCGCCACCATCCGGGCCACGGTCTGCTCGCTGATCTCCGGGAACGCGTTCTTGCAGAACTCGAAGAACACCACGTAGGCGCCATAACCGAGCATGAGGAACTCGGTGTGGTGATGCCACATCTTCGAGAACAGGTCCAGGCACCGGTGGAAGTTCTCGCGGACGTAGTGGTTCTGCGCCACGCCGACCGACTCCATCACCACCCGCTCGTCCTCGAACTCGGGCAGTTCCGGCACCGTGATCGCCTCGATCTGGTTGATCAGATCGGCGATCCGCGCCTTCCACCCTTCGTAGAGGCGGTCCCAGTTCTGGTAGTAGTAGCCGGCCCGCTCGGTGAAGATCGCGGCCCGGCGGCCGATCTCCGCCGGGTCGGTGACCGGGATGGCGGTGATGTACACCCGTCCGTTCACGATCCGGTGCTCGATGCCGAGCGTGGTCGGCAGGACGAATAGCCGCGTGGTGTTGGCGCCGATGGCGGTGTAGGGGATCTCGGCCGTGATCGCGTCGAAGGCGGGCATCGGCTCGGGGAAATGCATCGAGTTGTAGAACCAGAACCGCTGGTCATCGCCGGGCTGGAAGCGGGTGAAGTACGGGTACATCGACCGCCAGTTCTCGGCGCCGGGAACGTCCTCGATCTGCGAGGGGAGGGTGAAGCTGCGCGGCTGGCCGCCTGGGTCCGCCGGTCCGGCTGGAGTCATACGCCCGAAGGTCGCATAGCCGCCTGGGAATGACAAGGAAAATCTGACAACTTTTCACTGTGAGAAATTGTCCCCGGCCCACAACGCATCCGCAGGGGAGAGCGAGCGATGCGGCATTACAAGGTGGAGCCAATCCAGGCGCTGGAGCGGGGCCTGGAAGTGCTGGCCGCGCTGCGGGAGATGCGGGCCCGGACGCGGAGCGCGAGGCGGTGCTGCGCCGGCTGCGGGACCGGGACGTGGTCGGCCACGAGCTCGACACGACCAGGCCGCGCTGCACCGGATGGTGGCGGCCACCCGCCGCCGCGGCCACAGCGTGCGGGCGCAGGACTTCGGGGGTCACTACAGCAAGCCCCGCCGCGAGGTGGACGACGGCCCGAGCTCGATCGCGATGCCGGTCCGCTCCAGCGCCCATGTCCTGGGCTGCGTGAACCTGACCTGGCGGCGCAAGGCGATGACTCTGACCCAGGTGGCGGAACGCTACGGCGGCGAGCTGCGCGCGGCCGTGACCACGATCGAGGGCCGGCTGGCCGCTTCCGGGGTGGGTGCGGCCGGCGGGGGAGAGCTGTCATTAGCCGGCCGGGACCCCCGCCGGCTACCTGAGCGCGCCGGCCAGGGCGCGCCACTGGGCGCGGGGGAGGGCTGGCTCTCCGGTCAGCACCTGCACGCACACATGGTCCGCGCCGGCCTGGTGGTGCTCAGCGACCCGGCGGGCAATGGCCGCCTCGTCGCCCCAGACGACCAGCGCGTCCACCAGCCGGTCGCTCGCCTGGCCGATGTCGTCGGCGGTGAATCCCAGCCGGAGCAGGTTCGCGACGTAGTTGGGCGCCTGCAGATACATGTGCAGGGCGGCGCGGGCGATCTCGCGGGCACGTCCGGCGTCGGTCTCCAGGACAGCCATCTGCTCAGGCGCCAGCAGCGGGTGCGCGCCCAGGATGCCGCGGGCCTGCCGGGTGTGATCGGGGGTCACCAGGTAGGGGTGCGCGCCAGCGGTCCGGCCGCCGGCCAGCGCCAGCATCCGCGGCCCGAGCGCGGCCAGCGCCCTGCCCTCGGCCGGGACCTGCGGGTCGGCGGCGTCCAGGCCGTCCAGGAACTCGGTCACCTTCTGGTACGGGCGCTCGTAGGTCCCGCCGCCGCGCTCGACCACGTGCGCGTGGCTGGCGCCGAGCCCCAGCAGGAACCGGCCGGGGTGGGCGCCGGCGACGCGGTGGAACCCCGCCGCGACCACGGCGGGCGGGGCGTCCCAGACGCTGATGATGCCGGTGGCCACGGCCAGCCGGGAGGTTCCCGCCAGCAGCGCCTCCGGCCTTTCCAGGTTCCCGGCCGGGGACATGCCGAGCCAGAGCGTCTGGTAGCCAAGCTCCTCCAGTTCGCTGGCCGCCTCCGCCACCGCGCCCGCGTCGTCCGGCCAGATCCGGGATGAGCACCAGATGCCGATCCTGCCCACATCGACTGCCATAGCCACCGCCTGTGTCGGGTTTTCGAGCCGGGCCCGTGTCTGGGGTCCCGTGCTCGCGGGTCCCTCCGCGTGCCCGCCTCCGCTGCGCGGGCCCGCCGGTCCGTGGCAACCGTACGCCCGGTCCGGTCTGTTCCCGCCACCGGCCGGGGTAGGCTCGACCACCGCGGGCTGTCGCCCCGAGTGCCTGGAGGTGTGCCCGTGTGGCGGGTACGTGCGCTGATCACAGCCGGGATGACCGTGCTGGCGGGGGTGACCGCGCTGGGCCTGGCCGCATGCCAGGCGTCGGCCTCCCCGTCCGGCCCGGCGCCGTCCCCGGCGGTTTCGGCGTCCCCGGCGGCCGGGTCTGCCTCCCCGTCCGCCGCCCGGTCGTCGGAGTCTGCGTCCTCCCCGGCGGCGTCCTCCCAGGCAACGTCTTCCTCGGGAGCGGTCGCCCCGGCTGCGCTCGGCCCGGCCGGCGGTGTCCAGGGGCCGTGGCGGCTGCGGTTCGACGACGAGTTCATCGGCGGGTCGCTCAACACCGCTGACTGGTCCACCGGGTGGCTGGCCAACGGCATCACCCCACCGGTGAACAGCTATGAGCTGGAGTGTTACGACCCGGCGCAGGTCGGCGTGTGGAGCGGGGCACTGCACCTCGGGCTGGTCAGCAAACCCGAGACCTGCTCCGGAAAGACCCGCCCCTACGCCGCCGGGATGGTGAACAGCGACGGCAAGTTCCGGTTCACCTACGGGTTCATGGAGGCCCGCGTCTGGATGCCGGGGGACGGCCAGCGGATCATCAACTGGCCGGCGTTCTGGGCCGACGGCCAGAACTGGCCGACCGACGGCGAGATCGACGTCCTGGAGGGGCTCGGCGGCCGGGCCTGCTGGCATTTCCTGTACCCGCACGGCAACCCCGGCGGCTGCGAGCACCAGGCGTTCACGAACGGCTGGCACACGTTCGGTGCCAACTGGGAGCCCGGGTCCATCACGTACTACTACGACGGGCAGCTGGTCGGCACGGTGACGAAGGGGATCACGTCGGCCCCGATGTACCTGATCCTCAACAACGCCACCGCGCACGCCTACGGCATCCCGGTCCAGGTCCCGGCCACGGTGCGGGTCGACTACGTGCGGGTCTGGCAGCACCCGGGGTAACCCGCCCCGGCAGCCCGGTCCCGGGTAGAACGCTGGAGGGCCATTACCATCTGGTCGGCGATGGGGATGCTCGGCACCGCGCTGCTGTGCGTCATCGCTGTTCTGGTGCTCACGCCCATCGCCGACCATTCCGCGTCCGACGACTCGCCGAGCACGATCGCCGTGATCCTGCTGGTCCTTGCCGCCGCGCTGGCGGTCGTGATCAGCGGCCTGCTATGGCTCAGCCTGCTGGTCGGCAGCATCGTGGTCTGACCGGCGCCAGCGGCACGGCACCGGTCAGCCAAGCGACCCGCCCTGGCCCGCCCTGCCGGCTCCGCCGGACACGTTGGCGGCCAGCCGGTCCAGCAGGCCCGCCAGGAGCGTCACCTCGTCGCCGCGCAGGCCGGCCCGCAATCGCTGATCGAAAGCGGCCGCCGCGCCGCGCATTCGCTCGAAAGCCGCCTCGCCAGCCTCGGTGAGTTCCACCAGGTGGACGCGCCGGTTGGCCGGGTCCCGCCGGCGGGTGATCAGCCCGAGTTCGTCCATGGCGTTCAGGTGGTGGGTCAGGGTCGCCTCCCGGATCCCCACCGCTTCGGCGAGCTCGCGCTGGTTACGTCGCTGCTGGCTCTTGAGCGAGATGAGCACCAGCCAGACCGGGACCGAGCCGCCTGCCTGCGCCAGTGCGTCGTCGAACGCCCGGCTCACCGACCTGGCGGTCCGGGCCAGATGGAGGCCGATCGGCTGCTGGGCTGGCCTGGGCACGGAGCCAGGCTAGCACGGTGTCTAAGGGTTTGATATCGAAGAAAAGGCGGGTACCTCAGGCCGCGGATGCCCGCACCTGCGTCGGCTGATCAGCGATCCACTCGTAGGTCTGGGCCAGGCCGTCCTCCAGGGACACCGTCGGCTCCCAGCCGAGTGCCCGCCGCACGGTGGCGTTGTCACTGCCCCGGCCCCGCACGCCCTGCGGGCTGGCCAGGCCGTACCGCATGCGGATCCGCTTTCCCGCGATGCCGGCGATGACGTCGGCCAGATCGTTACCAGATGATGGCCGATGAAACCACCGGCGCCGGTCACCAGAACATTTCCGCGAAAGGCCATTCCTCTCCCCTTTTCGGCGGATGGCGGTCATGATGTGCCGGCCCTGGCGGCCACGGCCGCCCAGCCCAGGGCCGGGCTTCAGCACCGCCCGCCCGGGGCCGAAGCGTTCAGCCGAACTATGGCCCATCCCGCGAGGACTGGCAAACCGGGAATTGATCAATAGCTATCCGAAACCCCCAGGCAGGAGCATCGGGCCGTGCCGGAAATGGATCATTGCCCGGCATCGAGCGAGGTCACGGCGCTATAACAAAGCATGCTCCGATAGGGCTGCCGGAATACTGTTCTGCCGCTAACGCCCGGCGCTGGCCCAGTGCTGCCCGTGCCCGGAGCCGGGCCGCCGTCTACCGTGGAGCACGGGAACGGCGTCGCCGCAGAGTCGCCGCACTCGCCGAAGGGTCGCCGCAGCCGCCGAAGGGACTGATCACCATGGGCTTCTACCGGGAGCGGATCCTCCCGCGCGCTATCAACAAGCTCTGCGCGGCCAAGCCGCTCGAACCGCTGCGCCGCCGCGTCTGTGACGGGCTGGCAGGCGAGGTGGTCGAGCTTGGCTTCGGCTCCGGGCTCAACGTCCCCTTCTACCCGCCAGCCGTCACCCGGGTCGCCGCCGTGGAGCCGAGCGACCTGGGCTGGAAGCTGGCCAGCGAGCGCGTTCGCGCCACCACCATCGGTGTGGAACGGGCCGGCCTGGACGGCCAGTCGCTGCCCTTCGGCGACCACAGCTTCGACGCCGCCCTGTCCACCTGGACCCTGTGCACGATCCCCGACGTCGCCGCCGCCCTGCGCGAGGTGCGGCGGGTGCTCAAGCCCGGGGCGTCGCTGCATTTCGTCGAGCACGGACTGGCACCCGACGAGCGGGTGCGCCGCTGGCAGCGGCGTCTGGACCCGCTGCAGCAGCGGATCGCCGGCGGGTGCCACTTCACCCGGCCGATCGTGGAGCTGCTGACGGCCGCGGGCTTCACGATCAAGGACCTGGATGTCTTCTACGAGGACGGCCCGAAGTTCGCCGGCGCCGACTCCCTCGGCACCGCAATCTCGCCCTAGCCCGGCTCCACCAGGACGACTTCCAGGGTCCGCGGGCCGTGCACGCCCTGAACCCGGTCCAGCTCGATGTCGCTGGTGGCCGACGGGCCGCTGATCCAGGTGAGCGGACGGCCGGGGTTGAGCCGGGCCAGGGCCTCGGGCACCAGGGCGACCACCTGGTCCGCCCGCAGTACGCACAGGTGGTAGTCGGGGACCAGCGACAGGGCCCGCCGTCCCTGGCCGGGCGATCCGTCCAGGACGATGGTGCCGGTCTCGGCGATGGCGACCGCGGCGCCGGTGATCACCCCGTCCACGGCGTCGAGCGCGGCGGGGGACAGGCTGTCGTCGTCGAGGATCTCGATGCCGCCCGGAGGGTCGGCTAGGCCCAGTCCAGCCAGGTCGAGCCCGGGGGGCACGACGAGCCGCCGCGCGCCTCGCTGGCGCAGTGCCTCGGCGACGGTTTCGCCGACCTGCCCGGGCGCCACCCGGCGGACGGTGCAGCCGTAGTCATGCAGCCGTTCGGCGAGCAGATCGAGCAGCTGTGCCGTGCCGAGATCGCCGCTTGTCCGGTAGCCGCGGGGCACGCTGTCGTCGCCAGGCGCCCCGGTGCCGTCTCCCGGAGCCGTGCCGCCGAGCGCTGTGCGGATCCGGGCCAGCACCTCCTCCCGCGCGGTCACGGCCGGCCTCCGCCTGTGCGCTCGTGTTCTGTGCGCTCGTGTTCTGTGCGCTCGTGTTCTGTGTGCCACCACTGGCGGAACGTCTGCGTGGGCGGGGCCGGGGCGTCGCGGGCCGCGGTCCAGCCTGCCAGCGGCGGTGGGAGCCGCCGGATCCGGCCGCCGCGGCTCATGATCCTGCCGAGCCGGCTGGCCCGCTGTGCCGCGCCGAACCTGGCCGGGCTGGCCATCACCCAGGCGGCAGCCGCCATGGTGATGGCCTCCGGGCTGGCCAGGCTGGCCAGCCGGTGCCGGTGCCCGGCCTCCTCCACATGCCGGGCACGCAGATGCACCAGCAGCGAGGGGATGTCGATCTTCACCGGGCAGGCGTCGTAACACGCCCCGCACAGCGACGACGCGTACGGCAGCGACGCGTTGTCCTCGATCCCGGTCAGCTGCGGGGACAGCACCGCGCCGATCGGGCCGGGGTATACCGAGCCATACGCGTGCCCGCCGGTCCGCTCATAGACCGGGCAGACGTTCAGGCAGGCCGAGCAGCGGATGCAGTGCAGCGCCTGTCGGCCGGTCTCGTCGGCCAGCGCGGCGGTCCGCCCATTGTCGAGCAGCACCAGGTGGAACGCCTGCGGCCCGTCGCCGGGTGTCACCCCGGTCCACATCGAGGTGTAGGGGTTCATCCGCTCGCCGGTCGAGGACCGGGGCAGCAACTGCAGGAAGACGCCCAGGTCACGCCAGGCCGGGATCACCTTCTCGATGCCCATCACGGTGATCAGCGTCTCCGGCAGGGTCAGGCACATCCGGCCGTTCCCCTCCGACTCCACCACGCACAGCGTCCCCGTCTCCGCGATGGCGAAGTTCGCGCCGCTGATGCCGACCCGGGCGGACAGGAACGCCCGCCGCAGGTGCAGCCGGGCCGCCTCGGTGAGCGCGGCCGGGGTGTCGGTCAGCCCCGGGTCCACGTCCTTCATCTCGCGCAGGAAGATGTCGCGGATCTCGGCCCGGTTGCGGTGGATGGCGGGCACCAGGATGTGAGACGGACGGTCCTTTCCCAGCTGAACGATAAGTTCGGCCAGATCGGTCTCGTAGGCGTGGATGCCGGCCTGGGCCAGGGCATCGTTCAGCCCGATCTCGTCGGTCACGATCGACTTGACCTTGACCACCTCGGTGGCGCCGGTGGCCGTGACCAGCCCGGTCACGATCTGGTTGGCCTCGATGGCGTCCCGGGCCCAGTGCACGGTGCCGCCGCGGGCGGTGACCTGGGCCTCCAGCTCGGCCAGGAAGTGGTCCAGATGGCGCATGGTGTGCGCCTTGATCGCCTCCCCGGCCGTGCGCAGCTCCTCCCAGTCGGGCAGCTCGGCCACCACGGCGGCACGCTTTGCGCGGATGGTCGTGGTGGCCCTGCCGAGGTTGCGGCGCAGCTGGGTGTTGGCGAGGGCTTTGCGGGCCGCCACCGGGAACGGCTCGGTGCCGCGCAGGTGGCCGACCCCGCGGGGAGCGTTCGGGATGCCCAGGAACGTGCTCATGTCACTCCCGGGTGGAGGCGAGGATCTCGGCGAGGTGGACCGTCCTGGTGCCCGCGTTCAGCCGGGACAGGCCGCCGCCGATGTGCATCAGGCAGGAGCTGTCGCCGGCGGTGCAGACCTCGGACCGGGTGGCCAGGACCGCGCGCATCTTGTCGGCGAGCATGGCCGTGGATACGTCGGCGTTCTTGACCGCGAAGGTGCCGCCGAACCCGCAGCACACATCGGCGTCGGGCAGCTCCACCAGGTCGAGCCCGGCGACGTTGCGCAGGAGCCGGAGCGGCCGGTCGCCCACCCGCAGCAGCCGCAGCGAGTGGCAGGTCGGGTGATAGGTGACCCGGTGCGGGTAGTAGGCGCCCACGTCCTCCAGCCCGAGCACGTCGACGACGAACTCGGACAGCTCGAAGGTGCGGGCGGCCACCTGCTCGGCGCGGCGCGCAAGGTCGGTGTCCCCGTGCCGCCTGGCCACCATGGCGTGCTGGTGGCGCACCGAGCCAGCACACGAGCCCGACGGCACCACGATCGCCTCATAGCCGCGGAACACCTCGGCATACCGCCGTATCAGCGGCAGCGCGTCGCGCTGGTACCCGGTGTTGATGTGCATCTGCCCGCAGCAGGTCTGCGCCGCCGGGAACTCCACCTGGTGGCCGAGCCGCTCCAGCAGGGTGACGGTCGCCTTTCCGACGCTGGGGAACAGGGTGTCCGCGAGGCAGGTCACGAACAGCGCGATCCGCACGGTGCCTACCCCGCGGCTTCGGTGGGTGCGATCCGCGCCTCGCGCGGGCGCGCCTGGCTGGACTGGCGGACCACCAGTTCCGGCTCGAAGACCACCTGCCGGTGCTGATGGGACGCCTCGCCGAGGGCCTCGTCCAGCAGCAGCTGGGCGGCGGTCCGGCCGAGCTGGTGCCGCGGCTGGCGCACCGAGGACAGCGGTACCGCCGCCGCGGCGGCGAACTCGATGTCGTCGTACCCGACGATCGCGATGCTCTCCGGGACCCCGATCTTGCGGGCCGTCATCTCCTGCAGGACACCCAGCGCGAGCAGGTCGTTCGCGCAGAAGACCGCCGTCGGGCGGCGCGCGGCGGGCATGTCGGCGATCGCCGCGCCGGCGCCCTGCCCGGCGGACACGTTGAGGGCCGCAGTCTTGATCACGCACAGGCTGTCGGCGCTGATCCCGGCCCGCTCCAGCGCCCGGATGGCCCCCTCCAGCCGGTCGGCCACCTGCCGGATGCTCAGCGGGCCGCCGACGAAGGCGATCGGCTCGTGCTGGGCCGCCAGCAGGTGGGAGACGGCGAGGTCGCCGCCGAGCACGTCATCGACCGAGACCGAGCACTGGCCGCGGGTCGGTGACCGGCTGTCCACCAGCACCACCGGGGTGCCCCGCCGCTGCAGCTGGGCGAGCCGTTCCTGGGCACCGGACACCGGCGTGATCAGGATGCCCTGGACCCGGTGCTCCTCCAGCAGCTCCAGGTAGTGGGTCTCCTTGGCCTGCTTGTCGTCGCTGTTGCACAAGATAACCGCCAGGCCGGACTCGCTGGCCTCGTCCTCCACCCCGCGCGCCACGTCGGTGAAGAACGGGTTCGCCACGTCGAGCACGACCAGCCCGATGGTCCGGCTGCGGCCGGCCCGGAGCTGGCGCGCGGACTCGTTCCTGATGAAGCCGAGCTGCTTGATCGCTGCCTGCACCCTGCTGCGGGTGGGTTCGGCCACGACGTCGGGCCGGTTGAGCACGTTGGACACGGTCCCCACCGAGACGCCCGCATGCGCGGCGACCTCCCTGATGCTGACCGGCGCGTTAGCCACGGCGTCCCTCCTGTGCCGTCAGTGTGCTGCGGTCCATTGGAACGTGTCAAACGGTCGGTTCGCCGCGTGGGATGGCCGCCACCAGGCCAGGAACGCGGGTAGCGCCGGGCCTGCACCAGACCTTAACCTGCCGCGTCGACCCAGGTCCGGCAGGGGCTTCAGGCGTGTTACCAGGAGGTTATGTAACGATTCAACCACCTGCAGCCCGGCCTATTGACACGTTCGTAACCTAGCCTGACACTGCTTCACGTATTTGAAACGTTCTCCAAACCGCTGGCCGACACCACCGCCGCCGACTGGGACCTGCAGCACAACGTGATGGCGCGCGGCTCGTTCCTGGTCTCCCGGGAGGCCGCGCGGGTCATGCGGGACCAGGGGATGGGCGGCGACATCGTCTACATCTGCAGCAAGAACGCCGTGTTCGCGGGCCCGAGCAACGTCGCCTACGGCGCTGCCAAGGCCGACCAGGCGCACCAGGTGCGGCTGCTTGCCGCCGAACTCGGCGAGTACGGCATCCGGGTCAACGGGATCAACCCGGATGGGGTGGTCCGCGGGTCGGGCATCTTCGCCGGCGGCTGGGGCGCGCAGCGGGCCGCGGTCTACGGTGTCCCCGAGTCCGAGCTCGGTGCCTTCTACGCGCAGCGGACCCTGCTCAGACGCGAGGTCCTGCCCGAGCACGTGGCCGCTGCCGTGTTCGTGCTCACCGCTGGCGAGCTGTCCCTGACCACCGGCCTGCACATCCCGGTTGACGCGGGAGTGGCGGCCGCGTTCGTGCGGTGAGCCGCCAGGCGGTCGTGGCCGCCGTCGACCTGGGCGCCTCCGGCGGGCGGGTCATGACCGGCCGGGCCGGGCCTGGCCTGCTGGAACTCCACGAGATCCACCGGTTCCCGAACGTTCCCGTCGTGGTACACCGAACGCTGCACTGGGACATCCTGCGGCTGTACCGGGGCGTGCTGGACGGGGTCAGGTCGGCGGCGCGGACCTTCGACCTGGCCGGCCTGGGGATCGACGGATGGGGAGTGGACTACGGCCTGCTCGACTCCGGCGGCGCGCTGCTCGGGAACCCGGTGCACTACCGGGACGACCGCACCGCCGGGGTGGCCGGCCGGGTGCTGGCGCAGGTGCCCGCGGCCGAACTGTACGCGGTCACCGGCATCGCGCAGCTCCCGTTCAACACGATCTACCAGCTCGCCGCCGCCGCGGGCACCCCGCAGCTGGACGCGGCGGCCACCTTGCTGATGATCCCGGATCTGCTCACGTTCTGGCTGACCGGCGAGGCCGGCGCGGAGGTGACCAACGCCTCCACGACCCAGCTCTACGACGTGCGGGCGCAGGCCTGGGCCGAGCCGCTCATGACCCGGGTGGGCATCCCGCCCGGCATCTTCCCGCCGCTGCGCCAGCCGGGGGACCGGGCCGGCGACCTGCTGCCCCAGGTGTCCGCCGATGTCGGCCTGCCCACGCCGGTGCCGGTGATCGCGGTCGGCTCACACGACACGGCCTCGGCGGTCGCTGGCGTGCCCGCGCAGGGCGCGGGTTTCGCCTATATCTCCTGCGGCACCTGGTCCCTGGTCGGGATGGAGCTGGCCGCGCCGGTGCTGACCGAGGCCAGCCAGGCGGCGAACTTCACCA
Source organism: Streptosporangiaceae bacterium (assembly GCA_035532275.1). GTDB lineage: Bacteria > Actinomycetota > Actinomycetes > Streptosporangiales > Streptosporangiaceae > UBA9676. The sequence goes on along the minus strand of DATKRG010000386.1, from coordinate 16,153 downwards.
ACGAGACCGGGATCGACGGCACGATCCGCTACCTGCGCAACGTGATGGGGCTGTGGCTGCTGCAGGAGTCGGTGCGCACCTGGTCGTCGCGGGGCATGCCGGCGGATCTGGACACGCTGCTGGCGGGGGCGGCCCAGGCGCCCGCCTTCGCGGCCGTGATCGACCCGGATGACCCGGACTTCCTGGCCCCCGGGGACATGCCAGCCCGTATCGCCCGGGCCTGCCAGCGCACCGGCCAGCCGCCGCCGCCCAGCCCTGCCGCCACGGTCCGGTGCATCCTGGACAGCCTCGCCCTTGCCTACCGGCGGGCGGTCGGCCAGGTCCAGCAGCTGTCCGGCCGGCACGCCGACGTGGTGCACCTGGTGGGCGGCGGCACCCGCAACACCCTGCTGTGCCAGCTCACCGCCGACGCCTGCGGCCTGCCGGTGATCGCCGGACCGGTGGAGGCAGCCGCCCTCGGCAACGTGCTGGTGCAGGCGCGGGCGCTCGGGGCCGCGCCGGATGATCTCGACGGGATGCGGGCGCTGCTGAGCGGCACCCAGGAGCTGCGCCGCTACGAGCCGTCAGGTAGCAGCACCCGGGGCTGGGCCGAAGCCGCCCGCCGTCTCTACCCGGCTCAGTGACCCCCGCCGGGGGGCAGGTTGAAGGGGCGCAGGTACGGCGGGGGCTGGTAGCGCAGGAAGGCCGGGTCGACCGGGACCAGGGTGGTGCCGGACAGGAAGACGTTGTACCCCGGGCCGAGCGCGGTCGCCTGGGCGTTCAGGCTGGCCGGGTCGAGTGCGGCGTCGTTCCAGTGCCCGGTATCGAGGCGGCTGGTCAGCACCTGCACGGCGGTGATCGTCTCGGCCGGGGTGAACGTGCAGTGCCCGGCGCGGTGCACGAAGATCTGCCGCAGCAGGTTCCCGTCCCCGGCCCGGTCCACCGCGCTGCGGTAGGCCTGCTCGTTCTCCGGTACCACCAGCCCATCGCCAGTGGTGTGCATGCTGAGCACCGGCATCGCCAGCCGCCCGGTGAAGGCGATGTTCTGCGCCAGGTAGCCGACCGCGGACGGGTCGGCGCTGATCCGGCTGGCCTGGTCGAGGGTGCGCAGATCCTGGCGCAGGTTCAGCCCGGCCGCGTGGTACAGCGCCAGCACCTCCGGCAGGTCGGCGGACCTGGCCAGGTCGGCGGCATAGTTCACGCCGGTGTTCCAGGACGGGTTCCCGCCCGCCCGCGCCTCCAGCTCGGCCCGGAACGCGAACGTGAACGGGAAGTCCACCTTGGTGTCCCAGAGGAACTGGTTGGCTTCGGCGTCCGCGTAATCACCCGGGGCCGGCTCGGGGAGCAGCGGCGTGAACCAGCCCGGGGTGTCGCCGAGCGCGGCGACCAGCGCCAGCCGGGCACGGCCCTGCGCGGTCTGCTGTGCCGCGGTCGCGGCGGTGATGGCCGCGGTCAGGTTCGCTGTCGGGTTGGTGATGTGGACGACCTGCACCGCGGGGTCGATGAGCTGCTGGAAGGCAAATTCGGAGTCCAGCGCCGTGTTCCAGGTGGCCACCCCGCCGGCCAGGACACCGCACATCGGCAGCGCGGCGCTGAACCGGTCTGGATAGCGCTGGATCAGCCCGGCGGTGATGATCCCGCCCAGCGAATGGCCCCAGGCGATGGTCCGGGTGGGCGTGCCGTATGTCTGGCCGAAGGTGTCCAGGGTGCCGATCTGGTCGGGCAGCGCCTGCTGGATGGCCCAGCCGGTGGTGGCATAGGAGGAGCCGGCCAGCGCGTAGCCCTGGCTGAGCATCCACCCACCGGTGATCGGGTCGCCGGCGTCCTGGGCCGGGTTGCTGCTGCCGGGCACCACGTACCCGTGGCTGTACAGGAACAAGGTGCCGTTCCATGGCCCGGCCGGGCACTGGATCTCAAATGCCGCCCCGTCCGGCAGCGTCCCGGTGCTGGTGGTCACCGACCCGGTGCCGCCACAGGTGGACGTGGCGGCCAGTGCCGGTGCGGCCGGGGCTAACCCGCCGATCAGCAGGGTAGCGGTGAAGGCCAGGGCAGCGAGTCTTCCCGTTCTCGTCACGTTCACGCTCCAGTGCGTTCCGCCACGATCAACTAAGACAGGACTGTAACCCCCATCCCGGCGTTCGCGACAGGTCCCGGTGTGAACCGATGGCCGGCCCCCGTCCGTGACAGTGAGGGGGCCCGCTCACCCCTGTGCCCGCCGGATGTGTCACGGGGATTCCGGCCGGGTGCACAGCTGACCCCGCTCCCGGGAATGAGAGATCAAGAGACCATGGGCGTCGCCGCCTTGATCAGCTGGCTCATCACTGCCTTTGTCGGGCTCTACCTGCTCGCCGTCTGGCTCATCGAGAACGATGTCACCCACCGGGGTGTCCGCAGCCGGCTGCCCGGCCCGGTCATCTTCGGGCACGTCCTGCTCGCCCTCGGCGGCCTGGTGGTATGGGTGATCTACCTGCTGTCCGACGCCGCCATGATGGCCTGGACCGCGCTGGGCATCCTGGTGCTCATCGCCGCGCTCGGCCTGACCATGTTCACCCGCTGGATTCCGGTGCACCGTGCGTTCGCCGCAGCGGCGTCAGGCCCGAACAGCGTACTGACCGAATTCGATTTTCCTGCCGAACGAAATTTTCCCGTGACTGTTGTCGTGGGGCATGGGCTGCTGGCCTCGACGACCTTCATCCTGGTGCTGTTCACCGTGCTCGGGGTAGGCACCAGCTAAACCGGCAGCGGTTGACTCACACAGCAATAACCCAAGCGGGCAGCCGGTCATAACAGGTACTCGACGCCCGGGCCCGCCAGCGCGTGTGCCGCGTCGAAGACCGGCACCCCGGCAGCGATGAAGCGGTCCAGGTCCAGGCCGTTCTTGGCAACGAGGACCGCGATCAGGTCGTAGTCCTGCGGGTCGGCCGAGTCCAGCGGCCTGCTCTTGTACTCGGTCCCGGCCACGGTGACGCCGGAGATCAGCGGGTCGGTGTACTCCACGCTGGCGCCCGCGCCGGCCAGCAGCTCCATCACCCGCAGGGCGCGGGAATGCCGGGTGTCAGCGATGTCGGGCTTGTAGCCGGCGCCGACGCACAGCACCCGGCTGCCGCCGAGTGCCCTGCCGTTCCGGCTCAGCATCTCCAGAATGCGGACGAAGACATACCGGGCCATGCCCTGGTTCTCCTGCGCCGCGAGGTCGATCAGCTTGGTGCCGGCCTCCAGCGACTTGGCCTTCCAGGCGAGGTACAGCGGGTCCTCGGGGATGCAGGCGCCACCGGGCCCCACCCCCGGGTAGAACGCCTGGAAGCCGTAGGGCTTGGTGGCGGCCGCGTTGATGACCTCGCTGATGTCGAGCCCCATCTCGTGCGCGAGCATCGCCATCTCGTTGACCAGCCCGATGTTGACCAGCCGGTAGCTGTTCTCCAGCAGCTTGGCGAACTCGGCGACCGCTGGGCCCTGCACGCCAATGGCCAGGTCGCGGTCGCCCAGGATCTCGCCGAGCGCGGCGGCGGCGACCCCGGTGTCCGTACCGGTGAGGCCGCCGATGATCCGCGGGGTGTTGTGGAGGTTCCAGCCGTCGCTGCCGGGGTCGATCCGCTCGGGGGAGAAGGCCAGCGCGAAATCATGGCCGGCCCGCAGCCCGCTCTCCTCCAGCAGCGGCTGGATGACCTCGGTCGTCGTCCCCGGATAACTGGTCGACTGGGCGATCACCACCATGCCGGGCCGCAGGGCACGGGCCACGGCACGCGCGGCCGAACGGACGTAGGACAGGTCGGGCATCTCGCCGAACGGCGTCGGCACGCAGATGAACACCACGTCGGGGACGGGCGACAGCTCGTCGCCGCCGACGGCGGTGAACAGCCCGCCGTCCCTGACGGCCTGGAGGTCATCGGTGCTCACGTCCTCGATATGGCTGATGCCCTGGTTGAGCCTGTCGCACATGCCGGTGTCGTGGTCGTAGCCGTAGGTGGTGAAACCCGCCTCGGCGGCAGCGATGGCGAGCGGCAGGCCGGTGTACCCGAGCCCGATCACTCCGACTGCCAGCTCCCGGCTGCTGAGCAGGGACATGTAGTCCCGGAAGGGCTCCCGGATATCAGTCATGATCGTCAGCCCGCTCTGCTCGCCCACTGCGCTCCTCGTCCTCGCTCCGCTCGTCTTCCTCTGACAGGTCTCCTTCTGACCGCTGTTCCTCGGACCGCTGTTCTTCTGACCGCTGTTCCTCCGACCACCAGGCGATCGTGCGTTCAAGCCCGTCCGCCAGCGTCACCTGTGGCGCCCACCCCAGCACCTCGCGGGCCAGCCGGATGTCGGGCACCCGCCGCCGCACGTCCTCGAATCTGGCCCCGTAGACCGACGCGTACGGGACCGGCTCGGTCGGCGCCCGCGACCCGGCCGCCGCCGCGACCACCTCGGCCAGGCTGGCGATGCTGGTCTCCGTGGCGGAGCCGATGTTGAAGGCCTGCCCCCGTGCCTGCGGCACCGCTGCGGCCAGCAGGGTCCCGCGGACCGTGTCGGTGATGTAGGTGAAGCACCGGGTCTGCTGGCCGTCGCCGTGGATCGGTACGGGCTTGTTGGCCAGTGCGTGGCGCAGGAAGACGGCGATGACTGAGGCATCGCCCGCCCGGTCCATCCGGGGCCCGTAGGAATTGAAGTACCTGACGACACTGACGTGCAGGCCCGTCGCCGCATAGGCGAAGGCGAGGTGCTCGTCCACCGCCTTGGCCGCGGCGTAGGACCAGCGTGGCACCGTCGTCGGCCCGAGCAGCCGGTCGCCGGACTCCGCCATCGGGATGCGGCTCACCTTCCCGTACACCTCGGACGAGGAGGCGAGGACCACCCGGCACCCGTTGTCAGCGCAGGCGTGCAGCACGTTCTCGGTGCCGATCAGGTTGGTCCGCAGCGAGCCGAGCGGGTCGTCCACGATCCGCCTGACACCGACCGCGGCGGCTAGGTGGAACACGGTGCCCGCGTGCTTCAGCTCGCGTGCGACCAGGCGGGGGTCCAGGACCGATCCGGTGACCAGGCGCACGTGCCCGTCCCGCAGCAGGGGGGCGAGGTGGGCCGTACTCCCGGTGGACAGATCGTCCAGGACGCAGACCTGATGGCCTTCGGCCACCAGCCAGTCGACCAGGTGTGACCCGATGGCGCCGGCCCCGCCGGTCACCACCACGCGCTGCGGCGGCAGGAGGGCCTGCTCGCTACTGACGGTCATGCTCATTGAGTGCCTCCGGGGTTCCCGGCGGCCACCGCGCTCTCTCGCTTGCAGGTTCGCCCAGGCCAGAGCACTGGCCGGAGAGGCAAAGGTCCCCCCATGTACCACCGAAGGACATTTAGTAGTAACTCTAGGTGATCAAAAGGGCCGGCCGACCCCGGCTGTATGGGACGAAGGGCACCGTCTGTGTAACACTCGCATATCAGAGCGTGAGATGATGAACACGGAGCGAAGTTGATCGTGGCGTTCCGGCACGTCGGGGGCGAGGCTCGGATGGTCCGAAGCAGCACACGGCGGGTGCCTGACCGGCGCTCCGCCCGGGGGCCGGCCGCCGGGCGGTCGTATGTCGACCCCCGCTGGCTGGGTGACGTGCGGCGTGCTGTCACGCTCCTGTCCAGCCTTCTCGCCGCCCCGACCGACTACGCCCTGTTCGCCACCGATCTGGACGGCACCATCATGCTCTGGAGCCAGGGCGCGACCGGGCTCTTCGGGTACACGGTCCCGGCAGTACTGGGGAAGCTGTCCTGGTGGGACATGTGCGCCGAGGGGCGGTCAGCGGGCGAACCAGACCGGGCCCCGCTGGAGGCGGCCCTGCGGGACGGCAGCTGGTCCGGCTCGGTGACCCGGAGCCGGGGCACCGGCGAGCGGATCACCCTGAGCCTGGTGGTCAGCGTGCTGCCCGACGAGACCGGCCGGCCAGTCGGTCTCCTCACCATGTCCCGCGACATCTCGGCGGAGATCAGCAGGGTCGAGGAGCTCGAGCGGGCACGGTTCGCGGCCATGGCCCTGTTCGAGGCCAACGTGGTGCCGCTGGCCACGACCGACCCGCTCGGCAGCATCACCGATGTCAACCGCCCGGCCGAGCTGCTGACCGGCCGCAGCCGCGAGGAGCTGGTGGGAACCCGCGTCACGGACTACGCGGTCGAGTCACAGCGTGCCCAGGCGGCGCTGCGGACCCTGCTGCGCGACGGCAGGCTGACCGACCAGGAGTTCACCGTCCGCCGCCCCGACGACAGCACGGTGGAGGTCCTGCTCAGCGCGTCAGCCGTCACTGACCAGGCTGGCAAGCTGCACGGGCTGCTGGCGACCATCCTCGACCTGTCCGAGCAGCGGCGGCTTCGTGAGCGCCTGCAGCGGTCCGAGGCCTACTACCGGGGCCTGATCGAGGCGGCGGCCGACGGCCTGATCACCGTCGACGCCGACGGCATGATCACCGACCTCAGCCGCCAGGTGTGCGTCCTGACCGGCTACGGCCGGGACGAGCTCGTCGGCTCGGCGTTCGCCGACTGCTTCCGCGACCGGGACCAGGCCCGCCAGCTGATGGAGCGTGGGCTGGCCGGGGAGGCCGGCGAGACGGAACTTCACCTGGTGACCAGCGACGAGTCGGTCAGGTGGGTCGCGGTGAGCGCCTCCATCTTCCGCGACCTCGGCGACAAGGCGCCCCGGCTGGTCGCCTCGATGCGTGACGTCACCGAGCAGGCGGCTCTGCGCGACCGGCTGGCCCGCGAGCGCGCCTACAACCGCAGCCTCATTGAGGCGTCCGCCAACGGGCTCATCGTCACCGATCTCCGGCTGCTGATCACCGACGTGAACGGCACCATCTGCCAGCTGATGGGGCTGACCAGGGAGCAGCTCACCGGTTCCAGGCTGCCGGACTGCTTCGCCGACCCCGACGCCGCCACCGACGCCGCCCACCGGGCGCTGCTGGCCGGCGAGGTCACCAACTGTGATCTACGGCTGGCCACCCCGGACCAGACGGCGGTCCTGGTCAACGTCTCCATCTTCCGCGACGATGCCGGCCAGCCAGCCGGCCTGCTCGCCTCGGTCCGGGATGTCTCCGTGCAGGCCGGCCTGCAGCGGGACCTGGCCGTGCAGCAGGCCTACACCCGGGCGATCGTCGAGTCGTCGGTCGTCGCCCTGTTCACCGTCGCCCAGGACGGCCGCATCACCGATGTGAACGAGGCCGCCTGCGAGTTCACCGGCTACTCCCGCCGCCGGCTGCAGGCGCGGCGGTTCACCAGCCTGTTCAGCGACACCGCAGCGGCGAAGGCGGGTCTGGAGCTGGCGTTCGGCGACGGGCACGTGGACTTCCTCGAGCTGAGCCTGGCACCAGCGGGCAGGCCCAGCGTGGCGGTGGGGTTCCACGCGGGGATGTTCCTGGACCCCCGCACAGGCCAGAAGGCCCTGATTGTGGCGGTCCGGGACATCACAGCGGAGAAGGCCACCCAGGAGGAGCTCCACATCTACTCCCAGTCGCTGTACGGGGCGACCACCGACGCGCTGCTGCTGACCGACCCGACGGGCGTGATCACGGACGTGAACCGCTCCATGGAGGAGCTGACCGGGCGGTCCCGGGGGGATCTCGTCGGCAGGCCGGCCGAGACCTGTTTCACCGAGCGCGACCGGGCACACGAGTTCGTCGCATCGGTGCTGCGCGAGGGACGGGTGTCCGATGTCGAGTTGACGGTGCGCCGCCCGGACGGAGGCAGCACGGTGCTCTGGTACAGCGCGGCGACATTCCGCGACCAGGAGGGGAAGTTGCAGGGGATCTTCGCCTCCGCCCGGGACATCACCGAGCGGAAGAAGTTCGAGGATCTCCAGGCACACATGCTTGAGCGGGCACAGGACCTGGACCGGGCGAAGTCCGACTTCGTCTCCCGGATCTCCCACGAACTGCGCAGCCCGCTGACCAGCGTGCTTGGGTACCTGGAGCTGATCGCGGAGGGTGAGCCGGGCCCGCTCACCACTGAGCAACGCCGGATGCTGGACGTGATAAGCCGCAACGGCAGCCGCCTGCTCGCCCTCATCGAGGATCTGCTGCTGATGTCGCGGATCGAGGCCGGCACCGTCACCGTCCAGTACGAACTGATCCGGCTCGGGGGGCTGGTGCAGTCCGTGCACAACTCGTTCCTGCCCTCGATCCGGGCCGGCCAGCTGAATGTACGGCTGGACCTGGATCCCAGCCTGGAGCTGGACGGCGATCCCGCCCAGCTGGAACGGCTGGTCGCCAACCTGATCTCGAACGCGATCAAGTTCACCCCGCCGGGGGGCGAGATCGGTATCGGCTGCCGGCGCGAGGGGGACGACGCGGTGGTGGAGGTCCGCGATACCGGCATCGGTGTTCCGGAGGAGGAGCAGCCACGGCTGTTCACCAGGTTCTTCCGGTCGTCGATCTCGATGGAGCAGGAAACCCAGGGCACCGGGCTCGGGCTCTTCATCGTCAAGCATGTGGCGCAGGCACATTCCGGACTGGTGACGGTCGTCTCGGCGCCAGGCGCCGGCAGCGCCTTCACTGTGCGCCTGCCGGTCCGGCGAAGCTCCCAGCCGTACCTGACCGGCCGGGAGGTGGTTGCGTGAGTGGGCGCCAGCCGCTGCTCGTGATCGAGGACGATGCCGATGTCAGGGACCTGATCGCGGACCGGCTGCGGGGCATCGGTTACCGGGTGGAGTGTGCCGCGACCGGAGAAGAGGGGGTTGCCCTGGCCCGGCTCGAAACCCCGAGCCTGATCATCCTGGACATCCTGCTGCCGGGTATTGACGGGTGGGAGGCACTTCGCGAGATCCGGACCGCCAGCCCGTCCCGTTCGGTCTCGGCGATCGTCGTCTCGATCGTCGACGCGAACCACCCGCCGGCGGTTGTGGACGCCTACATCGTGAAGCCCTTCCGGTCCAGCCAGATCGTGGACAAGGTGGCCGAGCTGATCGGGCCACCACAAAGCGAGGTGATGACATGACCAGCGTGCTTGTTGTCGACGACGATCCGGACGTTTGCGATCTCGTCAGATACAAACTGGAGCAATCAGGGTTCGACGTGCGCCGGGCAAGCGACGGCGACCAGGCACTGCGCGAAGTTGACGCCGAGGTACCCGACCTGGTGCTGCTCGACATCATGATGCCGGGGATGTCCGGCCTGGAGGTCCTGGAGCGCTGGCGGGCGAACGGGGCGACCGAGAAACTGCCGGTCATCATGCTCACCGCCAAGGCGCAGGAGAACGACGTGGAACGGGGCTTCGAGCTCGGGGCCGACGACTACGTGATCAAGCCCTTCAGCCCACGCGAACTGGCGCGCCGGGTCACCGCGGTACTGTCCCGCCGGCAGTCGGCATGACGATGGGCCGTATGACGATGGGCCGTATGACGATGGGCCGTGTGACCATGGCCAGCATGATCGTCGGCGGGGCAAGAAGGAGCGGGGGCTAGCGATGCCGTCGTTCATCACGGTGCGCTTCCTGCTGGCCGTCATCATCATCGGGGCAGCTGTCGCGCTGGCGCTGCTGCTGCTGGTGGTGATCTCCCGGACGGCGCGGTTCCTCCTGGGCCGGCGCCGGGCCCGGGTGGAAAGCCAGGTGCGCCCGGCGATGCTGCAGGCGATCGCGGGTGAGGGGGTGGACGCCGAGCTCGTGCACGCCCGTGGCGGGCGGGGACGGGCCGTGGACCGGCTGGCCTTCGCCTACCTGGCCCGGGTCCGGGGAGAAGGCCACGACCTGCTGGCCGATCTCCTGGAGCAGCGGGGGGTGGTCAGCCGGGTCATCCGCCGCTCGGCGTGGCCGGGGCCCAACTGGCGGGCGGCGGCGGCCAGCATGCTGGGCCTGATCGCATCCACCGAGGCGGACCAGCGGCTGCAGGAGATGGCGCTCGGGGACAGCAGCACCCGGGTGCGGATCGTGGCCGCCCGCGGGCTGGGGAAGGCGGGCACCTCCGAGGCCGCGGACACCCTGCTCAGCCTGCTCGGTCCGGTCGATCTGGTGCCGGAAGGGATCGTGGCATCGGCCCTGCTGGAACTTGGTCCCGAAGCAGTCCCGGCCCTGCGCCAGACGCTTCGGTCCGGTCCGGGTGGTGTGGGCTCGGGCCAGCCGGGACCTCAAGCGGGCTCGGGACCTCAAGCGGGTAATGGTCACCGGCGTGGCGTGCCCGGCCAGCAGCTGGATGGGCGCCGCCGGGCGATGGCCGCCGACGTGCTGGGCCTGCTCGATGTGATGCCCGCCTGGGAGGACCTGGTCAGATGCGTTCAGGGCTCCGAGCTTCTGGTGCGCATCAGTGCGGTGCGGGCGCTGGGGCGGCTGGGCGTGCCCCAGGCCGCGGACGCGATCATCCGGTGCCTGGCACCGGGCGAGGACGGCGCGCTGCGGTCCGCGGCAGCCCGCGCGCTGGGCCGGATCGGCAGCCCGCACAGCGTCGGGCCGCTCACGGCCTGCCTGGGCGACCCCGACTACTGGGTCGCCCACAACGCTGCCGCGGCGCTGGCCATGCTCGGGCATGCCGGCCGTCAGGCACTGGCGCGCACCGCCGCCGTCAACGCTCCCGGCGCTCCGCACGCTCGTGAGGCCCTGGTGGGCGCGCGCCTGCTGGTCTCCGAGAGCGTCCGGGAGGTACCGGTGCCCAGCCAGAGCGGGGGGACGCCATGAGCGCGGTCGACGCCTTCGTCCGGGGCTTCGCCTGGTTCTCGATCTGGTACTTCGTGGTGCTCAACACCATCTACCTGTTCCTCATCGCGCTGGCGGCGTTCAACGCGATCGGCTCCTCCCGGCGTACGACCTTCTCCGGCCTAGGGGAGATCTTCCACAGCCCGCTGGCGCCCGGCATCAGCGTGGTGGTGCCGGTCCGCAACATGGAGGACCTGATCGTGGGCAGCACCCGGGGGCTGCTCAACCTGCGCTACCCCCGGCTGGAGATCATCGTGGTAGACGACGGCTCCACCGACGGGACGTTCTGGCGTCTGCAGGACGAGTTCGGCCTGGTCGAGGTGGAGAAGGTGATCCGGCGGGAGCTGGACATGGTCGGCCGGGTGTTCTCCGTGCATGCCCCGAGCAGCGGGGAGCGCCTGCTGGTGATCAGGAAAGAGAGCATGGGGCGCCCCGCCGATGCGGTGAACACCGGCGTGAACGCCGCTCAGTACCCGCTCATATGCCGCATCGACGCCGACACCTACCTGGACGAGAGCGCCCTGCTGTCGCTGGCCAAGCCGTTCGTCGAGGACCCGGTGGAGACGATCGCGGCCGGCGCCACGATCCGGGTGGCGAACGGGTGCGTGATCCGCGGTGGCCGGGTGGTCGTCCCGCGCGTGCCCGGCGGGTGGCTCCCGACCGTCCAGGCGGCCGAGTACCTGCGTGCGTTCCTGCTCGGCCGGGCCGGCTGGTCCCAGGTCCGCGGCATGCTGTTCATCTCGGGTGCGTTCGGCCTGTTCCGGCGTGACGTCTACGAACTGGTCGGCGGGTTCCACCTGTACACCGAGGGTGACGACCTGGAGATGACGACGAGCATTCACCACCGGCTCCGGGATGATCGCCGCCGTTACCGGATCGCTTTCGTGCCCGAGCCGTGCAGCTGGACCATCGTGCCCTCCCGCTACAAGGTGCTCGCCCACCAGCGGGCCAGATGGTCGCAGATCCTCTCCGAGGCGCTCTGGATCCACAAGGTGATGCTGTTCAACCCTCGTTATGGCGGCGTGGGGCTGGTGGTCCTGCCGTTCTACCTGCTATTCGAGCTGATCGGCGCGTTCGTGGAACTGCTCGCCGTCATCGTCTTCATCCTCGGCTGGGCGGTGGGGATTCTGAACCCAGCGGTCGTGCTGCTGTTCGTGGCCGCCGGGCTCGGTTACGCGACATTCCTGACCATCATCAGCGTCATCACCGAGGAGATCACCTATCACCGGTACGGTTCCTGGCGGGATTTCGCGCTGCTGATCTATGGAGCCGTCGCCGAGAACTTCGGGTTCCGCCAGATCTATACCTGGTGGCGGGTGCGCGGTGTGGTCGACGCGATTCTGCGCCGCAAGGCGACCTGGCTGGAAGCTCCGGCGGGTACCCCCGATGTCACCGGCCCGCAGCCGGGCGAGCCTGCCACCCGGGCCGCGTCCCGGGCCGGGAGATGAGCGGCCGCCGCCCGAAGCGCGAAGCGCCGTGATCGGCACGCTGATCCGGGGCTATGCTGGCGAGCCGGTTCCGCCCGCACCTGGGTAGGCTCGCCCTACCTGTCCCGCCGTGCCAGGGACCTGTCCTGCCAGGGACCTGTCCTGCCAGGGACACGGGTCCTGCCCGCGGCGAGGCCGCCCATGGAGGAGCACGCCCATGAATCCTGACCGGCCCGCCCCGACCAGCACCGACCTCGCGATGATGGACGTGGCACTCCGCGAGGCCCGCTCCAGCCTGGCGGCAGGCGGGGTTCCGGTCGGCGCCGCGCTGGCGGCCGGCGACCGCCTGGTCGCCGCGGGACACAACGAGCGGGTCCAGCTGGGCGACCCGATCGCCCACGGTGAGATCGCCTGCCTGCGCAATGCCGGCCGGCAGCCTTCCTATGCCGGGATGACGCTCTACACCACACTGTCCCCGTGCCAGCTGTGCTCGGGCGCCGTCCTGCTCTTCCAGATACCGCGGGTGGTCGTGGGCGAGGCCACCACCTTCACCGGCGACCTCGATTTCCTGGTCACCCGCGGAGTCGATGTCGTGCTGCTCGACGATGAGCGCTGCAAGGCCGTCATGCGGGAGTTCCAGGAGCGCTATCCCGAGGTCTGGAGTGAGGACATCGGCGGGCGCTAGGAGGCGGCGGCTGGCTGGCCCACCGCTGGCTGGCCCACCGCTGGCCAGCTTGCAGCTGGCTCGTCGGCTGGTTTGGTCCCAGCATGGCCAAACCGCTGCGGCGGCCCCGTACGGCTGCTGATACTCGGCGGGTGGGCGGCGAGGAATTCGTGGCGGTGCTGGCCGCCGCGCAGGCGGGCAGCGAGTCCGCGTTCTCTCAGCTATGGCGGGACGGCAATCCGGCCCTGCTGCGCTACCTGAGGGTCATCGCACCCGACGCCGCGGAAGACGTGGCGGCCGAGACCTGGCTGCAGGTGGTGCGCGGGCTGGCCGGCTTCCGCGGTGATGAGCGGGCCTGGCGGGCCTGGTTGTTCACCACCGCCCGCCGCCGTTCCATCGACCTGGGCAGGCGCCGTTCCCGGCGGCCCGAAGGGCCGCTGGACGAAGTGCCGCCCGGTCAGCTGCCCGTGTCGCCGGATTCCTCCGACCTGGCTATCGAGAACATCAGCACCCGGTCGGCGATGGCGCTGGTGGCCGGGCTGCCTCCGCTCCAGGCAGAGGTGATCATGCTGCGGGTGGTGGCCGGGCTGGACACCGAGACCGTCGCCCGGCTGGTGGGCCGCAGCCCAGGTGCGGTCAGGGTGGCCGCCCACCGGGGCCTGCGGCGGCTGGCCGGGATTCTCGCCGGGACGGGTGTAACGCTATGACAGGCTATGGCGTTTCGGATGGTGACATGCCGAATTTTCCGGGGCGGAGCCGCCGGGACGTGCCCGTGATCGGTGACGCGTCCCTGGCAGCTCTGCTGGCTGGGGGGGAGTCCCCGGCTCCGGAGTTGCGGCCGGTGGCGGAAGCCCTGGCCGCGCTCCGGGCCGGGCCTGCCGGCGACGAGCTGGCTGGCGAGGCCGTGGCCCTGGCCGCGTTCCGGGATCACATCGGTGTGCCGGGCACAGCCCGTCAACCAGCCCGTCAACCAGCCCACCCGCCAGCCCGCCAGCCAGCCCGCCGGAGGTCGGCGTTGCTTTCGCCGCTCCTGTCCGCGAGAGTCGCGGTGATCGCGGCGGCTCTGAGCCTGGCCGGCTTCGCCACCGCCGCCTATGCCGGCGCGCTGCCCGTCCCGGTCCAGCGGCTGGCTCACGCCACGATCGGTGCCCCGGCCCCGGGCGGCGGAACGTCAGTGCGCTCCCAGCACGCATCCGGCGGCCCGTCCCCGGCCGGGCACGCGGCCTACGGGCTGTGCACCACCTGGGCGCACGCCAAGGCCCACGGCACCAGCAAGCAGCAGGCGGTGGCCTTCCGCAACCTGGCGGCGGTGGCCGGCGGCGCTGGCAAGGTGGCCGCCTATTGCGCCGCCGTGCCGCACCCGGGGGCATCGTCTTCCCGCCAGCCACACCCGACTCCCACCCCGCACGGGCACGGCAAGCCGACCACACATCCCACCCCGCACGGGCACGGCAAGCCGACCACACACCCATAAAGACCCGCACGCCCGCCCACCTTGCGGGCAGCGGAGGAGGCGGGCCGGGACGCATCAACTCCCCCGAGCGTCCCGGCCCGCCACCGTGCTGGTCGCGCCCGTGCTGGTCGCGGCCCGACTGGGTGAGCCGGGCCTGTGCTGGTCGGGCCTGTGCTGGTCGGGCCCGTGCTGGTCGCGATTGGCCTTACTGGCCGAAGTCGACCGCCGTGGTGTTCGCGCCGCTGATCACCACGGCGACCGTTTCGGCCGGGGCCGGCTGGTAGACGCCGGACGCCAGCGCAGCCAGCGCCGCGCAGCCCCCCGGTTCGGCCACGACGCGCAGCGTGGCCCACAGCAACTGCTGTGCCTGGCGGATGGCGTCGTCGGTGACAAGGACGGCCTGCCCGGCGTGGCTGGTGATGACCGAGTAGGTCAGCTCGCCCAGCCGCCGTGGCGCGAGTGAGTCGGCCGCCACCCCGCCGTCCGGGGCGTCTACCGGCCGGCCCGCTTTGAGGGCATAGGTCAGGGTCGGCGCGGTCTCCGGTTCGGCGCCGACCACCCGCACCCGGCCGCCGTACCCGGCGGCGATGCCCGCCAGCAGGCCGCCGCCGCCGACACTGGCCAGGACCGTTGCCGCAGTCGGCGCCTGCTCGCCGAGTTCGGCCGCCAGCGTGCCCGCTCCCAGGATGGTCTCCGCCTGGTCGAAGGCGTGGACCGTGAGGGCGCCGCTGCTGGCCGCCCATTCCTGGCTCGCGGCAAGCGCGTCATCGTAGCTGCTGCCGGTGACGACCAGATGCGCGCCGTAACCGCGGATGCGGGAGATCTTCGCGGCGGACGAGACGCTGGGCACATAGATCCGGGCCGGGACCCCCAGGGTGCGAGCCGCGTAGGCGACGGCCACTCCGTGATTGCCACCGGACGCTGCCACCACCCCGGCGGCCGGGATGTCCCGCAGCAGCAGGTTCGCGAACGCTCCCCGGGCCTTGAACGACCCGGTGTGCTGGAGCTGCTCGAGTTTGAGCACCAGGGGCCCGGGCTGGAGCCCGAAATCCGCCCGGTCCAGCTGGACCACTGGGGTGCGCCGCAGGTAGGGGCGGATCAGCGATTCGATGGAGGTGATCGCCTGACGGTTGATCACGGTGGCGACATCCGCGGCCGACAAGCCGGCGCCCGTCACCGGGGCCGCCCGTCCGCGGCTCTGGGGGTGTTCATGGCTCAGCCAACCAGGGCCGGGCCGGTGACGGCAAGCCACTTACGATGAACGCCCGGTGGCCGCAGCGGACGGCGAAAAGAGAGGGGCCGGGGACCGAGAGGGCCGGGGACCAGGGCACGGGGACCAGGGCACGGGGACCAGGGGCACGGGGACCAATGACCCTGCCCCCAGCCGGGAGCCGCTGTACAGGCTGGGAACAGGGGTGAGCTGTGATGGATATCGCGGTCGTGTACGAGAGCATGTTCGGCAATACCCACGCGGTCGCCGAGGCGATCGCGACGGGCGCCCGGGACGCCGACCCCAGCGCCCGGGTTGACGTGCTGCCGGTCGCGGCAGCCAAGTCGGATGATGTGGCCAGGGCCGGCTTGCTGATCGTGGGTGGGCCTACCCACATACGGCGTATGAGCTCCGGGTTCAGCCGTCGCAAGGGACTGGCGGCGCAGGAGGAAACGGCCCGTGGCAGGGGCGCCGACTTCACACGCGAGCCGGAGGCGGAAGGCCCGGGGGTGCGGGACTGGTTCGATGCCCTGCCCAGCGTCCCGCCGGGGCGACGGGCGGCGGCGTTCGACACCAGGGCCGACCTCAAGCTCGCTGGCGGGGCGGCACGGGGCATCGCCCGGCGGCTGCGCCACCTGGGGTATGAGCTCGCCGCACCGCCGGAGGGCTTCGTGATCACCGGTGCCGAGGGGCCGCTGCAGGCCGGCGAGGCCGAGCGGGCGCGTGCCTGGGGCGCGGCACTGGTCCGCCAGCCAGCGCACTCCTGATCCGCACCCCACCGGTTGATC
>DATKRG010000385.1:0-5168 GCA_035532275.1 Streptosporangiaceae bacterium | reverse complement strand
GCCCCGAAGACGACCTCGCCCTCCGCCTCGAAGCCCTCAGCCGCCTCGACCCCGACGAAAAAGCAGCCGTCACCGCCCTCATCGAATCCATGCTCCTGCGCCACCAGGCCCGCCGCCTCACCACCACCCCCCGCGCCGCCGCCCAGTAACCCCCCGCACACGCCTCCGCCTCATCACCGGCAACGCCAGCTAACGCCGCGTCACGCGGCGGCGTCACGCGAACCCGGAGCCGGGACGCGCACGCGAGCCCGGCCGCGTCCCCCGGGCCGGCGCGGGGTTGCCGAAAGAAACAGCCGCGGCCCTGCCCAGGCACCGGACGCCGCCCCGCCCGGCCAGCCGCAGCCACCATGATCATCTTGATGCCCAGGTGTATAGGAGAAACCACGGCCATCAGGAAACAGGCGAAACGGGCAGCGGAAGGGCGCGACGAGGACAGGCGGACAGCAAGATCACTAAGGGCAGCCCGCGAGAGACGCGGACGAGCAAGCCGACGCATTACCAGACGCCGACCACACGCACCCGTCGGCGTGGCGCCACCACCCCTCCGCCACGAAGCCCGCCGCTGGGCGGGCCAGCTAACCGCCAGCCCCGTCCGCACTGCCAGCCGGCACGTGCCGGACCTGGCGCCCCTCGGTGCCGTGCCCTGGCCAGTTAGCGCCTGCTGCGAACGCTGTCGCCAGAAGCCCCGGCCAGGGAACCGTCATCGGCGAGTTCCAGCCCGCGGGCCAGCCGGTCGGCCAGCTTGAGCGCATCGGGAACGCGGAACTGCCCGGTCATCTCCGCCACCAGACGGGCCGCGTCTGCGGTGGCCATCCCGGCCGCGGTGACGTAGAGCGGCCGGGATGACCGTCCCCGGAGAACCTGGGCGGCATGCGTCGCGGCCTTGAAGGCCGTCTTGGCCACGCCGATCACCGGGACGCCGAACTCAGCGTGAACATGCGCGCCCAGGCCGGGACGGCCACCGGGATCCAGGTCAACGTAACCATCGACCACGATCAGCGCGATCTCGCCAGGCGCCGGGATGACGGCCCGCAGCGGCGGCAGCTCACGCAGGTAGAACTGCCCGGCCTGATACGGCGCGACCGCCGCGACCACCGCGGTCCGCGTCCAGCTGACCAGCGAAAATCTCCGGTCACGCGCCGCGACCATCGCAGCACGGGCGCCGACATCGTCAAGGTAATGCACATCGACTGCGACGAACAGGCCGCCGGCATCCAGCGACGCGGAGGACATGGCCTGAGCATCTCACCGAATGGCCAGGGACACCATGCGGCCCGATTCAACCGCCCCGCGCCGGCAAGCGCCATGATCCAGAATCGGACGTCGCGCCCCTGCCCTGCCAGCGCCGGGATATCAGGCGACGGCTGGCCACCGCTTCTCAGCCCGGTACCGCTGAAGCCGGGCGAAGCCTGGCCCGCCCGGATCTATGTTCCATGACTCCACCTCGCTCCCGGCGTCATCCCACCTGGTCCTGCGAACCAGGATGCCGTACTCGTAGATCTCCTCCGAGACCATGACCTGATCCTCGTTGAACTCCCTGGAGAATCCGTGCAGCGTGTTCTCCAGGTACCACGACTCCGCCTTCAGCCCGCCCGACGGAAACCAGTCCCGGCCCGGCCCGTCTTGCAAGCCATCCCGGTAACTGATCTCTGACAGCCCCGCCTCCGAGGTGTCGTCATACCCGATGCCGGTGAAGAGCTGGCCCCGCCATCTGTAGATCAGCTCATTATCGAAATCCAGCTCCGAGTCCGGGACTCTCCTCACCTGCTCACCCGCCGCCATCGCGCATCCTCCAGACGTCGCTAGCCACCCAGGAACCAGGCACAGTTCGGGCACGGCGCAATGTAACTGCCCTGAGCGGCACCCCGGAGCCGGACATTATAGAAAATGAAGTCGCTGATCTGAGAACCAGGCCTGGCGAACAAGCCCTGATTCAGGGCATTGATCTCCGCATGGGATCCAGGAATGCCCTTACCCGCCGCCCCGGGCCCAGGGAAGCCATCCAGAAGCTGCTGGAGATCCGGATGCAGAGGATCAGGAATACCCGTGTTCTGCCCGTAGAAAATATCCCCGGTCTGCGTATCCATCGCGCCTGACAACACCGGGCCGCGCACCCTGATCGACTGGCTCGCGATGACCTCAGCTGCCTTTGCGTTAACCGCCGTCTCAAGAGTCGCAGCCTGGCCTGCTTCTGGGGCAGCACACGCACCCGGCGCATAAAACGGACACGCGGGCGGTTCGCCCAGACGCTCACCTGCGGAAACAAGGCGATCAGCCCGGACGTGAACCTGGGCCGCGAGGGAAAACGCCCAGACGCGGTTTTCGGCCGCAGCAGGGCTTGCCGCGGGCGCGGTCCCGGACGGCAGGATGAGCGTCAGGATGGCCGCGAGGGCGGCCAGGACAGCGGCTGAGAAGAAGGCCAGCCGGCGGCGGGGACGCATGACGCCGAGTCTGACAGCGGCCCGGAGTTGCCGAAAGAATCCGGGCGGCGTGGCCGGGAGAAGTTGCCGAAAGAATCAGCGGTGATGCCGCCGCGGGCCGGTGGCGTCAGTTGCCGAAAGGATCCGGGACCTGGCGCAGCCGGGCAGCAGCCGCCGGTCCCGGGCTGACTGGCGGCTCAGTTGCCGAATTTAGCTATACAGGTAATCAAGGGCGGTCGCCAGGGGCTGGCGGGCCGCCCCGGCCCTGCGGGCCGGCGGGCCGCCGCCCCGCGCCGCCAGGTCTCTGGCTACTATTCGGTGCCGGCGGCCCAGGTGAGGTGGTTCTGGGCGGCGTCCAGGGCCTGGTGCAGCCGGCGTGCCCACGCGACCGCGGCGTCCAGGTCGCCAGTGACCGAGGCGAGCATCGCGGCCGGGTCGCCCTGGTGCTCGCCGGCGACAACCTGTATCCGCCCGGCCGCGGCCTGCTCGCCGAGGAAGGCGAGCATCTGGGCCAGGGCCTGCGGGAGCCGGGCGGCCAGCAGCGAGAGCTGCCCGGTGACCTCGTAGGCGTCGGCGGGGTATTCCAGGCCGCCGGCGCCGGGGAGAGTCGCGTGGTTCAGCGCCCGGACCGCCTCGGCCGCCCGTCCGGCCAGCTCCGCCGGGGTCACCGGGCCGCTCCCGTCTCGTCCGCGGCTTCTTCGTCCAGGGCGGCCAGCAGCTCGGAAACGGCGACCCGCTTCGCCTCGCCGCCGTCACGCTGGCCGCGGGGCTCGTTTCCGGCGGCTGGGTGGGTGGCAGCGTGGATGGCCTGCAATGCCCGGATGGTGACCTGGGCGTAGATCTGGGTCGTGTCCAGCCGGGCGTGGCCGAGCATCGCCTGGATGTAGCGGATGTCCGCGCCGCCCTCCAGCATGAGCGTGGCCATGGTGTGCCGGAACAGGTGGCACGCCCCGGCCTTCGGCACCCCGGACGCCTTGACGTGGCGGGCGGCGAGCTGGGTGAGCCGGTCCAGGCTGAACGGCTCACCCTCGGCGGTCAGGAACAGGCTCCCGTCATCATCGCCCAGGGCGAGCTTCGGGCGGACCTCCGCGAGGTAGCGGCCGGTCCAGGCCAGGGCGCGCTGGCCGACGGGGATCATGCGGTCCTTCTTGCCCTTGCCCTGACGGACCAGCAGCGTCTGGCGCTCACGGTCGATGTCGGTGACCGCCAGGCCGGCCAGCTCGGAGCGGCGGATGCCGGTGGAGTAGAAGACCTCCAGGATGGCCCGGTCCCGGACCCCGAGCGGATCGGCCAGGTCCGGCTGGGCCAGCACCAGCTCCGCCTCCGCCGCCGTCAGGGCGGGACGGGGCAGCCGCCGCTCGGCCCTGGGCAGCTCGATCTCGCTGGCCGGGTTGTGCAGCACGTGCCGCTGCCGGGCGGCCCACTTGAAGAACGCCCGGACCGCCAGCAGCCGCTGGGACTGCGACCGGAAGCTGAGGGGGTCCCCGTTGGCCTTGCGGTAATGGAACAGGTGCCGCTGGTAGGACTCCAGCACCGGCCTGGTCACCTCCGCCGGGCGGGTGATGCCCCGCTCCGCGAGCCAGGCGGCCAGGAAGGAGAGCATGGCCCGCCGGTTGCCGATCGTCCGGGGCGAGTAGCCCCTGGCGGCCATGTCCTCGCAGAACTCCTCGACCAGGCGGGGGAACCCGGCCAGGTCTGCCCGGTCACCCGGGACCGGCGGCGGGGGACGCTGGCCGGGGCGGCGGGTCACCGGGCACCGCCCGCGGCTGTGACTACGACCCGGTGATTATTCAGGCCGGGGTCAGTGCTTCCCGGGCCGCGACCGTTCCCGGAGGCCCGTTTATGGCCGCTGGCCTGCCCGTCCGATGCTCCAGCGGCGGCCCGGCCGGCCCCCGGCCTCCCCCCGGCCGGCCCCCGGCCACCCCCCGGCCGCGACACCGCGGAACCCGGCCGGCCCGGCGTCATAGCCGCATCGCCGGCGCTCCCGGCGGGGCTCTCGGGCTGCCAGGCCAGCTCGTAACTGAACCCGCCGCCCGGACCGGTGCGGCGGGCGATCACCAGCTCGTAGTCGGCCAGCCGGGCCAGGTGGAGCTTCAGCTGGCTGTCGCCGAGCGGCAGCGCCTCCCGCAGCTGCCGCCGGGTGAACCGCACCAGGCCCGGATCGGTGCCCTCGGCCCGGAACCGGGCCGCCACATAGCCGTGCAGGGCATCCAGCAGTCGGCGGGTGCCCGGCGGCAGCTCATCAAGGGACTGGGCCAGCACCCGGGCGGCCAGCCTGTCCGCCAGGGCGATATCGGCCGGGCTGGTCTCGACGTAGCGGATCACGCTCTCGCCGCGGGCCGCGGTCCTGACCGGCCGCTGGTGCTGGTGCAGCAGCGTGATGGCCGCGATCAGCGTCAGGTACTTCACGTGGTCCCGCCTGGTCCGGACCGTGCCGTCGGCGAACCCCAGTTCCCGGGCGTGCGGGTTGACCACCGCCAGCGGCTCGATCAGCCGCTGGGCGTCCTGGTGCAGCCGCCGGACGCCCTCCGCCTCGGCCCCGGCGAGCAGCCCGTCCAGGGTCTGCGCCTGGCGCTGCCGGTCGTGGATCGCCCGGGTCTGCTCCCGGCCCTCATCCACCGTGAGCACCAGGCACCGGTTCAGCAGCTCCTCATCGACGTCGGTCGCGGTGGTGGTCAGGAAGATCGCCGCCGGCCCGGTCACCGTGTAGACGCTGGTCACCAGCCGGCCCGTCGCCGGGTCCTTCCC
>DATKRG010000384.1:0-6005 GCA_035532275.1 Streptosporangiaceae bacterium | reverse complement strand
TGGTGGCCGGCGGTCGCCTGCCAGGGGGCCTGCAGCACCGCCGCGGCGTCGTGCAGCCCGCCGGCCCAGAGCACCTCGCCGGCCGCCCGGTCCACCCGGTGCCGCCGCCGGCCCTGGGAGTCGTAGTCCCAGTCGCACTGGTGGACCATGTCCTCGAACCAGTCCACGCCCTCGTACGGGTCGGTGGGCTCGTAGTAGTGCCAGGCCCCGGTCAGCACGTCCCGGACCCGGTCGGCGCTCTCCCCATTCCAGTCCGCCCCGACCAGGGCCGGGATCCGGCCAGCGGGGCGGGCCAGGCTGGCCACGAGGATCTCGTTCTGGTCAGCCCGAATTTTCCGGCCGAACGGCGGTGCGTGGTACACCGCGTGCCGAACCGCCGGCCCGCCGACATCGAGGGTGACCCAGCCCAGCGCGTGCCAGAAGTCGCGGTTGCGGCTGTGGAACGAGCCAGGGACCGGCTCGATGCCGTCCCGCCACATCAGGCCGAGGTGGTAGCCGCGCGCACCAGGGCACAGGGCAGGCACCGGGTCACCGCCGGGACCGTCCACCAGGCAGCGCAGCCCGGTATCGTCGGCCAGCCGCTCCAGCAGCTGGCGGGCCGCTGGCAGGCCGGGGGCGCGTATCTCCTGGACGGCGAGTACGTCGCTGCGCAGCCCCCGGATCGACTCCACCACGGCCCGGTAGTGCTCCTCACCGCTGGCGCCGCTGTCGGCGCCAAGGTCGAGCAGGTTGTAGCTGGTGAACAGAACCGAATCCGGCGACGAGCGCGCCAGGTCCACCGGTGGCCTCCGGTCAGCGGGCCGCGAGCTCCGCGGCGACGAGTTCGGCGATCTGCGCCGTGTTCAGGGCGGCGCCCTTGCGGAGGTTGTCACCGCAGACGAACAGCTCGACCGCGTGCGGGTCGTCGAGTGACCGGCGCACCCGCCCGACCCAGGTCGGGTCTGTGCCCACCACGTCGGCCGGCGTGGGGAACTCGGCCTGGGCGGGGTCGTCGTTCAGCACGACTCCGGGTGCGTCGTCCAGCGCCTGCTGCGCGCCCGCCCTGGTCACCTCGCGGTCGAACACCGCGTGCACGGCTACCGCGTGCGTGGTCACCACCGGCACCCGGACGCAGGTGGCGTGGACCTTGAGGCCGGGCAGGCCGAGGATCTTGCGTGACTCGTTGCGGATCTTGAGTTCCTCCGAGGACCAGCCGTCTTCCTTGAGCGACCCCGCCCAGGGGACCACGTTGAGCGCGAGCGGGGCCGGGAACGGCCCGAAGTCGCCGACCGCGGCCCGCAGGTCACCGGGCCGCTGACCGAGCGCGCGGGAGCCCGCGATCTTCTCCAGCTGCGTGTAGAGGGTGTCGATCCCGGCCTGGCCAGCGCCGGACGCGGCCTGGTAGGAGGACACGACCATCTCCCGCAGGCCGAACACCCGGTGCAGTGCGCCCATGGCGACGATCAGCGACATGGTGGTGCAGTTCGGGTTGGCGATGATGCCCTTGGGCCTGCGGGCGATCTGCTCCGGGTTGACCTCGGGCACGACCAGCGGCACGTCGGGGTCCATCCGGAAGGCGCCCGAGTTGTCCACGACCACGGCGCCGCGCTGGACGGCGGCGGGCGCCCAGGCGGCCGAGACCTCGTCGGGCACGTCGAACATGGCCACGTCCACGCCATCGAAGGCCCCGGCGGCCAGCGGCCGGACCTCCAGCTGCTCGCGCCGCACCCACAGCCGCCTGCCAGCCGACCGGGGTGAGGCGATCAGCCGGATCTCCCCCCACACGTCGTCGCGGGTGGACAGCACGTCGAGCATGACGGTCCCGACCGCGCCGGTCGCGCCCACCACGGCCAGGGTGGGGCGCCCGGCCCGGTCCGGGGCACCCGGGTGCGTGCTCATCGCCCGGTCCCGCCGTACACGACCGCCTCCACCTCACCGGCCCCCAGGTCGAAGGCATTGTGCGCGGCCGTCACCGCCGCGTCCACCGCGTTCTCGTCCACCACGACCGAGATCCTGATCTCCGAGGTGGAGATCATCTCGATGTTCACCCCGGCCTCGGCGAGGGCGGTGAAGAACGTCGCGCTCACCCCGGGGTGCGACCGCATCCCGGCCCCGATCAGGGAGATCTTGCCGATCCGGTCGTCGTAGAGCAGGGACTCGAAGCCGATGTCGGCCTGCACCGCGCGCAGCGCGGTCATCGCCACCTCGCCGTCGGCACGCGGCAGGGTGAACGAGATGTCGGTGAGCCCGGTAGTGGCCGCGGAGATGTTCTGGACGATCATGTCGATGTTGATCCCGGCGCCCGCGATGACCCGGAAGATCTTGGCTGCCTCCCCGACGATGTCGGGGACGCCCGCGACCGTGATCTTCGCTTCACTGCGGTCGTGCGCCACCCCGGAGATGATCGGCTGTTCCATTCCGGACTCCTCCTCCGCTTGCTGCTCGGCGTCGGTGACCCAGGTGCCGGTGCGCTGGCTGAACGATGACCGGACATGAATCGGCATGCTGTACCGCCGGGCGTACTCCACACAGCGCAACTGCAGCACCTTGGCGCCGCACGCGGCCATCTCCATCATCTCTTCGTAACTGATCACCGGGATGCGCCTGGCGTTCAGGACGATCCGGGGGTCGGCGGTGAACACCCCGTCCACGTCGGTGTAGATCTCACAGACGCCGGCCTCCAGCGCGGCCGCCAGGGCCACCGCGGTGGTGTCCGAGCCGCCCCGGCCCAGGGTTGTGACGTCCTTGCCGTTCTGGGACACGCCCTGGAAGCCGGCCACGATCGGGATCGCGCCGTCGGCGAGCGCGCTGGCGATCCGGCCCGGGGTCACGTCGATGATCCGTGCCTTGCCGTGCGCGTCGTCGGTGATCACCCCCGCCTGCGAGCCGGTGAAGGAGCGTGCCTTCAGGCCCAGGTTCGCGATCGCCATGGCAAGCAGGGCCATCGATATCCGCTCGCCCGCGGTCAGGAGCATGTCGAGTTCGCGGGCCGGCGGCAGCGGGCTCACCTTTTTGGCCAGGTCGTGCAGGTCGTCGGTGCTGTCGCCCATCGCGGAAACCACCACGACCACCTGGTGACCGGCCTTGCGGGTGGCGACGATGCGCTGCGCCACCCGCTTGATGCCATCGGCGTCGGCGACCGACGATCCGCCGTATTTCTGGACGACAAGCGATCTGTGCCCGGTAAGCGCCACCGGCGCGTCGCTCCTCCCGTTGCGGCTGCTGGCGGCTTGAGTGTACCTACCATGGTGAGGCAACCCTCCCGGGTTTTCCCAGGCCTTCGGTCAGCCCGGTGTGACCTCCTCGGCCACGTCGAGCAGTGCGTGCGCCACGATGGCGTGCAGCGCCCGCAGCGCCGCCCCGCCGTGGGTGCCCCAGTGGTTGACGTAGGAGTACTGCCACCACCACAGCGCTTCCAGCGGGCGTCCCGCCTCGTAGTGCTGCAGCCCGTGGATGAGGTCCGCGGCCACGGCCGCGAGATCGTCGGAGAGCCGGAACCGGGTGGGGCGGCTGTCGGCGTAGGGGTCGAACAGGTCCCCGTACTCGTCACAGCCGGCCAGCCGCACCGCCAGGCCGCTGCGCAGCACGTCCAGGTCGGGGTCGGCGCCCACGTCGGGCTCCCAGTTGCCGGGCGGGATCACATCCTTGCTGGCCCCCAGCTGCGCGCCGGCCAGCAGGATCTGTGACACCTCCAGCAGCAGCAGCGGCACCATCTCGTCGCCGCCCTCGCCGGTGGCCAGCGCCCCCACCCCGTCGAGGAAGTCCCGCGCCTGGCCGGCTACACGTTGGGCGAGCGGGTGCCAGCCGTCGCCTGATCCGCCGTCGTGCGCCCCCGGTGCGCTAGACATCAAGCAGCCTCCGTCCTTCGAACGCCCGCCCGAGCGTGATCTCGTCGGCGTACTCCAGGTCCCCCCCGACCGGAAGCCCACTCGCTGGCCTGGTCACCCGCAGCCCCAGCGGCTTGACCAGGCGGGCCAGGTAGGTCGCGGTCGCCTCGCCCTCAAGGTTGGGGTCGGTCGCCAGGATCAGTTCGGTGACGCTGCCATCGGACAGCCGCACCATCAGTTCACTGGTCCGCAGATCCTCCGGGCCGATCCCGTCGATCGGGCTGATCGCACCTCCGAGGACATGGTAGCGGCCGCGGAATTCGCGGATCTTCTCAATCGCCGCCACGTCTTTCGGTTCCTCGACCACGCAGATCACCGACAGGTCGCGGCGCGGGTCGCGGCAGATCCGGCACTCCTCCTCTTCCGCCACATTCCCGCAGATCCGGCAGAACCGCACCCGCTCGGTGACCTCCACCAGCACCGCGGCGAGCCGGCGCACGTCGGCCGGGTCGCTGCCCAGCAGGTGAAAGGCGATCCGCTGGGCGCCTTTGGGCCCGACGCCGGGCAGCCGGCCGAGTTCGTCGATGAGGCTCTGGACTACTCCCTCGTACACGTCAGGCCCTCACTGCCGCAGGCCCCCGGTGCGTGTGCCCGCCGGGGCTCCTCACGTGCCAGGCCGATCCGGTTCATCGCCCCCGTCGCCGGCCGCCCCGTGGTCAAGGGCGCGGTGGTCAGGTGCCCCGTGGTCAGGTGCCCCGCCGAAGAACTCGGCGAGCCCGGGCACCTCGGGCGTCCCGCCGCCGAGGCCGCCGCCCAGGGCCGCGAGCGGTCCCATCTTCTCCTGCTGGAGCTCGCTGGCCGCCCGGTAGGCGTCGCGGACAGCGGCCAGCACCAGGTCCGCTACGGACTGGGCCGTCTCCGCCGGGTCGGTCATATCGATCGCGGCCGCGCTGATCGCCAGATCCACAAGCTCACCCTGGCCGTTGACGGTGGCGGTGACGAGCCCGCCGCCGGCGGTGCCTTCCACCTCCGCGTCAGCCAGTTCCTGCTGGGCGTTCATGAGCTGGTCCTGCATCTGCTGCGCGGCCGCGAGCAGTTGCTGCATGTCCATCTGACCGCCTGGATCCACTGTGGCCCCCACTCGGTTGGGTCAGCCGTTGTCACTGCGTGTTTCGAGCCTACGGCCTCGCGGTCGCGGGACACTACCACGCCGGGCGGTGCCGGGTCGCGGCGGCGCTGCTCAGCTGCCGTGGCTGACCTCGGGCGGCCGGCCGTGGCGCTGGCGGTGGATGCGGTCAAGGGCGTTCAGCGGCTTGCCCGACCCGTCCAGGTCGGTCCAGCCCGCCACCTCCCGCGTGGTCCGGTGCACCCACTGCTCGGTCACGTCGAGGAACTGGGTGAAGTAGTCGACGACCAGCGTGCGGATGTGCACCTGGTGCTGGAAAGGGGCCTTGCCCGCGCCGTACTCGGCGATGATGCCCGCGGCCCTGGCCGACCTGCTGGAGAAGCTGACGGCGGACTCCCCGGCCCCGGCAAGCTGACGGCTGCCCCGGGTCAGCCCTCCTCGATCTCCTCGATGACCTGGCCGCCGAGCTGGCGCTGGATGAGCTCCATGCCGACCAGGCCGCCCGTCCCGCCGTCGGGCCCCGTGGCGTCGTCCGGCCACTCCTCGCCAGCCAGGCCGGCCTCGGGTGGATCGGTGCGGGCACGTCCCGGCTGGCGCGCGCGAGCGGCGGCCGCAGCGGCCGAGCCGGGCGGGCGGGCCTTGCGGCCGTTGCCGGACTGGCCCGGCGCCCGGCGCGGCGAACCTTCCGGCTGGGACCCGGTGTCCCGGCCCGAGCTGGCCGGGCCTGCGGCAGCCGCGTCCCCCGGTGCGGCGCCGGGACCTGGCCCTGACCGGCCGGACTGAGCCGGGCCGGATTGGCCGGTGACCGCCTGGTTCGCGGCGCCGGACCCGGTGGACCCGGTTGCTGGCCCGTGCACACTGGCTGGCCCGTGCACACTGGCTGGCCCGTGCACACCGGCTGGCCCGTGCACACCGGCTGGCCCGTGCACACCGGCTGGCCCGTGCACACCGGCTGGCCCGGACCCGCTTGCTGTGCCCGGGCGGCCCGGCCCGGCCGGCGGAGCGCCGGCGACCGTCCGCACCCGCACGTTCAGCTCAAGCATGGCCGCCAGCGCCCCGATCAGGACCTGGTC
>DATKRG010000383.1:0-87263 GCA_035532275.1 Streptosporangiaceae bacterium | reverse complement strand
AGCGCCTTGATCGGCATCCTCAGGCGGCCGAGCATCTCCAGATCCTGCTGCGCGGGGCGGCCGAGCGTCGTCAGGTAGTTGCCGACGATGATGGCGTTGATGCCGCCCAGCATCCCGGTTTCGGTACCCAGGTCGCCGAGGG
The DNA here is from genome assembly GCA_035532275.1 of Streptosporangiaceae bacterium. Taxonomy (GTDB): domain Bacteria; phylum Actinomycetota; class Actinomycetes; order Streptosporangiales; family Streptosporangiaceae; genus UBA9676. Next base: position 87,121 of record DATKRG010000383.1, on the reverse strand, counting down.
TGAGCTCGCGCCCGCCCGCGTAGCGCAGCACCGCCCGCGGCAGGGCCAGCCGGAACGCGGCGATCGTGCGCAGCGCGTCGGCCGCCGCCAGCGGGGGCCGGTCCGCCAGCGGCGTGCCGGGCCGCGGGTTGAGGAAGTTGAGCGGCACCTCGTCCGGCCCCAGGCCCGCCAGCTGGGCGGCAAGCTCGGCGCGCTGCTCCACGGTCTCGCCCATGCCGGCGATGCCGCCGCAGCACAGCTCCATCCCGGTCGACTTCACCAGCTCGCAGGTGTCATAGCGCTCCTGCCAGCTGTGGGTGGTCACCACGTGCCCGAAGTAGGAGCGGGCGGTTTCCAGGTTGTGGTTGTAGCGGTGCACGCCGAGCGCGGCCAGCTCGCCGGCCTGCGCCGGGGTGAGGATGCCCAGCGAGCAGGCCACGTTGATGCCCACCTCGCCGGCGATCGCCCGGACCGCGTCACCGACCTGCGACATCAGCCGCTCGTCGGGACCGCGTACGGCGGCCACGATGCAGAACTCGGTCGCCCCGGTGGCCGCGGTCGCCTTCGCGGCGGCGACCAGCTCGGCCAGGTCCAGCCAGACCGAGCGGACCGGCGACTCGAACCGTCCCGACTGTGAGCAGAAATGGCAGTCCTCCGGGCAGCCGCCGGTCTTCACCGACACGATCCCCTCGACCTCCACCTCCGGGCCGCACCAGCGCATCCGCACCTCGTGGGCGAGCGAGAGCACCTCGTCCAGCCGGTCGTCGGGCAGCAGCAGGCACCGCAGGACCTGATCGGCGTCCAGCCCGGCACCGTCGGCCAGGACCTGGCTGCGGGCCTCGTCCAGGATGTCGTGGGTCACGGGAGCTCCTCTGGCGAACGGACGGCTGAACGGGTTACTGAACGGCTGGCAGGGTGGCCAGCTGGGCGGGGGGACAGGCGTGCTTCTCCTCGAATACTGCCGGATCGAACCGGCCGCCCAGCGGCGGGGCCAGCCCTTCGCCGGCCAGCTGGCGGAAAGCGGCACGGTCAAGCCTGCCCGCGCCGTCAGGCAGCACCCCGCACAGTGCCCGGCCAGCCAGGGCAGCCAGATCGGTGAGGTTACTGCATTCTGCTAGCTGGGGGTTTGCGGGCCAGCAGCCGATGACCAGGCCGGCCAGGGGCAGGCGGCGCGCGGCCAGCGCCTCCAGGGTGAGTGCGGTGTGGTTCAGCGTGCCCAGCCCGGCACCGGTCACCACCAGCACCGGTGCGGCCAGCGCCCGTGCCAGGCTGGCCAGGGTGGCCCCGCCCGGGCCGTAGCGGACGAGCAGCCCGCCCGCGCCCTCCACCAGCACCAGGTCCCGGCTGGCGGCCAGGTGCTGGATGCGGCCAGCGGCCAGGTCCAGGTCCAGTGGTGCCATCCCGGCGGCGCGGGCCGCTGCCTCCGGGGACAGCGGCGCGGGGAAGCGGGCAAGCTCGTGCGTGTCAGTGATGCCGGCCAGCCGCTCGACCTCGGCCAGGTCGCCCGGCTCGCCCGGGGCGGCCCCGGTCTGCGCGGGCTTGACCGCCGCGACCCGCTGGCCGCTGGCATGCGCGAGCGCGGCGAGTGCGGCGGTGACGACGGTCTTGCCCACCCCGGTGCCGGTGCCGGTGACGACCAGGACGCTACCCACCGGCGTGCCGCGTGCCCCGGTGCAGCCGGGTCACCAGCTTGTAGCGGTCCCCCCGGTAGCGGGACTGCGCCCATTCGACCGGGGTGCCGGCGGTGTCGAAGGAGTGCCGCGACAGCAGCAGCAGCGGCATGCCGACGTCGACCCGGAGCAGGGGCGCGTCCTTCGGGTCGGCGAGCACGGTCTCGATGGTCTCCTGCGCCTCGGCGATCTCGATCCCGTAGTCGGTGGCGAGCGCCTCATACAGCGACGGGTGGCGGTCCAGGTTGCGGCGCAGCCCGGGGAAGCGCTGCGCCGACAGGTGCGAGGCGTCCACCGACATCGGCTCGCCGTCGGCCAGCCGGAGCCGGTGGATGCGCAGCACCCGGCTGCCAGCCCGGATGCCGAGCAGGGCCGCGAGCTCGTCGTCGGCGGCGATGTAGCCGGTGTCCAGCAGCACCGTCTGCGGGTTGAGGCCCTGTGCCCGCATCCCCTCGGTGTAGCTGGACAGCTCCAGCATCTGCGCGACCTTGGGCATGGCCACGAACGTGCCCTTGCCCTGCATCCGCAGCAGCCGCCCCTCGACCACGAGCTCGGCCAGCGCCTGCCGCACGGTCGTGCGGGACGTCCCGTACCGCAGCGCGAGTTCACGTTCTGGCGGGACGGGAGTGCCAGGTGACATCGCCCGGGTCAGCTCGAGCAGTTGCCGCTTGACCGCGTAGTACTTCGGGATCCGCGCACCCGGCTGGCCGGGCGGGTGGCCGGGCGGGGGGCGGCCGCCGCCGGCGTCGCTGGGAGCAGGGGAGGCGGTCACGGTCACTTCCTTCCCGCTGCAGACACCGTCCGGACATGATCCCGCACCGCGGCCAGTGCCCGGTCAGCGGCCTCGAAGTCGCTCTCGGTCAGGTCGGCCCGGGCGGTGAGCCGCAGGCACGAGCCCCCGGGCGGGACCGACGGCGGCCGGAAGCACCCGGCCAGCACCCCGTGGTCAGCGCAGATCCGCTGGGCGGCCACCGCCAGGCCCGGGTCGCCGATGCCGACCGTCAGCACGGCCGCCGCCGGCTCGGTCACCGCAAGGCCGTACCCGGTGGCCAGGTCAGCCAGCCGGCGGGCGTTCTGCCGCGCCTGGGTGGCCAGGTGCGGCCGGGCCGCCAGCACGCGCAGTGCGCCCAGCGCCGCGCCGGCGCTGGGCGGGGCGAGCGCGGTGTCGAAGATGAAGCCCCGGCCGGTCTCGGCCAGCGTGCCGGTCACCTCGCTGGCACCCAGCACGGCCCCACCCTGGGCGCCGAGCGCCTTGGACAAGGTGACGGTGCGGACGACGCCGGGCTCGGCGGCCAGGCCCGCCTCCCAGACCGCGCCACGGCCGCCGGGTCCCACCACGCCGAGCGCGTGTGCCTCGTCGACCAGCAGCAGCGCGCCGTGCGCCCGGGTGACCCGGTGCAGGGCCGGCAGCGGCGCCAGGTCCCCGCCCAGGGAGAAGGCCGATTCGGTGACCACCAGCGCGGCTGGCTCGCGGCGCTGGCGCAGCGCGCGCTCCACTGCCGCCACGTCCTGGTGGCCGGTGATCTCCACCCGGGCCCGGGCCAGCCGGCAGGCGTCCACCAGCGAGGCGTGATTGGCCTCGTCCGACACGATCAGGGTGGCAGCGCCCGGGCCGGCCTGCGCCGCTGGCGGCCGCAGCGCCGCGGCGAGCGCGGTGACCGCGGTCAGGTTGGCCAGGTAGCCGCAGGAGAAGACCAGTGCGGACTGCGCGCCAGCGAAGGCCGCCAGCGCCTGTTCCAGGGCGGCGTGCAGGGCGGTGCTGCCGGTGACCAGCCGCGACCCGGTGGACCCGGTGCCCCACTCACGGGCGGCCTCGATGGCCGCCTCGATCACCTCGGGATGGGTGGCCAGGCCGAGGTAGTCGTTGGACGCCAGGTCGGTCAGCCCGGCGTGCCCGGGACCGCGCGGGTGCAGGCCGCGGCGCAGGCCGGCTGCTGCCCGGGCGGCGGCGGCCGCCCGCAGCGGGGCCAGCGGATCGGGTGCCTGCGGCATGTGGGCATCCTGCCAGCTTGCGGCGGCGGGCCGGGAAGGTGCTCCCCGGGTGCGATGATGAAACGTGCCAACCCTGACCGATCTGGCCCGCGGGCTCACCCCGCTGACCGAAGCCGACATCGAGTGGCTGCACGCGCTGGTGTCGGACTGGCAGCTGCTCGCCGACCTGTCCTTCGCCGACCTGGTGCTGTGGGCGCCGATGCGGGACGGGTCCGGCTGGGTGGTGCTGGCCCAGATGCGCCCCACCACCGGGCCGACCACGTTCCACGATGACGCGGTCGGCACCCGGGCGGCCATCGGGGAGCGCCCGTTCGTCGATGCCGCCCACGCCGAGCAGCGCATCTGCCGGGAGGGGGACCCGGAGTGGACCCAGGGTGTGCCCGTCCGGCGGGAGTCGATACCGGTGACGCGCCGGGGCCGGGTCATCGCGGTGATCGAGCGCAGCACCAACCTCAGCTCGGCCCGCACGCCGAGCCGGCTGGAGCTGACCTACCTCAAGGGTGCGGACGACCTGGCGCAGATGGTCGCGTCCGGGATGTTCCCGCATCCAGGCGAGCAGCCCGCACTGGTCCGCTCGCCCCGGGTCGGCGACGGGCTGCTGCGGCTGGGCCGGTCCGGGAAGGTGAGCTATGCCAGCCCGAACGCCCTGTCGGCGTACCGCAGGCTGGGCCTGTCCGCCGACCTGGTGGGCGCCGAACTCGGCCCGCTGACCGCGCGGCTGTGCGCGCCGGGCCAGCCGGCCGACGATTCGCTGATGGTGACCGCCAGCGGCCGGGCCCCGCGGGAGACCGAGGTGGAGGGGAACGGCTCGGTCGTCCAGCTGCGGTCCATCCCGCTGGTGGTGGGCGGGCTGCGGACCGGCGCGCTGATCCTGGTCCGCGATGTCACCGAGCTGCGCCGCCGCGAGCGGGAGCTGATGACCAAGGACGCGACGATCCGCGAGATCCACCACCGGGTGAAGAACAACCTGCAGACCGTGGCCGCGCTGCTGCGGCTGCAGGCCCGCCGGCTGTCCGCGCCGGAGGCGCGGGCGGCGCTGGAGGAGGCGGTGCGCCGGGTCGGCTCGATCGCGATCGTGCACGAGACCCTGTCGCACACCCCGGAGGAGATCGTCGACTTCGACGACATCGCCGAGCGGGTGGCCGCGATGGCCGGCGAGGTGTCGGCGCCGGAGGTACGGGTCATCCCGGTGGTCAAAGGCCGGTTCGGGCTGCTGCCCGCCGCGGTGGCGACACCGCTCGCGCTGGTGCTCACCGAATTGCTGCAGAACGCTTTGCAGCACGGGCTGGCTCACCCGCCTGGCGTGCCGTCGGGGGGGACACTGCAGGTGACCGTGGACCGGGCGCCGGGCAGGCTGACCGTGACGGTCGAGGACAACGGGGTGGGGCTGCCGGACGGCTTCAGCCTGGACACGGCGACCAGCCTTGGCCTGCAGATCGTGCGCACACTGGTGGTGTCAGAGCTCGGCGGCCGGCTGGAGATCTCACCGCGGCCCAGCGGCGGGACCGCGGTCCTGGTAGATCTTCCGCTGGAGACGCCACCTGCCCCGAAGACGGGGTTCTAGGCGTGCGCGCGGGCGCGGATGCGGCTGGCCCGGCGCTTGTAAGCGCGCCGTTCGTCCTCGCTCATGCCGCCCCAGACGCCGGCGTCCTGGCCGCTCTCCACTGCCCACTGCAGGCAGGAGTCCATGACCGGGCAGCGTCGGCACACCTGTTTGGCTTCGTCGATCTGGAGCAGCGCCGGCCCGGTGTTGCCGATCGGGAAGAACAACTCTGGATCTACCTCACGGCAGGCGGCGTGGTGGCGCCAGTCCATGCGGTCCACTCCTCTGTCACTGCCGGGCTTGTAGCCCGGATCCGCTGTCCCAGCTCTGCTTGTGAATGATTTCACGAGCTAGGCCATATGTCAGGGCCGCACCGGGCCCTGGAAATCGCAAAGTTCGGTCGGTTCATTAGAGCCTCGCCCCCGCACTGGCTCCCGGCCGAGGCCTGGAAGTCCGGTTACTTACCCGGCCGACCAGACGACAGCGCACCACATGCACGCTGCCCACTCGAACCAGATCAAGCCTCTCAATCTCGTGGATCAACCGCAAGAGGCTTTGGCAAAGGCTTGGTTGTTTTTGATGTCAGATGGATCACATTCGTAGGCATGTGCCCGCTTCGTGGCTTGCCCTTCGCCGTCCGTTTCCGCAGGTCGGCTGTCCTGCCATCTACCAGCGGCTTTGGGTCAGGCGATGACCCGCAGGACGTCCGGGACCGACTGGAACGTGACATGCTCGCGCTCGCCTACATACTCCCCGTCCACCTGGAACGCGATCGGGCGGGCAGCCCGGAACGCGACCGTCTTCTGGTCGTGCAGGCTGACGATGCTCCTGCTGGCCGGGATCCGGTGCTCCCCGACACCGAGCATCTGCCGCAACGTGTTGAGCGTGGGCAGCGTGCTCAGGGTGCGCACGGCGAACACGTCGAGGCCGGTGTCGAAACCGGCCTCGGGACTCGGGTTGACGGGCCGCCGCCCCAGGTAGGTCCAGGGAGCCGCATTCGAGATGAACGCGAAGAACAGATGCCCGATTTCTGGCAGCCCGTCCCGTTCCATGGTGAGTGCGGGCTGGCGCCGATTGGTGACGCCATAGAAATGGCGGATCGCGGTCCACAGGTACAGCCCGGCGGTGGCGGTCTGGCCGTCGGCACGCAGGCCCTCCATCGCCCGGACCACCTCGGCGTCGAACCCCAGGCCGGCGTTGAACGTGAAGTAGCGGTCCTGTGCCAGGCCCACGCCGATGTGCCGGGACCGGCCCTCGATCAGCGCCGCGAGCACGCGCCCGGTCGCGTCGATCGGGTCGGGTGGTATCCCGAGCGCCCGGATGAACACGTTCGCGCTCCCGCCGGGCAGCGCGGCCAGGGCCGGGCGCGTGTCCGCTCCGCCGCCACCGGGCGTGCCTGGTGCACCGGCCGCGCCGGGCGCACCGGCCACCCCGGCCGGCGGGATGGCGTGCAGCAGCCCGTTGACCGCCTCGTTCACGGTGCCGTCCCCGCCGAGCGTGAGCACCAGGTCGAACCCGGATTCTGCCGCCTGTCCGGCGAACTGTGCCGCGTGACCCCGGTACCGTGTCTGCACGACCTCGAGATCGAGCTCGGACGCCAGTGCCCGTGTGATGACGTCCCTGCGCAGTGGCGTGGTGGAGGTGGCACGGGGATTGACGATGAGGAGCGCGCGCACGTGCTCAGGGTAGGCGAGGACCAGGAGGTGCCCGGAATATGGGGTATAGCCCGCCAGCGCTCCGCGCCGCCGCCGCGGTCGAGGCGGCCGAGTCGGTCATGGTGCTCGTGGCCACCGCGCTCGCCGGCATCGACACCGCTACCGGGCGGTCCTACCAGCTCAGCAGCGGCATCGCGCTGACGCTGATCGGGGTGGCGTGCGCCGCCGCGCTGGCCGTCGTGGCCGCCGGGCTGGCCCGGGCCCGGCGGTGGAGCCGCACGCCGGCTCTGCTCACCCAGCTGTTCATCGGCATCGTGGGGATCTACCTGCTGCAGGGCCAGCGGCTCGACTGGGGAGTGCCCTGCGTGGTGCTGGCGGTGGCCGGGTTCGGCACCCTGCTCGCCCCGCCCAGCCTGCGCGCCCTCACCGGTCAGCAGGAGGCCGGGAACCCGCCGGACGTGCGCTAGCCGCTGCCGCCCACGGCCGTGCCGCCGTCGGTTATCGGGAAGGCTGGCCGGGTTCAGTCGTCGGCGGTCAGGCCGGCCCGGAGCTGGGTGAGGGTCCTGGCGAGCAGCCGCGACACGTGCATCTGCGAGATGCCGAGCTCGCTCGCGATCTGCGACTGGGTCATGTTGCCGAAGAAGCGCAGCAGCAGGATCCGCTTCTCCCGTGACGGCAGCTGCTCCAGCAGCGGCTTGAGCGACTCCCGGTACTCCACGCCCTCCAGTGCCTCGTCGAGCATCCCGAGCGACTCGGCCACCGCGGGCGCGTCGTCGTCGCCCGAGTCGGGCGCGTCCAGCGACACGGTGGAGTAGGCGTTGGCCGACTCCAGGCCCTCCAGCACCTCTTCCTCGGTCATCTGCAGGTGCGCGGCGATCTCGGCGACGGTCGGCGCCCGGCCCTCCCGCTGCGCCAGGTCGCCGATGGCCTTGGTGAGGGCGAGCTTGAGCTCCTGGAGCCGCCGCGGCACCCGGACCGCCCATCCCTTGTCGCGGAAGTGCCGCTTGATCTCACCCACGATGGTCGGCGTCGCGTAGGTGGAGAACTCCACACCGCGGGCAAGGTCGAACCGGTCGATCGACTTGATCAGGCCGATGGTCGCGACCTGGGTCAGGTCGTCCAGCCATTCGCCCCGGTTGCGGAACCGCCGCGCCAGGTACTCGACCAGCGGCAGGTGAAGCTCGACGAGCTCGCCCCGGATCCGCAGCCGCTCCTCGTCCCCCGCGGGCAGGGCGGCGAGCCGCTCGAACAGCTCCCGGGCCCGGCCGCGGTCGGGTACCGCGTGCTGGACCTTGGGCGCCACGGCCAGACTGGCCTCTTCCACCGGGACGTCGAGCTCCTCGGCGACCGCGATCTCGATCTCCTCGGTCACCTGTGGGCCGGCGCTCTCGGTCAGCCGGGTCTCGGTTTCCCCGGTCACCCAGGCCTCGACGACTCTCGGATCTTCCGCAGCATGACGGTGACCTTGTCACCCGGCCCGACCCAGGCGTCCGCGCTGCCCGCCAGCGCCGAGAGCACCGTCCAGGCGAAGGTGTCGCGGGCGGGCGGGCGGGGCTGGGTGGCGAGGGTGGATACGGCGATGCTCATCCGGTCCTCACCCAGGGTGAAGTCGCATTCCAGGTCGGCGCTGGGGGCCGCCTGGGCGAGCAGCATGCCGCATGCCTCGTCCACCGCGATCCGCAGGTCCTCGATCTCGTCCAGGGTGAAGTCCAGGCGGGCCGCCAGGCCGGCGGTGGCTGTCCGCAGCACCGACAGGTACGCGCCCTCGGCTGGCATGCGGATAGTCACCTGGTCCTGGACCTGGCCGTCTTCCGCGCCGGTGCCGCCCGCCATGACAGCCGTCGGCGCGGACACGGCTCCCCGCGCGGTCGTATCTCCGGTCACTGGTGTCCTCCACTGGCGGCGGCCGCCATGCGGTCGGTCGCCGTCGGCTCTTGTCTGCAACCTACCGTCCACAGCGAGTGGTACCTACGCTCCGCCCCGCCCGAACGTCGACGATGCCTGCTGCGCCTGGCGGGACGGTGGGTCCCGGAGTGGCGTGACGCCGGAGGCCGCGCGGGTCTCCGCGCGGCCTCCGGCGTCGCTCTGGTGACGTCCTGGTGTCAGCCTTGCTTGGTCTCCCAGAAGATCTTGGAGATCTCCTCGATCTTGCCGAGCAGCTCGTCGGCCTTGCCCACGTCCGTGCTGCCCTTGGTGCCGCCCGCGCCGGCCAGCTTGGTGGCCTCGTTGAACAGCTGGTGCAGCTGGGGGTACTTCTCGAAGTGCGGTGGCTTGAAGTAGTCGGTCCACAGCACCCACAGGTGGTGCTTGACCAGTTCGGAGCGTTCCTCCTTGATCTGGAGCGCGCGGGCCCGGAACTCCGGGTCGGAGTTGTCGGCATACTTCTGGCAGATCGCCTTCACGGACTCGGCCTCGATCCGGGCCTGTGCCGGGTCATAGACCCCGCAAGGAAGATCGCAGTGCGCGTGCGCCGTGGCCTTCGGCTCGAGGAGACGTGCGAGCAGCCTCATCGATCTCCTTCTTTCATGTCGGATCATGGGTACCGGTGTCCGACACTACCCCGTCGGTATGCCCGTAGTCCGGGAGGGATGGATGCGCTGGCCGCTCTGGCGGGTCGCGGTTGCCGAGCGTTCCATGCAGCCTGCCCTGAATCCCGGTGACTGGCTCTTTGTCCGCCGAACGATAAGACCGGGGCGCACGTTGCGGCTCCGCCCCGGCCAGCTCGTGGTGGCCCGGCATCCCGGCCGGCCGGACCTGCTGATCATCAAGCGGGCGGCCCGGCGGGAGCCCGGTGGCTGGTGGCTGGAGTCCGACAACACCGATGCTGGCGCGGTGGACAGCCGCGCCTTCGGCGCCGTCCCCGGTGCCCTGATCGAGGGCCGGGTGCTGCTGCGCTACCGGCGCGGGCGCCGCTGAACGGCGGAGGGTCCATCCCGCGACGCGGGATGGACCCTCCGGTGCTGCCAGCCGGTGTCAGGCGGCTTCTGCTGTCTCAGCCTCAGGCATGGCCTGGCGCGCCACCAGTTCCTGCATCTCCGCGTCGGGGAGCCGGGTAGCCAGCGCCCAGTAGTAGATGCCGACGCTGAAGAGCACGACGATCCCCGTGTCCAGGAACCCGAAGGCGATCGTGCCCCGGCCACCGCCGAACGTGCCGAGGTAGGAGATGACGCCCATGCCGATCAGGTAGACCGGCAGCCAGACCGCCGACTTCCACTGCAGCTTCGGCCGCTCCGAGTCGAAGATCATCGCGGCACCGATCAGGACGTACCCGAGGACCACCACGATGCCGAGCTTCCAGAGCGTGTCCCAGCCGGTCCAGTAGATGATCAGGTTGGAGACGATGAAAGCGATCGGTGCCAGCACGGCAGCTCCGGGCAGCCGGTACGGCCGCTTCGCGTCCGGCACCTGCATCCGGAAGGCGCCCATGGCCAGCGGCGCTCCCGCGTACATGAGCACGCTGGCAGCGGTCACCAGGCTGACGAGCTTGTACCAGCTCGGGAACGGCAGGAAGAAGACCAGCCCGACGGCGAACGCGAAGATGAGGCCGAACCACGGCACGCCCCGCTTGTCGGTCCGGTCGAAGATCTGCGGGTAGTAGCGGTTCTTTGCCAGCCCGTAGGACAGGCGCGAGGTTGAGGTGTTGTAGATCAGGCCGGTGCCGCTGGGCGAGATGACCGCGTCAACGCGCAGGAGGAACGCCAGCCAGCCGAGCCCGACAATGCCCGCCAGGCCGGCGAACGGCCCGTTGATGATGTTCTTGTCGGGGATGTTGGCGAACCCGTGCAGCAGCTGGCTGCCCGGCAGCGCACCGATGAACACTACTTCGAGCAGGCAGTAGATGACGACGCCGACGAGAACGGCGCCGATGATGGCCCGCGGGATGTTGCGCTGCGGGTTGCGGGCCTCGCCGGCGAGCTGGTCGGCCTGCTCGAAGCCCAGGTAGGCGAACACGATGCCGCCGGAGGCGATCGCGCTGAAGACGCCCTTCATGCCGGTGGGCATGAACCCGCCTGCCGCGGTGAAGTTGGCGGTGTGGAACTTCGTGAACAGGATGATGATGGCCAGCACCGGGATCGCGATCTTCCACCAGGTGATGGCGCTGTTGGTGTGGGCCAGCCACTTGACGCCGAGGAAGTTGATCGCGGTGAAGGCCGCCATCAGCACGACCGCCACCAGATAACCGAGCGGCGTGATCAGGCCCGTGCTGGGCCCCGACGAGTGGATCAGGGCTGGCCACCAGTAGGAGGCGTAACCCTCCACCGCCAGTACCTCGATGGGCGCCACCGACGCCGCCTGCAGCCAGGCGAAGAAGCCGAAGGAGATGCCGGCCACGCTGCCGAAGGCATAGTGCGGGAACCGACCGGCTCCGCCCGCCACCGGGTACATCGCCCCTAGCTCGGCGTAAACCAGCGCGATGATGATGACCGCGATGCCGGCCAGGATCCAGGAGATGATCGCAGCCGACCCAGCTATGAGCGCAGCGCCCAGCGCCGCGAACAGCCAGCCCGAGCCGATGATCGATCCCTCGGACGACATGAACAGGCCGATGAAGCCGACGTCTCGTCTGAGGCCGGTGCCTGAAGCCTGTTCTCGGGCGGCTACCGATTCAGTTGCCATGTTCCGGACCTTCTTCCGGGTTCGCATACGGGGGCTATCCGCCCCAAGAGGTTGGGCCTCATGGTAATGATCGTCAAGGAACATGAGAAGGAGCCACCCGGCTTCATTTCGGTAACACGAATCACGGCCCGCTCGCAGGTCAATGCATTGGCCGATGACTGAACGGGCATTCGCGGCCGCCCCCGGGCGGCTCCCCGGGCACAGCCGGCCGGTGCGCACAGGCGGGATCGCGGGTGCTCAGGATCAGCCGCCGGGTGTCCGGTGTGAACCGGCGAGTGCGCCGGGCCGGCCGGCTAGCTTGCCGCGGTGGAGGCCTGACGCTGGCCGGCGCTCCGGCCACGCAACCGGAAGGCCCGGACGTTTGCCCTGCTCGCGCAGGTCTCCGAGCAGTACCGCTTGCCGCGGGCCGGCCCGCTGTCGATGAAGACGCGAGGGCAGCCGATGCCCGCGCAGGCGGCCAGACGGCCGGTGCCCCACTCGGCGACCATCGCGGTCAGGCCGGCGACGGCGCCCGCCGCGTGCCGGTCGGCGACCGACCCGCTGCCGGCCAGGTGCAGGTGCCACGGCTGGCCGTCGTGACAGACCAGATGCGGGTGGACGGGGTAGCGGGCGAGCAGCCCGTTGAGGCCCTCGGCCACCTCAGGGTCCCGGCGCGCGACGGCCGCCGAGAGGATCAGCCGCAGTTCGTCCCGTAGCTGCCGCAGCGCCTCCAGGTCATCGGGCAGCACCCGCCCGGCCAGGTGCGGCCGGTCGGCCACGAGCGTGCGGTAGGCCTCCGCCGAAGCGAGGCCGTCACGGCCATCGCGCCCAGATGCGGCACTGTTGACCAGGCGCACCGCAAGATCGGCATAGGAGAACAGGTCCACTCGGGTCCTTGTGGGGCAGCGGGAGGTGTTGACGAGCGGAAAGGGAAGGGGCGTTCGGCGATGAGTATGGCACAGCGCGGGAGGGGTGACCCCTGATTCCGGTGGGTAACCAGATCGCCGCCGCAAAGGACGCCGTGCGGGTTCCCGGCCGGCCGGCCACGGGCGCTAAGGTGCGGTCATGTTCGCTGTCGCCGCCGCCCGTTTCGATGCCGATGACCCGCTGGCCGGCCTTGAGCTCGGTGAGCGCCCGGACCCGGTCCCGCCCGAGGGCTGGGCGACGGTCACGGTCAAGGCGGCGTCGCTGAACCATCACGATGTCTGGACCTTGCGCGGGGTCGGCATCTCCGCCGACCGGCTGCCGGTCATCCTGGGCTGCGATGCGGCGGGCGTGGACGAGAACGGCCAGGAGGTCGTCGTGCACGCGGTCGTCGGCGACCCGGACGCCGGCGGCGGTGACGAGACCCTCGACCCGCGCCGGTCGCTGCTGTCCGAGCGTTATGACGGGACCTTCGCGGAGCGGCTCGTCGTGCCGCGGCGCAACCTGGTGCCCAAGCCGGCCGCGCTGTCGTTCGAGGAGGCGGCGTGCCTGCCCACCGCTTACCTGACCGCCTACCGCATGCTGTTCGTCCGCTCGGGCCTGGAGCCGGGGTCCACAGTGCTCGTCCAGGGGGCTGGCGGTGGCGTCGCCACCGCGCTGATCCTGCTGGGGCGGGCGGCTGGGTTCCGGGTGTGGGCAACCAGCCGGAGCGAGGCCAAGCGTGAGCGTGCCCTGGAGCTGGGCGCGGACCAGGTCTTCGGCTCGGGCGGCCGGCTGCCCGAACGCGTCGACGCCGTCATGGAGACCGTCGGGCAGGCCACCTGGGCTCACTCACTGCGTGCCCTGCGGCCGGGCGGCCGGATCGTGGTCTGCGGTGCGACCAGCGGGGCGGCGCCGCCCGCGGAACTGAACCGGGTGTTCTTCCTCCAGCTGTCGGTGGTCGGCTCGACCATGGGCAGCCGCGACGAGCTGGCCAGGCTGATGGTGCTCTGCGAGCAGACCGGCGCGCGGCCCCGGATCGACCGGACGCTGCCGCTGACCCAGGCCGCGGACGGGTTCGCCGCGATGATCGCGGGCGAGCTGTTCGGCAAGGTCGTGTTCACCCTCTAGCGGCGGCGTCAGGCTCCGGGCTGTCCGCTGCTGACCTCCGGGCCGTCCTCTGCCGCCGGGCTCTCTGCGGCCGGGCTGTCTGCCGCCGGGCTCTCAGCGGCCGGGCTGTCTGCGGCCGGGCTGTCTGCGGCCGGGCTGTCTGCCGCCGGGCCGGTGGTGGACTCCCCTGGCCGGTGCTGGCCGGGCCTGGTGCCGAACACCTCGGTATGGATCCGGTCGAGCGTCTCGTCCAGGATGTGCCGCAGATCCCCCAGCGCCTCCTCGCTCACGGTCTGGGCCTGCCAGGCGGCCATCCGCAGCTCGCCAGCGAACTGCCGGGCCATGCGCTCCAGGTCGCGGTAGGCGCGGTGGCTGGCCTGACCGTGCGGCCCGCCCTTCCCGGTCCAGTCGCCCCAGCCGGCGCCACCGCTCCACCCCGTCCAGTCACCCCAGTCGCCCCATCCCCGGCGTGCCCGGGCACGCCGGCCACCGGGCCGGCCGGGCTCTTCCCCGGCTTCCCCGGCTTCCGGGGACTCCCCGGTGCCGCTGGTCTCCCCGCCCCGGCCGGCCGCCCGGCGGGCCTGCGCCGTGGCGCCGCGCGGATGCCCGGCATCGTGCTGGTGGCTCCTGCCCTGCATGTCGCGTGCTGCCGAGGCGAGTTCCTCACGCAGGTTCCGCACCGTCTCCCGGACGTCCTCGGAAACCTCCCGGGCGATGTCGCGGACCGACGCGGTGATCTCCGCCTCCAGTTCGGCGAGGTCGTCGAGCCGGGCATGAAGTTCCTCCCGCCCCCGGTCGGTGATCCGGTAGACCTTCCTGCCGTCGGCCTCGTCGTGGGTGACCAGCCCCTCCTCTTCCAGCCGGGCCAGCCTGGGGTAGATCGTGCCGGGCGATGGTGCGTACACCCCCAGGAAGCGGTCCTGCAGCAGCCGGATGACCTCGTAACCGTGCCGGGGCGCCTCGTCGAGCAGCTTGAGCAGGTACAGGCGCAGCCGCCCGTGGCGGAACACCGGGCTCACGAGGCGTCCTGCGGGGTCCCGGGCTGGCTGGCCGGCGGTGCCGCGTGGTTGCGTTCGAGCAGCGTGACCCGGCCAGACATGGTGGTGACCGACAGGCGCCCGGATCCGGCGCCCAGTGTCCCGGTGAGCAGGGTGACGCCGGGCGAACGGGACGCGGTCAGGCCGCCGAACTCGCTCTGCACGCGCCCGGCGGTGGATCGCAGATCGACCTGGGTGCTGGCCTTGGCTGGCAGCCGGATCGCCACCTCGCCGGAGACGGTCGCCACCCGCACCGCGCCCCCGTCGTTCAGGTCGATGTCGGCGGTCACGCGGCCACTGACGGTCTTGGCCTCCAGCCGCTCGACGGCGCCGTCGGCCACCGTCAGGTCCCCGGAGACCGAGTTGAACCCGACCCGCCCGTCCAGGCCCTGCGCCTCGACGTCGCCGGACACGGTGTTCGCGTCCACCGCGCCGGTCACACCGTCGAGGGTGATCTTGCCCGAGACGCTCTTGACGGACGTGCTCGCGCTGATGCCGGAGACGACAGCGCTGGCGCTGACGACGCCGAGCTGGGTGGGGCAGTCCCGGGGCACCATGATCGTGATCGCGGCCGAATGCCGCTGTGGGTGCAGCCAGCCGAGCAGCCCGTCCCAGGTGAGGTCGGGATAGGTGATGGTGAGGATGCCGGCCTCATGCTTGACCAGCAGCGGCTGGCCGGTCAGGCCGGCTACGTCCAGGCGGGGCTGGTCGTCGGTGGACAGGACCGCGACCGAGCCGGAGATGACGCGGACCCGGAGCGCGGCCACGCCGTCGAACTCAAGAGTGGTGGGAGAATCCACCGTCCACTGGGGCATCGCGAGTTCCTTCCTGCCCGGCCTCACTAACAAGATATATCGCGTCATCCAGAAGTCAAGATGCATCGCGACTATCGAACGGGGCTGCCCGCGGCCACGCGCCGCGTTCTGTCAGTCCTCGTCGTCCAGGCGGGCGAGCCAGCTGGCCAGCCGGTCCACCGCGGTCTCGAACTCGGGCGCGAAGTCCACGAACTCACGCAGCCGCTCCGCCAGCCAGCCCAGGCTGACCTCGTCACCGGCCCGCCGCTGCGCGAGCTCCTCGATGCCCTGGTCCGTGAAGTACATCGTTACCCCTGGCCCAGCGCGGTCTGGACCACTTCCCGGTGCCCCACCGAGTGCTTGAGCGCCGAGCCCGCGGCCGGCGCAGAGCTGGCTGGCAGTGAGACGGGCGTGACCGCCCGCCCGGCGATCCCCGGCAGCCGCAGCGCCATGGTCGGCCACGCGCCCATGTTGGCCGGCTCCTCCTGGGCCCAGGCGATATCGGCGGTGGCCGGGTAGCGGGCCAGCTCGGCCGCGAGCTCGTCGGCTGGGACCGGGTAGAGCCGCTCGACCCGGACGATCGCGGTGTCGGCCAGCCCGTCCTCCGCCCTCTTCTCCGCCAGGTCGTAGTAGACCTTCCCCGAGCACAGCACCACCCGCCGGACAGTGGCCGGGTCGAGGCCGGACTGGTCCCCGATCACCGGCAGGAACGATCCCTGGGTGAAGTCGGACACCGCCGAGGTGGCCGTCTTCAGCCGCAGCATCGACTTGGGGGTGAAGATCACCAGCGGCTTGCGCCGCCCCGACAGCGCCTGCCAGCGCAGCAGATGGAAGTAGTTGGCGGGCGTGCTCGGCATCGCGACCGCCATGTTGTCCTGGGCGCACAGCGACAGGAAGCGCTCCACCCGGGCCGACGAGTGGTCCGGGCCCTGCCCCTCGTACCCGTGCGGGAGCAGCAGCACCACCGACGAATGCTGGCCCCACTTCTGCTCGCCGGAGCTGATGAACTCGTCCGTGATGGTCTGCGCGCCGTTGACGAAGTCGCCGAACTGCGCCTCCCAGCAGACCAGGGCGTCGGGGCGGGCGACGGAGTAGCCGTACTCGAAGCCGACCGCCGCGAACTCCGACAGCAGCGAGTCGTAGACGTGGAACTTCGCGCTGGCCGTGTTGAACTGCCGCAGCGGCGTGTGCTCCGCGCCGGTGTTGCGGTCCACCAGCACCGCATGCCGCTGGCCGAACGTCCCGCGCCGGGTGTCCTGGCCGACCAGGCGCACCGCGTGCCTGTCCATCAGCACCGCCCCGAACGCGAGCAGCTCACCGGTGGCCCAGTCGATCGCGTCCCCGGTGACCATGGTCGCCCGCCGCTGCAGCACCGGCTGCAGCCGCGGGTGCACCGTGAACCCGTCCGGCAGGCTCAGCTGCGAGTCGACGACCTGCTTGATGGCGTCCTCGGTGATCGCCGTCGGCACCGCGCCGTGGTCGATCGGCTCCGGTGCGGCCGGCTCCGGCCTGACCACCGCGCCCGGCGTGGTGGGCTGCCGCGCCGCCGCCCGCGTCTCGGTGAAGGCACGTTCCAGCTGCTGCTGGTAGTCGCGCAGCGCGTGCTCGGCCTCCTCCATCGTGATGTCACCGCGGCCGATCAGCGCCTCGGTGTACAGCTTGCGGGTGGAACGCTTGGCGTCGATGAGGTCGTACATGAGCGGCTGGGTGAACGAGGGATTGTCCGCCTCGTTGTGCCCGCGGCGGCGGTAGCAGATCAGATCGATGACCACGTCCTTGCCGAACGACTGCCGGTACTCGAACGCCAGCCGGCCCACGCGGACCACTGCCTCGGGATCGTCACCGTTGACGTGGAAGATCGGCGCCTGGATCATCCGGGCCACGTCCGTGCAGTACACGCTGGAGCGTGAGTGCTGCGGCGCGGTGGTGAAGCCGACCTGGTTGTTCACCACGATGTGGACCGTGCCGCCGGTGCGGTAACCGCGCAGCTGGGACAGGTTCAAGGTCTCGGCCACCACGCCCTGGCCGGCGAACGCGGCGTCACCGTGGATGAGCACCGGCAGCACCGTGAAGCCCGGCTCGCCGATGTCCAGGATGTCCTGCTTGGCACGGACCACGCCCTCCAGCACCGGGTCGACCGCTTCCAGGTGGCTCGGGTTGGCCACCAGCGAGGTCGGGATCTGCCCGCCGTCGCCGGCGGTGAAGACACCGCCGGCGCCGAGGTGGTACTTCACGTCGCCGGAGCCGTGGGTGGTGCGCGGGTCGAGGTTGCCCTCGAACTCGCCGAAGATCTGCGCGTATGACTTGCCCACGATGTTCGCGAGCACGTTCAGCCGGCCCCGGTGCGCCATCCCGATGACGGCCTCGTGCAGCGGGATCTGGGCCGCCTCGGTGAGCACCGCGTCCAGCAGCGGGATCAGGGACTCGGCCCCCTCCAGCGAGAACCGCCGCTGGCCGACGTACTTGGTCTGCAGGAACATCTCGAACGCCTCGGCCACGTTCAGCCGGGACAGGATCTGGATCTGCTCGGCGTGGTCGGGCCTGCCGTGCGCCCGTTCCACCCGCGCCTGGATCCAGGCGCGCTCCTCGGGCTCCTGCATGTGCATGTACTCGACGCCGACGGTGCGGCAGTACGAGTCGCGCAGCACGCCGAGGATCTCCCGCAGCTTCATCAGCGGCTTCCCGCCGAAGCCGCCGGTCGGGAACTCCCGCTCCAGGTCCCACAGGGTCAGCCCGTGCTGGTTGATGTCCAGATCGGGGTGCTTGCGCTGCCTGTACTCCAGCGGGTCGGTGTCGGCGAGCAGGTGGCCGCGCACCCGGTAGGCGTGGATCAGCTCGTGCACCCGGGCCGGCTTGGTGATGTCGTCCTCGTGCCCGGCCGGGATGTCCCGCACCCAGCGGACCGGCTCGTAGGGGATCTGGAGCGCGGCGAAGACCAGGTCGTAGAAGCCGTCCTCACCGAGCAGCACGTGGTGGATGCGGCGCAGGAAGTCACCCGACTGGGCGCCCTGGATGATCCGGTGGTCATAGGTCGAGGTGAGGGTGACCGTCTTGCTGATGGCGTGCCGGGCCAGGGTCTCCTGCGAGGCACCCTGGTAGGCGGCCGGGTACTCCATCGCGCCGACGCCGACGATGCAGCCCTGCCCGGTCACCAGCCTCGGCACCGAGTGCTCGGTGCCGATGGTGCCCGGGTTGGTCAGGGTGATCGTGGTCCCCGCGAAGTCCTCGACCGTGAGCTTGCCGGTCCTGGCACGGCGGACGATGTCCTCGTAGGCCATCCAGAACTGGCGGAAGTCCATCGTCTCCGCGGCCTTGATGCTCGGCACGAGCAGCTGCCGGGAGCCGTCGCGGTTCGCCACGTCGATCGCCAGGCCCAGGTTGACGTGCTCGGGCCTGGCCACCGCCGGCTTGCCGTCGACCTCGGTGTAGGCGCCGTTCATCTCCGGGGCGCCGGCCAGCGCCCGCAGGACCGCGTACCCGATCAGGTGGGTGAAGGACACCTTGCCGCCCCGGCCGCGGCCGAGGTGGTTGTTGATGACGATGCGGTTGTCGATGAGCAGCTTGGCCGGGATGGTGCGGACACTGGTCGCCGTGGGCACCGCGAGGCTGGCCGCCATGTTCACGGCCGTCCGCGCCGCGGCCCCGCGCAGCCGGATCTCCGCCGCGCCCGGCACGTGCGGGGCGGTAGCGGCGGCCGCGGGGGCGGGAGCGGGAGGCGGTGCTGGCGGGGTGGCGGTCCTGCCCGCCCCGGGCGGTGCCGCCGGCTCCGCTGGCCTGGGCTGGCTCCCTAGCCTGCCGTCGGCGCCGGTGACGGCAGGCGTGCCCGGCCCGGCCGGCCCGCCGGGTGGGCCCGGCACCCCCGATGGCGGCTGGTAGTCGGCGAAGAAGTTCCACCAGGCCATGTCCACCGACCCCGGATCGGCCAGGTAGCGCTGGTACAGCTCGTCCACAAGCCATTCGTTCGGCCCAAAATCCGGGTTGGCGGACGCCGCGCGGTCCTTGGCGCCGGAACGCTCGCTGGTCTTCTCAATGGGTTCCGCGGACGCCCGCGGCGACTCCGGAGGCACGGCGGACATCGCCCTCTTCCGACGGTTGCATACCTGTCACTGCCCGCCCCTTAGGCTACCCGGGGCGGAGGGCACCTCAAATCCGGCGCCGAGGGTCATGCTCGCGGAGAAAACCGGTCCCTGTCATGCGGTGAGAGCCAGTTCACATACGGCCCCTTGGGCACGATCCGGGCCGGGTTGATCCAGTCCTGGGTCTGGTAGTAGTGCCGCTTGATCTGGCCGAAATCGGTGGTCTCGCCGAAGCCGGGATGCTGGTAGAGGTCACGGGCGTATCCCCACAGGTTCGGGTAGTCCACCAGCCGGTGCAGGTTGCACTTGAAATGGGTGTGGTACACCGCGTCGAACCGGACCAGGGTCGGGAACAGCCGCACGTCCGCCTCTGTGAGCTGGCCGCCGACCAGGAAGCGGCGGCTGGACAGCCGGTCCTCCAGCGCGGCCAGGGTCGCGAACAGGGTGTCGAACGCGTCCTCGTAGGCCGCCTGGGACGTCGCCAGGCCGGCCTTGTACACGCCGTTGTTCACCGCGTGGAAGATAAGCGTTCCCAGGGCGTCGATGTCGGGCCGCAGTTCCTCCGGGTAGAGGTCGGGCGCGCCGGGCCGGTGGAAGGCGCGGAACTCTGTTTCGAGCGTGAGGGTGATCTGCGGGATGTCGCTGGTCACGATGCGGTGGGTCCGGGTGTCCCACAGGCACGGGATGGTGAACCGGCCGGCGTAACCGGGATCGGTGGCCAGGTAGAGCTCGGAGACGAACCGGGCGCCGGTGACCTGGTCGACCCCGCCGGCGCTGGCAGGGAACCGCCAGCCCCGCTCGTCCCTGATCGGGTCGGTCAGGGTCAGGCCGATGACCGGTTCCAGGCCGAGCAGCTTGCGCACGATCAGCGCCCGGTGGGACCAGGGGCAGGCGAGCGACGCGTACAGCTGGTAGCGGCCCGCCTCGGCGGCGTACCCGGTCGAGCCGTCGCGGGTGATGAGCCCGGTGAAGCTGGTCGGCCGGTCGGCGCGGGCGTAGGGCACCAGGTCGGTGCCCGGCCGGGTAGACGCCATCAATCACCCCCTTGCGGGTCAGGGAACCGACGACGTGCGGTCATTCACTCGATCATGCACGATCATGCACCGGCTGTGAGGCGCATCGGAAGGGGTAGCTTGTCCGGTTTCGCACCGGGCGCCCCCGGCCGCTGGGGACCGGCGATCGGGCCAGGTCAGCATGGACCGGGTAGGCGCTGGCTGAGGTGCGCGGGCCGTTGGCGGCGCGAGCGCGCATACCGGCCGTCTATCGTCGAGGTGGGCTTCGCCGCGTAGCCCACCGGCCAGGCACGGGAGAGCAGCGTGAACACGATCGCCACCGAGCTGGCCCGGCTGTCCGGGCCGGTCGCCTATGCGGTGGTGGCTGCCCTGGTGTTCGGCGAGACGGCGCTGTTCCTGGGGTTCGTCGTGCCCGGCGAGACGGCCGTGGTGCTCGGCGGCGTGCTGGCCAGCCGGGGCCGGGTCTCCCTGCCGCTGCTCATGCTCGTCGTGGTCGTGGCCGCCATCGTGGGCCCGCTGGTCGGTTACGAGGTGGGCCGCCGGATGGGTGGGCGGGTGATCGGATCCCGCTTCCTGCGCCGGATGTCGGGCACCGTGGACAAGGCGACCGCCGCGCTGAACGCCCGCGGGCCCGTGGCGGTGCTCGTCGGCCGGTTCACCGCGGTGCTGCGGGCGCTCATGCCCGCGCTGGCCGGCACCGCCAAGATGCACTACCGGACCTTTGTCGTGTACAACGCGATCGGCGGGGTCATCTGGGGTGTCGGCTACTGCCTGCTCGGCTACCTGGCCGGGTCCGCCTACATCGTGGTGGAACGGCAGGTCGGCACCGGCTTCGCGATCGCGATCGCGGTGCTGGTGGTGGCGGCGCTCGTGGTCTGGGGGGTGCGCCGGCACCGCCGCGAGCCCGCCCTGGCTGACACCGCGGAGCGCGGCGACCGCGGCTGAGGCGGCCAGCCGCGGGGTGGAAGACATCGGCTGCCGGGCGAACAATCATCACCACGGTTCCGTTTTCCTCCCCAGCCGCCACCACTGTCCCTGCTCGTCCAGTGCAACCCGTGTTTACATGGGTAACCGGAGGTGGGGGGCAGTGCGCGAGTTCGGCGAACTCGAGATGGCGATCATGGAGGTCATGTGGGCTGGTGACGGCCCCTACGTGGTGCGTGAGGTCCGGGAACGCATGCGGTACGGCCGGCCGGTCGCCTACACCACGGTCATGACGGTGATGGACATCCTCCACCGCAAGGGGGTGCTCCACCGGGACAAACCGGGCCGCGCCTGGCGGTACTGGCCGGTGGAGCGGCGTGAGGAACACGATGCCCGGCTGATGGCGGAGGTGCTGCGCTCGGGCGGCGACGAGGACCTGACGATGCGGCGTTTCCTGGAGCGCGTGAGCGAGGACGAGATGGAGAGCCTGCGCAGCGCCATGGTTGACGCGAGGTCGCGGCGGCTGCCCGTACCCTAGCCCCACGGGCTGGCCGGACCCCTGGCACACGGCCCGGCACCACCGGCACGCGGCTCGACACCCTGCACACCTGACCGGATCTGCATGGGGGAAAGGCCTTGCGCCGCTACCATCGTCGGGCGTGAGACACAGCGCGTTCCCCTCCCGCTCTCCTGCGCACAATCCACGCCGGACCTACCCAACGGATGCTCAGTGAGCGCGAACGCCAGCCCAGGCCAAGGTGGTACCAGCCTGGCCGTGGGCCCATGGACGCTGCGCGGGGTCATCCCCGCACTTGGCCGCACGCCTGCCCTGCGGGGGTACCCGGGCGGGATCGTCGCGGCAGGCCCTGGCTGGTCAGGCCTGGCAGTGCAGGACGGGAACCACGCGGGGGACCTGCCGCAGAGCGGTTCAGGGGAGGCGGGCGGTCCGGGCCCGGGGAACGGCCCGGGGGCCGGCGCGACGGGGCGTGAGTCGGGGACGGGGGGCGTCATGGGGGCGGCCGGCGGCAGCTCTGTGTGGCAGCAGGCGCTGAGCGCCTGGAATGAGGCCGGGCTGGAGTGGCAGCGGCCCGCGGGCTGGCACCCCGCCGACTCTGACCTGCAGCGAACCGAGCCGATCCCGGTGGTGCGGGCGGACATCCTGCTGGACGACCCGGCCCCGGCGGCGCCACCGGCCCGGGCGGCCGGTGGCGGGCGCCCGCCTGGCCCCGGCGGCGGCCAGGAGCATGGTGACGACCGGGCTGGGCGCGCTGAGGGAGCCGACCGGGCCGAGGGAGCCAACCGCGCTGAGGGAGCCGACCGGGCCGAGGCGGCCGACCGCGCCGAGGGAGCCGGGCAGACCGGCCGTGCCGAGGGGGCTGACCGGGCGGAGGGGGCCGACGGCCAGGAGGCCCGCGGCGATCAGGAGGCCAGCGTCCGGGAGGCGGCCAGCCGTCAGGACGCCGGGGGCGAGGAGGCCGGCGGTCAGGAGCCGGCGGGCACACCGGAGGGCGGGGGCCTGCATCCGCGCCGCAGCGGCCGCGCCGCAGCGGTCGGCGCCGGGATCTGCGCGGTGCTGCTCGCGGTCGCCATCACCGGCATCATCGTCACCGGCTCGCCGGGCAAGGGAGGAGCCGGGCTGGTCGCGCAGCCCTCGGCCCGCCTTGCGGACGCGCAGTTCGCCGGCCCGGGCGGGTCACCGGGGCAGCAGGTGCTGCCCACACTCACCGGGGTGGCCGCCGCGGGCAGCACCGTGGTCGCGATCGGCGCACAGGCTGCCCTGCCGGCGACGAGGCCGCTGATGCTGACATCCGCCGACGGCGGGCACACCTGGCAGCCCGCCGTGCTGCGCGACCCGGGCGGCGGGGCGGCCGGGCCCGGTGCCGTGCCGCTGATGGTCGCCGGCGGCAACGGCCGGTGGCTGGCGGTGGGACCGGGCGCCACCTGGACCTCCGCTGACGGCCGGTCCTGGCTGCTCGGGCCGGCCATCGCGCCGGTGATCGGTGGCGACCGGGTGCGGGCACTGGCCCAGACCGGTGACGGCTTCATCGCCGTCGGCGAGAACGTGCACCTGCGGGGGTCCGAGGTCGTGCGCAGCCCGGTCCTGTGGTCATCGGCCAACGGGCAGACCTGGCAGCGCCGCGCCGGGGCCCAGCTCGGCCTGCCGACCGGGCCGGGCCAGGTGGTCGCGCTGCGCTGGGCCGCTGCCCGGGGCAGCGTGCTGATGGTGGGCGGGGAGATCGCCCGCACGGTCACGCAGCGCCACGGGACGCGGAAGGTCTCCGCCCTGCTGGAGTACCCGGGGGTGTGGCGCAGCGACGACGGCGGTACGCGGTGGGTGTGGGCGAGCCCGCCGGCCGGCCACGGCGCGGCCACCGGGCTCGTCGGGCTCGCGGCGACCGGCGCGGGTTTTGTCGCCATCCGGCCCGGCCATAGCCCCAGCGGGGTCAGGGACGCCGTGGCCTATGTCTGCACCCGTGGCACGGCCTGGCGGTTCGCCGGTGCCCTGACCGCCCGCCGGGGAGCAGCGCTGGATGTGACGACGGTGGCCGGCAGCGACCAGGGTGCGGTCGCGGCCGGCTCCGCCGGACGGTACCAGGTCGCTTTCGTCACCGTGCATGGCTGGTCCTGGCGCCAGACCGCCGATCTCGGCAAGACGTCGGCCGGGACGGTGACCGGCGTGACCGTCGGGCCCGGCGGCAAGGTGGTGGCCGCTGGTGCCAGCCCGCCGCGGCCCTTCCTGCTGCTGGCACGGGGGCGCCTCTGGCCGGTCGGGCAGGCCGCGCTCGCCGGGGCGGCAGCCGGTGGGGTGAGCGTCAGCGGCCTCGCCACGAGCCAGGGGGAGCAGCTCGCGGTCGGCCATGCCGGGAGCGCACCGGCCATCTGGGCCCGGCCAGGCGGCGGGCGGTGGGCGCGGCTGGCCCTCACCACCCCGGCGGCCTGGCACGGCGCCGGCCCCGGGCTGACCAGCGCCGCCCATGGCAGCGCGGGCTGGCTTGCGGTCGGCAGCGAGGGCAGCCCTGGTGGGCCGTTCGCGCCGCTGGCCGACGCGAGCACGCTGAGCTCTGCCGATATCGCGGTCGGCCAGCAGCCGGTGCTCGTGACATCGGCGGACGGCGGTTCGTGGCAGCCGGCCGCTGTCACCGGGCCGCTGGCAGCCCCGGGCCTGACCCTGACCGGTGCCGCCGCCGGGCCGTCCGGCTACGTGGTGGTCGGGGTCCGGGACAACCACGGTGTGCCGGGAGCCGCGCTGTGGTGGTCGGCCAACCTCACCAGCTGGGCTCCGCAGGGATGGTGGTCCGGCGCCGCGCCGCCGCAGGGCGGTGAGTCCACGCTGCTGGCCGTCGCGGCTGACAAGACCGGGTTCGCCGCCGTAGGCGCGGTCGGCCGGCAGCCGGCGGTGTGGCTGTCCCGGAACGGCCGGGGGTGGATGTCGCTACCCGTGCCGCTGCCGCCCGGCGCGAGCAGCGCGGTGCTCACACAGGTGGCCGTGCAGGGACCCCGGATCACCGCCGTGGGCGTGCAGGCGCGGGCGTCCGGGCCTGCGCCGTTCGCGGCCGTCTCCACCGATGGCCGTACCTGGCGGGAATCGGCCTTGCCAGTGCCAGGAAAGGCAGCCGAGGTAACGGCCCTGACCACAGCCGGCGGCGGCCTCGTCGCGGCAGGCACATCGGGACAGGCGGGGAGCAGGCAGTCCATCGTCTGGTGGTCACTGGACGGGCTCACCTGGCATGCCATCCGCATGGCCGGCACGGCACCCAGCGGCCTGGGCAGCCTGCGGATCACCGGGCTCAGTGCGTCCGGCAAGGTCCTCACCGGAGTCGGCTACGCGGTCACCGGGAGCGGGCAGCACCCCGTCCTGTGGCAGGCCCGGATCCGCTGACCGGGACCGCCGGACCAGGTGGAGCGCACCGGGCCGGGCCGGCTCAGCCGACCGGGCCGGCCCACCGGCCCGCCGGGCCGAACACATCGTCGCGCCGGTGCTGCAGGCAGGGCAGCACCGCCCGCACCTGGGCGGTCATGGCCGGCTCCAGGTCGGCCACGGCCAGTTGCGGCCAGGGCCCAAGGTCGGCCCGGACGGTGCCCATCGGGTCGACCAGCATGCTGCGGCCGATCCCGGTCGGCGCCCGGGTGGGCGGCGAGGCCGGGTCGGGAACCTGCCCGGCTGCCGCTACCCAGACCGTGTTCTCGATCGCGCGCGCCCGCACCAGGGTCACCCAGTGCTCCTCCTTGAACAATCCCGCCGCCCAGGCGGAGGGCACCACGATCAGCTCGGCGCCACCCGTGACCAGCGCCCGCGCCAGTTCCGGGAACCTGATGTCGTAGCAGGTGGCGAACCCGGTCCTGATCCCGGCCAGATCCGCCACGACCGGCTGGGAACCGGGCGCCACCAGTGCCGACTCATGCTCGCCGAGCGAGTCGAACAAGTGGATCTTGCGGTAGGCGGCAGCCAGGTTCCCGGCGGCGTCGTAGGCCACCACCGTGTTGTAGACCCGCCCGTCCGGTGCCGGCTCGAACACGCCCGCGACCAGCGCCACCCCCGCTTTGCGCGCCGCCGCGGCCAGCCCCCGCCCGAACCCGCCGTCCACCGGCTCGGCGATGGCGCGCAGGTCGCTGCCGAACCTGGCCTGCGTCGCTTCCGGGAACACCGCCAGCTCGGCACCCTGGCCGGCGGCGCTGGTCATCGCCTCGCTCACCCGGCCCAGGTTGACAGCCGGATCCGGGCTGACCGGCAGCTGGCACAAAGCGACTCGCATGCCCGCAGCCTAAACCGCCCCACCCCGCGGCCCCGTCACGCTTGGCGATCGGGGGCCGGGGCGTGATGTCATGGCGGGGTGAAGCGAGCACTGCTGAATCCCCGGCTTGCCGGGATGGGGACAACGATCTTCGCCGAGATGTCGGCGCTAGCCAGCGCGACCGGGTCAGTCAACCTGGGCCAGGGTTTCCCTGACACCGACGGGCCGCCCGAGATCGCCCGCGCGGCCGCTGCCGCGATCATGGAGGGACGCGGCAACCAGTACCCGCCCGGCCCGGGCATCGGCGAGCTGCGGCAGGCGGTCGCCGCGCACCAGAAGCGGTTCTATGGCTTCGACCTTGACCCGGACACGCAGGTGCTGGTCACGGCCGGCGCCACGGAAGCGATCGCCGCGGCCCTCATCGCCCTGCTGGAACCGGGGGACGAGGCCATCGCGTTCGAGCCCTACTACGACTCCTACGCCGCCTGCATCGCCATGGCCGGGGCACAGCGGGTGCCGGTCACCCTCCGCCCGCCCAGCTTCCGCCCCGACCTGGACGCGCTGCGCGCAGCCATCACCAGCCGGACCCGGCTCATCCTGCTCAACACCCCGCACAACCCGACCGGGGCGGTGTTCACCCCGGAGGAGATCGCCGGGATCGCCGCACTCGCCTGCGAACACGACCTCCTGGTGGTCTCGGACGAGGTCTACGAGCACATGGTGTACGAGGGTTCCCACCTGCCCATCGTCTCGCTGCCTGGAATGGCGGAGCGGACGGTGACGATCAGCTCGGCGGCGAAGATGTTCTCGTTCACGGGCTGGAAAATCGGCTGGGTGACCGGGAGCCCGGAGCTGGTCAGCGCGGTCCGAACCGTCAAGCAGTTCCTGACCTACGTGACCGGCGGGCCGTTCCAGTACGCGGTCGCCGAGGCGCTCGCCCTGCCCGACAGCTTCTACGACGCGATCAGCGTTGACCTGCGGGTCAAGCGTGACTTCATGTGCGACGGCCTGGCCCGGGCCGGCTTCGAGGTCTACCAGCCGGCCGGGACCTACTTCATCACCACCGACGTGCGGCCGCTTGGCCACGCCGACGGGATGGAGTTCTGCCGGGGCCTGCCGCGGCGGGCCGGGGTGGTGGCCATCCCCAGCTCGGTGTTCTACGACGACCAGGTGGCCGGGCGGTCACAGGTGCGGTTCGCGTTCTGCAAGCGGCAGGAGGTGCTGGCCGAGGCACTTGAGCGGCTGGCGCGGGCTGGCCGGTCCGGTGCCGCGCTGGGAGACTGAAGGCATGCGACCAGCCGGGCTCCACCACGTGTCCATCAACGTCAGTGACGTCGCCGCCGCGCGTGACTTCTACATCCGGGTGCTGGGCCTGACCGAGCGGGCCGACCGGCCTGACTTCAGCTTCGACGGGGCCTGGCTGGATGCCGGGGGCCAGCAGGTGCACCTGATCGAGGCCGAGGTGCCGGCCCCGCTCGGGCAGCACTTCGCCCTGGCCGTGACCGATCTGGACGCGGCGGTGACCGAGCTGCGGGCGCTGGGGGCCGCCGTCACCGACCCGGTGCCGGTCGGACCCGGCCGCCAGGCGTTCGTCACCGACCCGGCGGGCAACCGGGTCGAGCTGCAAGAGCCCCCGGCGGCGGGCTGACCCGCCCCGGCGGCGGCTCAGTCCACCAGGCTCAGGGCCATCTTCGGGCAGGACGCCACGGCGTGGCGGACTCCGTCGGCCAGATCCGGCGGCACGTCGTCCACCAGGATGTGCAGGATGTCCTCGTCGTCGACGTCGAAAACGTCCGGCACCAGGCCGGCGCAGATGGCGTTAGCCTCGCAGAGATCGCGATCAACTGTGACCCTCATACCGCCCATTCTCCTCAGGATGCAGACGATGGACGACACCAGTGCCCGGACCGCGCCAGCCCCGCCTATGCCTGACGCACTGCGGCAGGCCGCCGAGGCGGCGACCGGGTTCATGCCGCCCGCGGAAGGGCTCGCGCTCTACCAGGCGGCGGCGGCGTACGCCCAGGCCGGGCCGGTGCTGGAAGTCGGCACCTATTGCGGGAAGTCCACGATCTACCTGGCGGCGGCGGCCCGCCAGGCCGGCCAGATGGTGATCACCGTGGATCACCACCACGGCTCGGAGGAGAACCAGCCGGGCTGGGAGTACCACGACCCAGCGCTGGTGGATCCCCGCACCGGGCTGCTCGACACCTTGCCGCACCTGCGCGCCACCCTGGGCGCGGCCGGGGTGGAGCCGGACGTGGTCGTCATCGTGGGCAGGTCAGCGCAGGTGGCACGGCTGTGGGGCACCCGGCTCGGGTTGCTGTTCATCGACGGCGGGCACACCGAGGCGGCCGCCACGGCCGACTACGAGGGCTGGGCGCCGTGGGTCGAACCAGGCGGTGCGCTCGCCATCCACGACGTCTTCCCTGACCCGGCGGACGGCGGCCAGGCACCGTACGGGATCTACCTGCGGGCGCTGGCCTCCGGCGCGTTCACCGAGGTGGCCGTGACCGGCTCGCTGCGGGTGCTGGAACGCACCGGCGCGGGCACGTGACCCGTGGCAGCCGCGGGGCGGCCGGGCCCCGCAGGCCTAGACGAGTGATTCCCTATTGATCAGGTTGGGGATATTGCGGTGTTCTGCTGCCAGAACATGAGGAGGGTGTCCAAGATCGGCGTTGCTAACCCGGCGCCGAGCCCGGAGGCCCTCGTGGACGCCGCCCTGGACACCCTGCTTACCGCACTGTACGTGAAGACCGGCGACATGCTGGTGAAGGATCGCCGGCCGGGTCACCCGGCCAGCCTCAGCCAGTCCGAGCTGGTGTGCCTGGCGGTCGCGCAGGCGCTGCTGGGCTTTCACAGCGAGCACCGGTGGATCCGGTTCGCCACCTGCCACCTGCGGGCCATGTTCCCCTACCTGCCGCACCAGCCCGGCTACAGCAAGCGGCTGCGCGCTGCGCTGCTGATCGAATCGGTGAACGACACCCTCAAGGGCCAGCTCGACCTCGAAGCCCACGGCGGGCGCACCTTCGAAGGCACCGCCATCCGCATCGCCCAGCGGATCCTGGCCATGGCCACCGCCATCTGGCACAACAACAAGACCGGCGCCCCGGTCACCCGGTCGCTGATCGCCTATGACCACTGAAGACAAAGGGAATCACTCGTCTAGGCCCCATCGCGGTTACGGGCTGCGGTCGGCCTCGGCACGGGCCAGCAGGATACCGGTTAGGCTTGACCGGACCCGCCCGCCAGCGCTGGCCCCGATAGCTCAGCCTGGATCCACCGGCTGAATGCCGAGTGCGCGACTTCACCGTGTTCGGCGAGCTCGCCTGAACCCGCAGGAACTCCAGAAACTCCTCCGCCGGGCCGACCACCCGCGCGCGCTCGTCCAGCACCGTCCACGTCACCGCGCCGCCCGGCAGCACGACACGCTGCACCCGGCACGACTCCCCATCACCAGTCGTCACGTGCTGTGACGTACCGGTCAGAGATCATCCGCCATGCGACAGACACGCCGGCACGATCAACGGCCTCTCACCCTCCGCAACCGACGGACTCGAATGGACCCCGGATTACGGCCGTGATCATCAGCTTCCGCCTGAAGCCCGGCGGGAGCGCGGCGATCGCGGCGTCTGTGAGGGCCAGGTGATCAGCGGCCGTGTTCGATCCGGCCGAGCCGGGCCGCAGCATCCAGGCCAGCGGCTCGCCGCCAGTGTTATCGCAGTACGCCAGCAGCGGGTGATGCCCATAGCCCTTGAAGTTGGCCTCAGCGAGTTCCTTGTCCGAGTGCGCGAACGTGACCGTGGCATCCAGCCTGATGCAGGTCACCCCTTCCAGCGTCCTATCGGCCAGCCGCACCCCCGGCAGCCCGCCGTGCCGGGCCGCGGCCTGCGCCCACGCGTGCCGCCGTGCCGCATTCACCGCTTGCGTGATCCGCCGGTCCGCCCGGACCCCGCCGCGTGCGACCTCCTTCAGCGTCCGCCACGCCGTCGGCACCGACGCCACCAGCCCGAACAGCTCCCGCTGATCGGCCATCACCCGGAAATCGCTGATCACCCGGGCGCCATCAGCGATCGCGCACGCCAGGTCCGCCAGCACCCGGCCCCGGTCATGCACCAAGATCCGCGGCGATGCCAGCGCCCCCGGCAAGCCGCCGGTCAGCCCGGTCTTGTCCGCCAGGTACCGCAGCAGCGCCAGCCCGGCATGCGACACGACCCCCTGGCCGCCGCCTGTAACTTCCAGTCCCCGCGACCACCCGGTAACGTTCCCCCGAAAGGTGCTCCTCGACCTGGGCTCAGTAAGGACCTCAACACCCCTTACCGTCCCAGTTCAGGAGCACTTTCCCGTTCAGGCACGCCGGTCAGCCCACAGACCCCGGTGAAAAGACAGGGTTGGGGCCCGCCACCAGCGCGTGCTCGGTGCGTGATCAGACGTCGAAGATGTAGAGACCGAAGTTCCGGTCACTGACCAGGACATAGTTCTTCTCGCCGATCTTGTGGATCTCGACGCCCAAGAAGTCGTTGCCGGGCTCGCAGAAGGCGCCGACCTCCTGCAGACCGCCCCTGCCGTAGCTCAGCACCCGCAACCCGCCCGCGTAGAAGGTGGCGTACACCAGCTTGCGATCTGGGTCGATCGCCACGTGGGACGCCGAGAGGTCGCCGAAGCCGGATGCGAACCTCGGGTCCTGCGACTCAGGGATTGCATACGTGTCGATCTGAGTGATCGAGCCGGTGCCGGCGCGGCCCGGGATGTCCGTCTTGAACAGCCGGATGTAACCCCAACCGTCGAACACCGCCTTGATATCGGTCGCGGAGACGGCCGGCGTGGCCGGCGTCGCGGTCATGCAGGCCGTCGCCTCGGTCACGCCGGGCACCCCGAGCAGTTGCAGACCCGTCAGGCGGTTGACGAACATGAACGGAATCGTTCCTTTGGCCGACGTGGGGAACTGTTGGAGGCCGTCCGGCCCCTGGTGGTTGAACACGATGCCCGCGTCATAGCCGGCCGCGGCGATGGTGTCCAGCTTCTCCTGGAACGTGCACCCTTCGGCCGACCCGCCGGTTAGGATCGAGACGTCACGCTCGATGAGCGCGATCCCGTGACCGGGCTGCACCGTCCCCGGGCATCCGAAGCCGACGTAGGTCGGCGTACCGGAGATTGTGGTGTCGGCATTGACCGGTGCCGTATCCGGGCTCCATGTCGCGATGTACTCCGTGCCGGCGTGCGGACCCGACGTGATCGCGCCGAGCAGGCGATACGGATCGAAGTCCTCGTCGGCGCCCACCAGGTACTCGGCGTCGGGCGAGAGCTCGGAATGTTCGGCGTTGCCCTCCGGCGAGATCTGTTGCCCGCGCTTTGCCCGCTCCTCGTCAAATTCGGCGTAGTCGGTTTGGGCGATCAACGAGACGTTGCCCGGCGTCGGGTCGGTCACGTCGAGCAGCACGTACCCGCCGTCCCAGTACGTCGCGTTCATGACGTACCGGTGGCCGCCCGGACGCACCTTGATGGCGTGCGCAAACACCGAGGTGAGGCCCTTCGAAGTGTCCTGGGTAACGCTGAACGGCGCCACCCTCAGGTCGAGGGCGTTGACCATAACCGGGTTACGGGGGTCGGTGATGTCCATGATGCCGATATCAGTGGTGGGTTTATCGGTTACGAGGCCAACGTAGGTGCGGCCGGTGAAGCTGTTGGTCCAGGCGAACGTGTAGTACACCGCCAAGGCATGGGACTCGGCCTCACCATCCGGACCCGTGTAGTCGCCGGCGTGGGCGGCCAAGAGCTGGGGGTGCTCCGGGTCGGAAATGTTCCAGATATTGATGCCGCCCCGCTGGTGCGGCCCGGTCGGGTCGGGCGCATCGGCCTGGGCGTAGATCTCGTTTCCGTGTATGAACAGCGCACCACTGAAGTACTTGTTGTGGATCTCGATCACGCTCGGACCCTCGCCGGCGTAGTTGCCCGGCGTGGTCTCCATGAACGCGCTCTGGA
This sequence comes from Streptosporangiaceae bacterium, assembly GCA_035532275.1. Lineage (GTDB taxonomy): Bacteria > Actinomycetota > Actinomycetes > Streptosporangiales > Streptosporangiaceae > UBA9676. Next base: position 55,117 of record DATKRG010000383.1, on the reverse strand, counting down.
CCTCGAAGGGTGCCTTCGGATTGCTGATGTTGATGATGTAAGCGCCGGTCCGCTCACACGTCGGCTCCCGGTACGCCGTGAGGAACGCGTAGTTGCCGTACGCGGCCACGTCCGCGATGTGACGCTCGAGGCCCGCCCCCGACGGGTTGGTGACCTGGGCCTTACCCACCAGCCTCACCCCGTACGAGACGGGCGGCAGGTGGCCTTCGTTAAGCCCGTGCTGGTCGCCGTGGACCACACCCGTGCCGGTCATGCGTACCTCCTGACTATGCGTACCTTCTAAACAGAGAAGATGACGTCGACCCATCGGCGACTGGCCGGTGCCAGGTATCCCCCCTCGGGATCGTCGGCCAGCGTCACGTTGCCTCGTTCGACCGGTCCGTGCCATCGACGCGGAGCCACCGGTCGGGTACCGGGTCTTCGCTGACGCTACCGGAGCGGCCCGACGGCGTGATGTCACACAAAGCGGGGGTGGCGGGCAGCCAGGTCACCAGTCGAGGAGCGCGCCCTGGGTGGCGAAAGCGCGCGAAAATGGTGAGTTCAAGGATGTCCATCCCCTCGTAGCGTGAAGGCTTCCGCTGTGCGGCTTGATCTTGGATGGTGGTGTTCTGGTACTGCTGCCGCTTCTCGCACATGATTCGTTCGAACTCGATCGGTGGCAGGTCGCCGTCCGCGCTGTGCCGCCGCCTGGTGTTGTAGAAGTCGGCGATCCAGGTGGCGATCCCAAGGCTGAGGTCAAAGTCGCGTGATCATGGCTGTGACCTGGCCGGATAAGGGCGGCTTAACAACCTGAAGGGCCTCGTGCTACGGGTTGTGCGTGTCGTTCGCTGGTCTTGATGTGCGCCTGGCCGCTCCCGGTGAGGTGAGCTGGTTCAACGCGCTGCTGGCCGCCCACCACTATCTCGGGCCGCGCGGCTCGGCCCGGTTGCTGCGCTATGTGGCGTCGCTGGGCGGCCAGCCGGTGGTGCTGGCCACCTTCGGCGCGGCGGTGCGCAGATGCCGGCCCCGGGAGGAGTTCCTGGGCTGGGACGATGAGCAGCGCGCTGGCCGGCTGGGCGCGGTGGCGGGCAACCAGCGGCTGTGCGTGCTGCCGGCCGGGCGCCGGCCCAACCTGGCGTCGGCGGCGCTGGCGGGGATGCTGCGCCGCCTGCCCGCCGACCACCTGGCCGCCTTCGGGCAGCGGCTGGCGGCGGTGGAGACCTTCACCGATCCTGAGCACGGCCCGGGCACCGTGTACGCCGCGGCCGGGTTCACCGGTATCGGGCTCACCGCCGGGTACTCCCGGGCCCGCGGCCGCTCGGACTACGTGTTCCACGGCGCCCCGAAGCAGTACTGGCTGCGCGGGCTCGGCACGACCGCGACCGCGGGCCTGCCCGGCCTGCTGGCCGGGGCCTTCGACTCCCCCCAGCTGATGAAAGGCAGGCGCGGCACCATCAAGCGCGCGGTCAACAGCATCGACGCTCACCAGGCTGATGCCGCGCTGTGCGCCTGGCTGCGCCAGGAATCGGCGGCCGGGCGGCTCACCGTCCGCCAGCACGCCGTCGACGGCAAGACCATCAAGGGCGCCAGGGACACCGCGGGCAACGCCTCGCACCTGCTGGCCGCCTGCGACCTGACCGACGGCACCATCGCCGCCCAGCTCGACGTGAACGCCAAGCACAACGAGATCACCTGCTTCGCTGACCTGCTCGCCAGCCTCGCCACCAGCACAGGCCAGCAGGACGGTCCCGGGGACGACCCCGGCGGCGCCGGCGACGAGGACGGCGAAGATGCCCCCATCACCCTCATCACCGCCGGCGCGCTGCACACCCAGACCGCGCACGTCGAGACCATGAACAAGGCCGGCCTGATTGACCACGAACCCAAGGGCCGACCCATGGCACTGGCGGCAAAGCACCCTTGGGTTCCCGGCGAGAAACCTTCACTTTCGCTGAACTCACGGGACTCCGCAGCCCCCAGAAGAACCGCGAGTGAGAGGCGCAGTACCCGTACTCGGCCCATCCGGCCAGGTCCGAGCGCTTGACCGTCTCCCGGGAACGGCCGCACTCCACCGGCGTGGAATCCACAACCCACACGTCGTCGGACCACACGGTGGTGTCGGCGGCGAGCACCCGGATGCAGCGCCGGATCAGCAACGCCGCCCGGCGCAGCCGCTTGCTGTCACCCGGCTGCTGGGGCAGATAGGGGAACAGGTGCCCCAGATGCGCGCGTGCGTGCCGCAGCCACCGCGCCTCGGAGGTGAAACCGAGCAGCGCCTGCATTACTGCCAGGGTGATCAGCTCCGCGTCGCTGAGCCGCGGGCTGATGCCGGTCACCGGCCGCCACGGCGCCAGCTGCGGCGATCCCTTCAGCAGGTCATCGGTTCTCACGTACAGTGCGGTAGCGAGGGCATCCCGGTCTGTCGTCACAAACCGATCTTGGACGCCCTCGCCCCGTCTCCGCCCACATCCCTTGGAATAGGTCGTCTAGGGCGCGGGAACGAAAGTCTGCGCGGCGCGGCCGAGGCCCTCGATCTCCGTCTCGATCCGGTCGCCGGCGCGTAGGTACGGGTGGTCGGGGAGGCTGAGGGCTACGCCGGCGGGGGTGCCGGTGTTGATCAGGTCGCCGGGTTCCAGGACCATGTACTGGCTCAGGTACCAGATCAGGTGGTCTACGGGGAAGATCATGTTCGCGGTGGTGCTGGTCTGGCGGGGGGTGCCGTTGACGGACAGGCGCATCGGGAGGGTGTGGGGGTCGGGGAGCTCGTCGGGCGTGACCAGCCAGGGGCCCAGGGGGTTGAAGCGTTCGCAGGACTTGCCCAGGTCCCATTGGGGGGACATGGAACGTGCGCTCCGAGACGTCGTTGCTCATCGCGTAGCCGGCGATGGCGGATCGGGACTCGGCTGGGGAGTACAGGTAGCGGGCTCGGGTGCCGATGACCACGGCCAGTTCCAGTTCCCAGTCCGTCTTCACGGAGTCGCGGGGGATGTGGACGTCGTCGGGGCCGATGACTGTCGCCGGGTCCTTCAGGAACACCACCGGGCGCTCGGGTGCCGATCGGTTCGTCTCGGCGGCGTGGTCCGTGTAGTTCAGGCCGATGCAGATCACCTTGCCGGGGCGGGCGATCGGCGGGCCGACGCGTTGGCCGGGGGCGGCAGGGGGGAGGGTGCCGGCGGCCAGGGCCGCGGTGATGCGGGGGATGCCGTCGCCGGCGAACAGCGCGCCGTCGATGTCGGGGACGATGCCGGAGAGGTCGTAGAGGGTTCCGTCGGTATGCAGGACGGCGGGACGTTCGGCGCCGGGCGCGCCGATTCGCAGGAGTCTCACGAGTCGCCTTGCCTCAGACGGTCCGCGGGCGCGGGTCCAGCTGCTGTCGGCGGGGCGCGACGGCCGGCTCCGGGGTGGCGGTGACCATGCGGCCCAGCAGGGCGGCGCGGGTCAGCTCCGCCTTGTTGCCGACGCCGAGCTTGGCGCGTATGCGCTTGACGTAGGTGTCGACCGTGTGGGGGCTGATGCCGAGGCGGGTGGCTATCTGGCCGTGGGTCAGTCCGTGCGCGATCTGGCTGAGCACCTGCTCCTCGCGTTCGGACAGGTTGGGGCCTAACGAGTCTGCGCGCTCCGTCGATGGGGGAGCGGCCTCGCCTTGCGGGATGACCTGGGCGCCGATCGTCACCATGCGGAGCGCCTCGACGAGGTTCTCCACGCTCTCCTCGCGGCGGATCACGCCGTTGGCGCCGGCCCGGATGTACTCGTCGGCGGGGAGCGACCACTTGTCGGCCAGCACGAGGACCGGCGTGCACCTGGCCATCTCGGTGACGTAGTCCAGTTCGTCCTCCGCGGGCAGGGCGTCGGCGTCGAACACGGCCGCGTCGGCGAGCCAGGACAGTTCCTCCGTCGACGACGTCCGGGTCGCGACGACGGTGATCCCGGCGTCGTTGAGGACCTGGACGAGTCCGACTAGGTAGACCGGGCAGCTGATCAACACATCCGCGCGGAGCACGGCACCACCCCCTTGTTAGAGGTATTCAGCGTCAGGTATTCAGCGTCCGAACATGGTCCCGGCGGCGGAGCCGGACCGGGTCCGGGCGGCTCCAGATGCCGACAAGCTCCGGGAACGGTGTCCCCCAGCACACCGATCGGAATGTCAGTTGATTGATTCACGTGGCTACGGGCTCCTGGCCCATCATTGGTGGCCCTAACCTTCCTCGCAGGTCGCGCTAATCGGGGACATGTTAGGTAATTTCGGGCGAGGGACACTAGCTGTCAGGACAACTCCCGCCGTCGAGTCGGTGGGGCGGCGTCGCCGGTTCATGTGACTGCGCTGGTGGGGCCCGCGCTGCGTACATTCGACCGGACGACGCGAGGCCGCCCCGCGCCGCGAAACCGGCCCGAGTACGGCCGCGCCGTGACATCGGGAGTGGACAGTGATCACTGGTGACTTCGCACGGCTGCTTCTCGCGCTCGTCGAGATCATCGCCGTCGCCCAGGTGCTCGGGCTCGTGTGCCGGCGGTTCGGCCAGCCCGCGGTGATCGGCGAGATCACCGGCGGCATCCTGCTCGGCCCGACCCTGTTCCACGGCGGCCTCACCCGCGCGCTGTTCCCGGCCGACATCCGCCCGGGGCTGACCACCGCGGCCAACGTCGGCGTCTGCGTCTTCATGTTCCTGGTCGGGCTGCACCTGAACGACAGCAACCTGCGGGGGCAGGGCCGGATCGCGCTGACGGTGTCGCTCGGCTCGACGGCCGTGCCGTTCGGGCTCGGCGTCCTGCTCGCGGTCGGGATCGTGGGCGAGCGGCCCGGCCACTCCGCGGTCCTGTTCTGTCTGTTCGTCGGCACCGCGATGTCAGTGACCGCCTTCCCCGTGCTGGCCCGGATCCTGACCGACCGGGGCCTCATCGACACGCCCATCGGGGACCTGTCGCTGGGCGCCGCGGCCATCGGCGACGCGCTCGCCTGGTCGTCGCTCGCGATGCTGGTCGCCTTCTCGCACGGGAGCGGGATGCCGTGGCGGGTGCTGCTCGTGTTGCCGTTCGTGGCGCTGCTGCTCGGCGTGGTGCGGCCGGTGCTGACCCGGTTCGCCGTCGGCCGGCCGGCGGCCCGGGACCGCGGCACCGGTGTCGCCGTCGGACTCGGCGTCGCCACGGTCGCCGTGCTCGGCGGCGCGCTGTGGCTGTCGGCCCAGGCGACCGCCTGGATGGGGCTGCACCTCATCTTCGGCTCGTTCCTGCTCGGCACGGCGCTGCCCCGGTCCGGCGCGGCCGCCTTGCGGGAGCGGGTGCTGCCGTGGGTCGAGCGGATCAACCGGATAGTGCTGCTGCCCGCCTTCTTCGTGGTCGCGGGGCTGGCCGTCAACCTGTCCACGCTGGGCGCCGGGGCGCCAGGGCTGTTCGCCCTGATGCTGCTGGTCGCGGTCGGCGGCAAGTGGGCCGGCGCGTTCGGCGCGGCCCGGCTCGGCCGGGTCCCGACCCGGCACAGCGCGGTGCTCGCGGTGCTGCTCAACACCCGCGGGCTCACCGAGCTGATCGTGCTGTCGGTCGGGCTCCAGATCGGCCTGCTCGACCAGCGGCTGTACTCGCTGATGGTGCTGATGGCACTGGTCACCACCGCGATGGCGGGCCCGCTGCTGTCCGTGATCTACCCGCCTTGGCGGGTGGCGCGGGACCGTGCGCCGCGCGAGCGCGCGCTCGACCAACCACTGGTGGGAGAGGAGTCGACGTCATGAACCCGTTCGACGATCCGGACGGCCGTTTCACGGTGCTGATCAACGACGAGGATCAGTACTCGCTGTGGCCAAGCCGCCTGGCCGTGCCCGCGGGCTGGCGCGTCGCGCACGCCGAGGACAGCCGGCAGGCGTGCCTGGACTTCGTCGAGGAGCACTGGACCGATCTGCGTCCGCTCAGCACGCGCTGACGAGCCTCGGGCCCCGAGCCGTATGTTCCGCACGTCGCCGAGAAGGGGCAGCCCGTGATTGCGATCGCCGATTTCCTGGACGAGCTGCGCCAAGACGGCGTCCAGCTGTGGCTTCAGGACGGCAAGCTGCGGTACCGGCCGGTGGGGTCGCTGGACGCCGCGCGGCTGGCCGTGCTGCGCCAGCACCGCGACGAGGTGATCGCCGCGGTGAGCGCCGCGGCCGACGCCCCGGCGACCCGGCCGGACACCGTCCCGCTGTCCCCGCAGCAGCAGGGCATCTGGTTCCTCAGCTATCTGGGACTGCTCGGCCCGGCGTATCAGTACACGTTGTTGTTCCGCATCACCGGCGACCTCGACGTGACCGTCCTTGGGGCGGCGATCGACGAGATCGTGCGGCGGCACGAGATCCTGCGGACTGGGTTCCCGATCCGGGACGGGAAGGGCGTGCAGGTGGTCGCCCCGCCCGGCGAGTCCCGCGTCACCTTCCTCGACGTGTCCGACCGGTCCGAGGCCGAGCGCGACCGGTGGTTCGACGAGCGCCGCCGCGACTACTTCGAGCACCGCTTCGACCTCGACCAGCCGCGCAACTTCTACGCCGACCTGATCCGCTTCACCCCGGCCGAGCACATGCTGGTCCTGCGCTCGCACCACCTCGTGATCGACGGCCCCTCGCTCGCGATCCTGTTCAAGGAGCTGCGCACCCTGTACGCGGCCTTCCTGGCCGGGGCGCCGTCCCCGCTGCCCGAGCCGGCCCTGCAGTACGCCGACTACGCGCTCTGGCAGCAGGAGGTCCGCTCCAGCGACGAGGCCAAGCGCGGAGAGGAGTACTGGCGTCGGCGGCTCGCCGACGCCAAGAGCCTGGACCTGCCGACCGACCGCCCGCGGCCGCTGAGCGCGGAGCTGGACGGCGCCCACGTCGCGGTGCCGGTCCCGGCCGCGGTGGTCGAGGGGCTGCGCCGGCTGGCCGAGCGCGAGGGCGTCACGCTGTTCACGGTGCTGTTGACCGCCTTCCACACGCTGTTGTACCGATGGAGCGGGCAGAGCGACGTCAGCATCGGCATCACCGCCGACGGCCGGGCCCGCGGCGAGGTCGCGGACGCCATCGGCCACTTCATCAACACGATCGTGGTGCAAGCCGAGGTGCCCGGCCGGGGCACGTTCGTCGAGCTGCTCGGCCAGGTCCGGGCCCGGCTCCTGGAGGCCCTGGAGTACCGGCACGTGCCGGTCGAGAACCTGGTCGCCGGGCTACAGCCGCAGCGCGACTTCGCGGTGCAGCCGCTGTTCCGCGTGATGTTCTCGTATCTGGTCGACGAGCCGCGCGACATGGACGGGCTGGCCGTCACCCAGATCGAGCCGGACGAGCACGACGTCATGTTCGACCTCATGTTCTTCGGGTCGGAGACCGCGGAGGGCCGCTTCGAGATCGGCTTCGAATATCAGGCCGCGCTGTTCGACCGGACCACCGTGGAACGCCTGGCGGGCTACCTGGTGAACCTGCTCGCCGGCCTGGTCGAGGAGCCCGGCGCGCGCGTCGACGAGCTGCCGCTGATGTCGGCCGAGCAGCGTCACGAGGTGCTCGACGCCTGGAACGGCGCCGACACCCCGTTCGACGCCGACCTGTGCCTGCACCAGCTGATCGAGCGGCGGGTCGCGGCCGTCCCCGACGCCACGGCGCTGATCTTCGGTGATCGTGAGCTGACCTACCGCCAACTGGACGAGCGGGCCAACGCCCTGGCCTGGCGGCTGCGGGAGCTGGGCGTCGGGCCCGACGACCGGGTCGGCGTGGCGCTACCGCGCTCGCTGGACATGGTGATCGCAAACGTCGCCGTGCTCAAGGCCGGCGGCGCGTGCGTGCCGATCGACCCGGCCTACCCCGGCGCCCGCCGGCGGCTGATGATCGACGACGCCGCGCTGCGGCTGCTGATCGTCCCCGGCGCCGCCGACGATGTACTCCGCGACGAGACCGGCGACGCCGGCGACGCCGATGAGCCGACACCGATCTCGGTGCCGTTGCTCGCCCTCGACGAGTTCGGCGAGCCGACCCGCGCCGACGGCCCCCCGAGCGTGACCGACCCGGCGAACATCGCCTGGGTGCTCTACACCTCCGGCTCCACCGGCCGGCCCAAGGGCATCGCCATGCCGCACCGGGGTCTGGTCAACCAGGTGCAGTGGCAAGCGACGCAGGGTCCTGGCGGCCGCGGCCGCACGTTGCAGTGGTCCGCGCTCAGCTTCGACGTCTGCTACCAGGAGATCCTGACCACGCTGACGGTCGGCGATCCGCTGGTGCTGGTCGCCGAGGAGGTCCGGTACGACTACGAGCGGCTGCTCGACGTGATCGACGCGCACCGGGTCGAGCGGATCTTCATGCCGTTCGTCGCCCTGCAAGGCGTGGCCGAGCTGGCCACCCGCCTCGGCCGGGTGCCGTCGTCGCTGCACGCGGTCACCACCGCCGGCGAGCAGCTCCAGTCCACCCCGGCGATCCGGACGTTCTTCGAGCGGCTGCCCGGCTGCACGCTGTACAACCAGTACGGGCCGATCGAGGTGCACCTCGCCTCCGCCTACGAGCTGCGCGGCGCCCCCGCGGAGTGGCCGGCGCTGCCGCCGATCGGGCGGGCCTTCGCGAACCTGCGGCTGTACGTGCTCGACGAGGAGCTGCGCCTGGTGCCGCCGGGCGTGGCCGGGGAGCTGTTCTCCGGCGGTGTCGGGGTGGCCCGCGGCTATCTGGGCCGGCCGGAGCTGACCGCGGAGCGGTTCCTGCCCGACCCGTTCCGGGCCGGCGAGCGGATGTACCGCACCGGCGACCGGGCCCGCTGGAACGCCGACGGCGAGCTGGAGTTCCTCGGCCGCGTGGACACCCAGGTCAAGATCCGCGGGTTCCGGGTGGAGGTCGCCGAGATCGAGGCGGCCCTGTCCGGGAGCCCGCAGGTGCGGGACTGCGCCGTGGCCGCGCACAGCTACGGCCCCGGCGACAAGCGCCTGGTCGCCTACGTGGTGCCCGATCCGGACGACCCGCCGACCGCCGCCGGGCTGCGCGCCTTCCTCGGCTCGCGGCTGCCGGAGTTCATGGTGCCGGCGGTGTACCAGGTGGTCGCGCAGCTGCCGCGCACGCCCAGCGGGAAGCTGAGCCGGGCGCTGCTGCCGCCGCCGGACGAGGACGCCGAGCGGGCCGCGGCCGTCGAGTACGAGCCGCCGTCCACGCCGCTGCAGGAGAGCATCGCCGCCGTCTGGGCCGAGGTGCTGGCCGTGCCGCGGGTCGGCGTGCGGGACAACTTCTTCGACCTGGGCGGCCACTCGCTGCTGGCGGTCGCGGTCGTCACCCGGCTCGCCGAGGTCCTCGGCCGGCCGGTCCCGCTGCGGACGCTGTTCGAGGCGCCGACAGTCGCCGGGCTCAGTGAACGGCTGGAGGAGCGGCCGGCCGAGCGGCCGGCCGAGCCGGCAGCGGGATGACCGACGCCGGCCGGCGCGCGGCGCCGACCGGCGGAAGCCTCGACATGGTTCGAACACGGGACGCCGGAGCCGTGACGGCTCCGGCGGAGCGGGATCCGGTCGGCCGCGCCGGGGTCAGCCCGACTGGCCGCCGGCGCCCTCGGCGTAGTCGTCCTCGAGCCACCTCGCCAGCTGGATCCAGGCCGCCGCGCTCAGCCGGGCCATGGAGCCGAGGTTGAGTCGGCAGTGCGGCGGGATCCGCCGCAGCGCCGTCGGCACCTCGTCCGGCAGGAGCACGCGCGGGCCGAGCCAGCGCAGCAGCATCCGCCCGGAGTCGGTGTAGCGCAGCGACGGGTCGCGCCGGATCGTGTCCAGCAGCATGCGTAGCTCGTCGGAGGGATCGCTCTCGGGCAGCCGCACGGTCATCTGCCGGGCGGCCGGCTCGGCGGGCTGGGGCCGGGTGCGCCGGTCCAGGACCGGGTCCTCGCCGGCCCGCAGCCGCTGCCGGACGCTACGCGCGGTCTCGACCGAGATGCCCGCGTCATGGGCGATGCGGCGCAGCGTCGCGTCCGGGTGGATCGCGATCAGCTCGGCCGCGGCCCGCCGCCCCGCGACCCCGTCCAGCGGCCGTGACCGGCCGTCGCGGCCGATGCGGACGGTCACCGGCGGGCTGCCGATCTCGCGGCGCAGCGCCCCGACCGTCTTGGCGGACAGGCCCGCGGTGACGGCGATGGAGCGGTCGGACAGCTGTGGGTGGGTGCTGATGATCCGCAGCGCCGCGGCCCGCCGGTCGGCGATCGTCAGCGGCATGCCGTGCGTCACGTTGAGCCGCACGGCCAGCAGGAACGCCTCGTCGTCGTCGCCGTCGAACAGCTTCACCGAGATCTCCTGCTCGCCGCGCAGCCGGGCGGCGAGCAGCCGGTGCATGCCGTCGATCACCCGCATCGTGGCGCGGTGCACCACGATCGGCGGCAGGTCGGTCTCGATCTGGGCCAGGGCCCGCGCGTGCGCCATGTCCAGGCCCGCGGACCGGGGCGAGTCGGCCTCGCCGATGGCGGTGACCGGCAGCCGCACCACGGTGCTGTCCCAGGCGCGCGCCGGGTCCGGAAGGTTCACGGCGGCGTCCGGGTCCTCGTCGTCGGCGGCGGATCCCGGTTCGACTCGGGTTCGAGAGGTGGTGTTGACCGACACTGGGCTCAGCCCCGTTCGTTGTCGCGGCCTATGGGGGCGGACGATGACCGCGAGGACTGCCCCGGCGAGCCCGAGACGACCGGACGTCGCGGTCATCAATGATCCTGCCCACGCCGCCGGGGATGCGGGACTCACCTGTTTTGGGGGCACCCGGGACTGGACGCGGCGGCACCGGGCGGCTAGCGGGCCGGTGCCGCCGTACGCAGGAAGCCGAGGCGGCGCGCCTCCTGCTCGCCGCCGTCCAGCGGGACCGGCCCGGTCCCGCTGGCGAGCACCGCGAGGAACTCGCCGCGGGGCATCGGACCGGCGCCCTGCCGCTGGTTGCGCTCGCTGTCCCACTCCACGTCCAGCAGGGCCACGCCCGACCCGGCGAGGCGGTGCTCCATGTCCAGCAGCGCGACCTTGGAGGCGTTGGCCCGCTGGTGGAAACAGGTGTCCAGGGAGAAGACCGCGCCGGTGCCGACGCCGATGGCGCCGCCGATCAGCTCGTCGCCGTCCCAGACCTCGACGCTGTGCGCCCAGCCCTGCTCGTGGAGGGCGGTCATGCACCGGCACAGGTCGTCGGTCAGCCACAGCGGCGTGCGGTCGGCGCGGCACTCGGCCAGCACCCGCTCGAAGGCCCGGTCGGCGGTGGTCGTCCACGCCACCCGGTTGCGCAGCTGCTGCATGAGGCTGCGGGGCTTGGCCATCCGGCCGTACGGGACGACCGGCCGCGGGTCCGGCGACCACCAGGTCAGCGCGTACGGATCCGGCGCCGGCGAGTCCAGCACCACGGTCGTGCCGACGGCCACCGCCGGCTCGTACAGGAAGTGGTTCGCCTCCAACTCGGCCTCGGACCCGGCGGGCATCGCGAAGACGCCGTGCCGGTAGCCCCCGATGACCGTGGCCGGGTCGAGCCGGCCCCCGATCGCCACCGGCTCGTCGATCGGGGCACCATCCATCGGGAGTCCGTCCCAGACGCATCCTTCGCAGCGAACCACACCGGGATTCTGTCCCGAGGCCCCGATCGACGGGAGACCCGAGATGACCGTAACCACGACAACGGACACCTCCGGTGCGTCGGCGCGCTGGGTGCGCCGGCCGCGCCCGGCCGCCGATCCGCAGGCCCGGCTGGTGTGCCTGCCGGCCGCCGGCGGCACGGCCTCCGCCTACTTCACCTGGGCCGCGCGGATGCCGGAGCGGGTCGAGTTGCTGAGCGTGCAGTACCCCGGGCACCAGGACCGGTTCGCCGAGCCGTGCCTGCCGTCCGTCCCGGAGCTCGCCGACGCCCTGACCGCCGCGCTCGCGCCCTACGCCGACCGGCCGCTGTACCTGTTCGGGCACAGCATGGGCGCCATGGTCGCCTACGAGACCGCGGCGCGCCTGGAGGCCGGCCCCGGCCCGGATCCGGCGGCGCTGTTCGTGTCCGGCGCCTACGCCCCGCACCGCGCCACGCCGTACCCGGAGGAGCTCACCGACGCCGAGCTGGAGGGCGACATCCGGGCGTTCGGCTGGCTCGAACCGGAGGTGCTCGACGTGCCGGAGCTGCGCGAGCTGGTGCTGCCCACGCTGATGACCGACGTCCGCGCCGCGATGATCTACCGCCCCGCCGACCCGGTGCGGCTGCGCTGCCCGGTGTTCGCCTACGGCGGCAGCGAGGACAGGAGCGCGACACCGGAGGAACTGTCCGCGTGGCGCGACGTGTCGTCGGGGGCGGCCGCCTGGCGGCAGTTCGACGGCGGCCACTTCTACCTCCGCGCACGGGAGGCCGAGCTGGTTGCCGACATCGTGTCCCGGATGTCTGACTGTGCCCAGGCATTAGATGGACACCGGTGATCGGTGTGACGTGGCCGGGCTGGGGGGCGGTGCGTGGCCGCGCCGCATCCGGCAGCGGCCGGAAGGGAAGGTGCCATGGCTGACGTGGACCTCGCTGTGCGCTACCGCTTCGATCCCGACATCCTGGCCGCCGCCCGGGCGGCCTCACGACCCGACAACTGGCACGGCCCGCTGGAGGCCGTCGAGCACTGGACGTGGATCGCGCTGTGGTGCGCCGCGTCCATCGAAGCGTTCCGGCACGCCTCGATGTGGCTCGCCGTGCCGGTGTACCTGGTGGCAGTGTTCTTCATCGGCGGTCGTCAGCGGGGGATCGCCGGCATGCTGCATATGGCCACGCACCGGGCGTTCATGGCCGACCGCCGGGCCGGCAGCGTCATCGGGGCCGCCCTCGGCGGCTACCCGGTGCTGCAGAGCTTCACCGGCTACCGCGCCTCCCACCTCGGCGAACACCACGGCCGGCTGGGCGACCCGGACCGGGACCCCGACTACCGCCAGTACCGCGACAACGGGCTCTGCGGCGACGACCTGAGCCGCCAGGCGCTGCGCCGCTACCTGCTCAGGGTGGTGACTCCCCGGGCGACCGCCTCCTACGTGCTCTACCTGCTGCGCCACCGCATCCTTACCTCGGGCGAGCGCCCGGCCGAGCGGGTGCCGCGGGTGGCGCTGCTGGCCGCCGTGCTGGCCTGGGCCGCGCTCGCCGGCTGGTGGCCGTGGCTGCTGCTGCTGTGGTTCGTGCCGCTGGTCACCACCCAGGTCTGGATCGGTGCCATCGCCGAGCTGCTGGAGCACTTCCCGCTCATCGAGACCGCCCCCCGCGTGGACATCTACATGTCCTGGAACCGGGTCTACGGGCTGGGCACCCGATTCCTGCTCGGCGAGAAGGACGGCGAGGGCTTCCACTTGGTCCACCACCTGTTCCCGCGCACGCCGATGTGGCGACTGCGCGAGGTCGACGCGATCCTGCGCCGCGACCCGGTCTACGCGGCCCTGCCCCGGCTGAGCGGCCCCCTGGGCGGGCTGGAGCAGATCTACCGGTCGGTGCCCGCGACGCCGCGCAACCGGCCGGGTACCGCATGACGCGCCCCGTGGTGGTCGTCGTCTACAGCGAGGGCGCGGCCACCCCGCTGGAGCTGGCCGCCGACGCCGACGGCTTCGAGCTGGTCTTCGCCGCCCCGGTCGGCCGCATGCGCCCGGGCCTGCGGGAGCTGCTGGAGACCATCGGCCACGTCGTGGACCTCACCGACGAGGAGGCCGGCATCGCGGCGCTCGCCGCCCGGTCGCCGGCCGGCATCGTCTCGTTCTCCGACCGCGACCTGCCGCTGACCGCGCGGGTCGCCCGGCGTCTGGGGCTCACCTACCACTCCGAGGACGCGGTGGCCGCCGCCACCGACAAGTTCGAGCAGCGGCGGCGGCTGCGCGACGCCGGCCTGCGGGTGCCGCGCTTCGCCGTGATCGACCGCCCCGAGCAGGTGGTGGCCGCGCTGACCGAGGTCGGGACGCCGGCGGTGCTCAAGCCGACCCGCGGCGCGGCCAGCTGGCACGTCTACCGGGTCGACGGGCCGGAGGACGCGCTGCGGTGCGCGACCGAGGCGTTCGCCCACGGCTTCGCCGAGCGCTTCGTGCTGGAGGAGATGCTCATCGGCAGCCCGGACGGCGCCGGCCCCGGTTTCGGGGACTATGTGTCGGCCGAGCTGCTGTTCTGGCGCGGCACGGTGGCCTATCAGGTCGTGAACGGCCGGCTGCCGCTGGTGGAGCCGTTCCGGGAACGCGGTTTCGTCATGCCGGCCCCGCTGTCCCGGGCCGACCAGGACGAGGTCTGCCGGCAGGCCGCGGCCGCGTGCCTGGCGCTGGGGCTCCGCGACGGCTGGATGGACGTCGAGCTGAAGCTGACCGCCGAGGGCCCGGTGGTGATCGAGGTGAACGGCCGGCTTGGCGGCTACGTCGCCATGCTGCTCTACCGGTCGTGCGGCGTGGAGGCGGTCCGGCTGGCGTTCGACGTGGCCGCCGGCCGTGAGCCGGTGGATCCGGGGCGCCCGCACCACTCGGTCTCCTTCGGCTACCAGATCCTGCCGCCGGTCGGTGACTGGCGGCTGGCCTCCTGGGGCGACCTCGGCGGCTTGGCGGCCGAACACCCGGAGATCCGGTCCGTCGTGCTGCAAGTGGACCCCGGCGAGCCCGTCGACTGGCGCGCGGGCAGCGAGGGCACGCTCGGCGTCGTCGAGGGCGTGGCCGAGCGGACCGAGGCGGTGATGGCCGCGGTGCAGGCCGTCGAGAAGGCCGTGGCCGAGCAGGTGGTCTTCAGCCCCATGTGACGTGCGCGCGGACGCGCGAAGCCCGCTCCCGGCCCAGATGACCGTGCCGGGAGCGGGCTCGTCACCATGTCCGGGACTTCTTCGCCCCGCTTCTTCGCCCGGCTTCTCCGGGCCGCTTCTCCGTGCGGACGATTTCCAACTGCGGATGTCCGCAGTTGGTACGCGGGCTTGCCGTGCCGTCTTCCGAAGCCGGCAGCACATCACTTCATCGCGGACGCCCGGACCACGGCTCGAAGGCCCGGACAAGGCCGGAACACGTGACAGCCGGATCGGCTTGATTGACACCCCTCGGCGCCCCGCCTAGCCTTGTCGCTGTTGCATCAGGGTATTCATTCGCCATTGCGTCGATGTATCCATTGCTTTTGGCCCCCCCTTTTCCCGTCCTTCCGTACCGGCGGACAGCCGTCGCATTGCCGCGCCTTCCTCCGGGGCTGCCGCACGAACCGAGGTGAGGTGAAAGTGGACGACGCGAAGCACCGGCTGTGGCGCAACAGTCCGGCCGACGCGATCCTGCTCGCGCTGACGCTGCTGCAGTTCGCCGGCACGATCACGCTGGCCGCGGTGACGCCGCACCGGCCGTGGCCGATGATCGGCTCGGCCCTGGTGGTCACCGCCATGGTGACC
This sequence comes from Streptosporangiaceae bacterium, assembly GCA_035532275.1. Classification (GTDB taxonomy): domain Bacteria; phylum Actinomycetota; class Actinomycetes; order Streptosporangiales; family Streptosporangiaceae; genus UBA9676. The sequence continues at coordinate 39,859 of DATKRG010000383.1, read as the reverse complement.
TACTCCGTCATCGTGGTGTCGCACCTGTTCGTGCACCAGCCCTGGTTCGCCGACGCCCGGCTCAACGCGATCCTGTCGCTGATCGGCTCGGCCAACATCGCCCAGTCGGTGCAGGCCTACCACCTGACCCACGTGCGCAATCACCACCGGTACAACAACGACCGCAAGCACGACGGGGTCACCGACGACCTGACCTCCACTTTCCGGTTCAGCCGCGACGACGGCCACGCCCCGCTGCCGCGGTACCTGGCGTACAGCCTCGTCGGCTCGATCCAGGAGTTCGCCGGCACGGTCTTCTCCCTGACCCGGCTGTGCGCGGTCGGGCCGGGCGAGAAGGTGCTGCGCGGACTGGCCGCCCGGCAGCCGCAGCGGCGCGCCGCCGAGCTGGCCCAGGTCCGCTTCGACCGGCTCGCCCAGCTGGCCTTCACCGCGGGGCTGGCCGTCATCGACTGGCGCTGGGCCCTGATGTGCTACCTGCCGGCGGTGGCGGTCGCGTTCACCCTGGTCAACATCCAGAACTACTACCGGCACTACGGCGCCTGCCCGGAGAGCCGGTACGGGAACTCGGTCAGCCACTACGGCCGGCTCTACAACCGGCTGACGTTCAACGACGGCTACCACCAGGAGCACCACCTGCGTCCGACCACCCACTGGCGCCGTATGCCCGAGGTCGCCGCGCAGTTGCAGCAGCAGCTCGACGACGCCGGCCGGGTGGTGTCGCCGGTCCCGGCGATGCTCGGGTTCCTGGACACCGGCCGCGCCGCCGAGCGGCCGCCGGCGGAGGTGCCGGTCGACTGAGCGGTCGGTCACCGGTCATCACGCGCCGAGGAGGGGCAGCAGGGTGAAGAATCTTGGCACGCCGGACGACCCGTACGACGTGATCGGGCTGGGCTTCGGGCCGTCGAACATCGCGCTCGCGATCGCGGCCCAGGAGATCGCGCCCGATCGCGGCTGCCTGTTCCTGGAACGCTCGCCGGATACCCGGTGGCATCCGGCGATGCTGGTCGACGGCTCCCGGATGCAGATCTCGTTCCTCAAGGACCTGGTGTCGCTGCGCAACCTCGCCAGCCCGTTCACCTTCCTGGCCTACACCAAGGCCAAGGGGCGGCTGGAGAAGTTCGTCAACCTCTCCGAGTTCCGGCCGACCCGGCTGGAGTTCGAGGACTACCTCCGGTGGGTCGCCGAGCAGTTCTCCGACGTGGTGTGCCACCACACCGAGGTCACCTCGGTGACCCCGGTCCGCGAGGAGGGGGAGCTGTCGCTGTTCCGGGTGACCGCGACCGACACCGCGACCGGCGCGATCGTCGAGTACCACACCCGCAACGTCGTGCACGCGCTCGGCGGCCTGCCGCGGCTGCCCGACGGGGTGACGCCCGGCCCGAACCTGCTGCACTCCAGCGCGTTCCTGACCACGTTCCCGCCGGCGTTCACCGACCCGGACCGGGCGTGGGAGTTCGCGGTCGCGGGCGACGGCCAGAGCGCCGGCGAGATCACCACGTACATGCTGGACCGCTACCGCAACGCCCGGGTCCATCTGATCCTGCCCGGGTACTCGCTGCGGGCCACCGACAACAACCCCTTCGCCAACGAGCAGTTCTTCGAGGCGAACGCGGACGACTTCTACTCGCGCAGCCAGGCGAACCGGCGCGACTACGCCGCGAGCCTGCGCACCACCAACTACGGCGTGGTGGAGGCCGGCGCGCTCGACGTGCTGTACCGGCTCGTCTACGCCGACGAGGTGCGCGGCCGCACCCGGCTGGTGGTCCACGACGGCTCCCGGCTGGTGCGGGCGCGCTCCGAGGACGGCGTCGTGCGCATCGGCATCGACAGCCGCTTCGGCGCCGGCTCCAGCACGCTGGAGGTCGACGGCCTGGTGCTGGCCACCGGATACCGGCGCGAGCTGGACCCGGCGATGTACAGCGCGGTCCTGCCCTACCTGGACACCGACGACGACGGCTGGCCGGTGGTGTCGCGCGAGCACCGGGTGCGCACCACCGAGGAGCTGACCGCGGGCCTGTACGTGCAGGGCTTCGCCGAGGCGACGCACGGGCTCGGCGACACGCTGCTGTCGCTGCTGCCGTTCCGGTCCAAGCAGATCATCACGGCCATCGCCAAGGACGGCGGCATGTGGGCCCGCAACGGCGCAGTGCCGGGCGCCGAGCAGCCGGCGGCACCGCCGGACGAGCGCGACGTCGCCGCGCTGGCCCGGCTGGTCGAGGGCTGCGACGCCGGCACGCTGGTCACGGCCGGCGCCGACGGCTACCCGGCGGTGACCCGGGTGCCGTTCGTGCTGGCGCGGGCCGACGGCCGCCACGGCATGCTGTGCGGCGTGCTCGACCGCGCCGACGTGCGGCGCTCGGCCTGGGACGGGGTCAAGGTGCTGGCGGTGTTCCCCGCCGGGGCGCCGGACTCGGCCGCGTCGGTCGAGGTCCGCGGGTGCGCCCGGCTGGTCGATCTCGATGGCGGGCGAACCCGGATCGAGATCGAGATCGAGGCGTTCTCCGGGCCGCTGCCGGCCCCCGCAGAGTCCGACGACCACGACGGCGGCGAGGAACGGGCCGAGAGCCGCGCCGCCCCCACCGAGACCGGAAGGCAGTCATGACCGACGTCGACGACACCTATGTGGTCGTGCTCAATGACGAGGAGCAGTACTCGATCTGGCGGTCGGGCCGGCCGGTGCCGGCGGGCTGGAGGCCGGTCGGCGACCCCGCCCCCCGCCATGCCTGCCTGGCCCGCATCGGCGAGCTGTGGACCGACATGCGCCCGGCCAGCCTGCGCGCGGCGATGAGCGGCGGCCCGGACACCGACCGGAACGGGCCCCGGTGATCATCTGCGGAATCAAGATCACCCATGACGGCGCGGTCGCGGTGCTCGACGGCCAGCGCCTGCTGTTCAGCACCGAGATCGAGAAGCTGGACAACGGCCGGCGGTACGGCGCGCTGGGTGACCTGGACCGGATCGCGGCCGCCCTGGCCGCGCACGGGCTGGACGTCGCCGACGTGGACCGGTTCGTGGTCGACGGCTGGTGGTCGACGCAGGACGGGCGGCCGGCCATCCCCACCCTGCTCGGGGGAGCGCCGGTCAGCGTCGCGGTCGCGCCCTACGTCGCGGACCCGTTCGTGCCCGCGCCGCCGCCCCGCCACGCCTTCGACGGCATCCCCGGCAGTCCGCTGGCCGCCGGGTACGCCAGCTACCCGCACGTGAGCCACCACCTGTTCGCCAGCTACGCCACCGGCCCGTACGCCGGGGAGTCCGCGTACGGCCTGGTCTGGGACGGCGGCACGATGCCCCGGCTGTACCGCATCCGGCCGGGCGCGCCGGTCACCGGCGAGTACCTCGGCCCGCTGTTCGGGCTGGTCGGCGACATGTTCACCTACTTCTGCATGGCGCTGGAGCCGTTCGCCCGGTCGCTGGACGGGCTGACCGAGGTGGAGACGGTCGAGTACCACCTTGGCACCGCCGGCAAGGCGACGGCCTACGCGGGCCTCGGCGCCGTCGTCCCGGAGGCGCTGGACGCGCTCGACAAGCTGGTGGCGGAGCTGAGCGCGGAGTCGCTGGGGCCGGAGGTCGGCAGCACCCTCGCCGGCCGCTGCGCCGCGATGTTCCCCGACCTCAGCAGCGCCGACCTGATCGCCACGTGTCAGGAGTATGTTGGCCGGACCCTGGTCTCCTCGCTCGCCGAGGCGATGGCCGGGCGGGAGCGGCTGCCGCTGTGCCTGGCCGGCGGCTGCGCGCTCAACATCAAGTGGAACAGCATGATCCGCGGCAGCGGCCTGTTCGCCGACGTGTGGGTGCCGCCGTTCCCCAACGACTCCGGCGCGGCCATCGGCACCGCCTTCTGCGAGCTGCTGAGCCTGGGCGGCGCGCCGCGGCTGGAGTGGGGCGTCTACTCCGGACCCGCGGACGTCGCCAGCGCGACCGCATGGGGCCGCACGCCGTACGTGTGGTCCGAAGGCACCGTGTACACCGATGAGCGGAGACGCACGGTGGTTGATCTGGAGGAAGCGCCCGGGTCACCGGTCCGCGCCTACAACGAGTGGGACCCGCTGGAGGAGGTCATCGTCGGCATCGTCGACGGCGCCCACTTCCCGCCGTGCGACGCCGTGACCCTGGCCCCCCTGTCGCCGGCCCAGCGCGAGGTGTTCCGGGAGCGGGCCGGCCGCCCCTTCCCGGCCGACGAGATCGCCCGGGCCCGCGACGAGCTCGACCAGCTGGTCGACGTCCTGGAGGGCTTCGGCGTCAAGGTCCGCCGGCCGGACCCGCGCGACCACGGCCTGCCGTTCGGCGCGCCGGGCTGGAGCAGCACCGGCCTCTACGACGCGATGCCGCGCGACCTACTGCTGGTGGTGGGCGAGGAGATCATCGAGGCGCCGATGGCGTGGCGGTCCCGCTACTTCGCCAGCTCGGCCTACCGGTCGCTGCTCAAGGAGTACTTCCGCGCCGGGGCCCGGTGGACCGCGGCCCCGCGCCCGGAGCTCGCCGAGGAGCTGTACGTCGAGGGCTGGACCGACCAGCCGGAGGGGGAGCCCTTCCGCTCGGTGATCACCGAGTTCGAGCCGACCTTCGACGCGGCCGACTTCATGCGCTGCGGCCGGGACATCTTCGTGCAGCGCAGCCATGTCACGAACCTGATGGGCATCGAGTGGCTGCGGCGGCACCTGGGCGAGGACTACCAGGTGCACGTGATCGAGCTGGCCGACGACCACCCCATGCACATCGACGCGAGCCTCATGCCGCTCGCGCCCGGCAAGCTGCTCATCCACCCGCAGCGGGTGGTCGAGGTGCCGGTCCAGTTCAAGGACTGGGAGGTGCGCCGGGCGCCGGAGCCGGTCATCCCCGACGGCCACCCGCTCTACATGACCAGCAAGTGGATCAACATGAACGTGCTGATGCTGGACGAGACGCACATGGTGGTCGAGGCCGAGGACCACCCGATGCAGCGGTTCGCCGAGAGCTGGGGCATCACCCCGGTCCCGATGCCGTTCCGCTGGTTCAACAGCTTCGGCGGCTCGTTCCACTGCGCGACGACCGACGTGCGCCGGCGAGGTGAGCTGCGGTGCTACTTCTAGGGCGCTCCCGGCGGCCCGGCGCGCGGCCGGTCCCGTGCCCGGCCGGCCGGCCGCGCATCGGTGGTCGCGGATGACCGGAGGTTCGATGGTGGAGTCCGCGGCTGCCCCGCGGCCGGGCAACGTGCGCCGATCGGCGGCCCTGCTCCGGGCCGCCTTCGCCGCGCATCCGGGCCCGATGGTGTGGGGGCTGGTCGGGTCCGTGCTGTACGGCACAAGCCTGGTCGCCTGGTCGGTCGCGCTCGGCGAACTGGTCAACCGCGTGGTGATCCCGCGGTTCGGCGCCGGGCACATCGCCACGGGCACCTCGGTGGCCGTGGTGCTGGCCGTGCTCGCCGTCGGCGTGCTGCAGGGCGCCGCGGGGCTGATCCGGCGGTGGACCTCGACCGTGACCCGGGCCCGGTTCGACGCCACGCTGCGCGACGCCGTGGCCGACCGGTACCTGGCCCTGCCGATGGCCTACCACCAGGCCAACCCGACCGGCGAGAAGCTGGCCCACGCCACCACCGACCCGGAGGCGGCCGCGGACCTGCCGTCCCGGCTGCCGCACGTGCTCGGCATGCTGCTGCTGTTCGCGGTGACCGCGGTCTGGGCGGTGGTGGTGGACCCGGTGCTGGCCGCGATCAGCGGCGCCATGATCCCGGCGCTGCTGCTGGTCAACTCCTTCTACCAGAAGCGGGTCGAGGTGCCGGCCGTGGCCGTGCAGGACCAGCTGGGGCGGGTCACCGCGGTCGCCCACGAGAGTTTCGACGGCGCGTTCCTGGTCAAGACGCTCGGCCGGGACCAGGCCGAGCGGGAGCGGTTCGCCGTCGAGGCGGGCCGGCTGCGTGACGCCAAGATCGAGCTGGCCGGCCAGGAGGCGCTGCTGGACAGCCTGCTCGAGCTCATCCCGATGGCCACGACCGTGGCGACGGTCGTGGTCGGCGCGGCGCAGGTGAACAGCGGCACGATCACGATCGGCACCCTGGTCAGCTTCGTCAACCTGTTCGCCCTGCTGGTGGTGCCGCTGCGGCTGATCGGGAACGTGCTCGGCGCCGTGCCCCGCATGCTGGCCGGGTACGACCGGGTCCAGACCGTGCTCACCCAGACGCCCCCGCCGCCGGTCGCCGATTCGCGGCCGCTGCCCGGCGGCCCGCTCGCGCTCCGCGTCCGCGACCTCGGGTTCCGCTATCCGGACGGGCCGCCGGTGCTGTCCGAGGTGAGCTTCGACGTCCCGGCCGGCGCGACCGTCGCGGTCACCGGCGGCACCGGGTCGGGCAAGAGCACCCTGATGCTCGTCCTGGCCGGGCTGCTGTCGCCGACCGGCGGCACCGTGTCGCTCGGCGGCGTCGACCTGTATCAGGTGGCTGAGGACGAGCGGACCGCGGCCTGCGCGGTCGTCTTCCAGGAGCCGTTCCTGTTCGCCGGCACGCTGGCCGAGAACGTGCTGTTCGACTTCGACCCGGACGCCGACCCGCAGGCCGGCGGCGCCCCTCCTGGTGGCACCGGCCGGCCGGCCGTCGCCGCCGACGACCCGCGGTTGCGCGAGGCGATCGACCTGGCCCGGGCCACCGCCCTGGTCGACGGCCTGGCCGAGGGCCTGGCGACCCGGGTCGGCGAGCGCGGGATCACGCTGTCCGGCGGCGAGCGGCAGCGTATCGCCCTGGCCCGGGCACTGGCCCGCCGGCCGCGGGTGCTGCTGCTGGACGAGGTGACGTCCGCCGTCGACGCCGTCACCCGGCAGGCCATCATGAGCGGGCTCGCGACCGGCCTCGCCGCGACCACCACGATCGTCGTCACCAGCAGCGCCGAGACCCTGGCCCTGGCCGACGCGGTCGTCTACCTCGACCGCGGCCGGGTGGCCCGCATCGGGACCCACGCCGAACTGCTGCGCGTCGAGGGCTACGACCGGCTGATCCGGGCCTACGACCGGGAGAGGGTGACGACATGACCGCGGCCGCACCGGCCGACACCGAGAGCATCGGCGGGTCCACGCTGGCCGTCGTCCGCCGCGGGCTCGCGGCGGTCCCGGAGATCCGCGACGGGCTGGGTGTCACGATCCTGCTGTCCCTGCTCGGCGGCGCGGGCCGGCTGGCCGTGCCGATCCTCATCCAGCAGCTCATCGACGACGGCCTGGGCGGCGGGCACATCGCGACCAGCCGCCTGGTCCGGCTGAGCACGCTGGTGGCGGTCGCGGTGCTGGCCACGGCCGTCGTGAACCGGTACAGCCTGCTGCGCCTGGCGGTCGCCAGCGAGCGCGCCCTGTTCGGCCTGCGGGTGCGCGCCTTCGCCCACGTGCACCGGCTCAGCGTGGCCTACCACTCGGCCGAGTCCCGCGGGAAGCTCGTCTCCCGGGTCACCTCCGACGTCGAGACGCTCAGCGCGTTCCTGTCCTGGGGCGGCATCGTCTGGGTCGTCAACGGCGCCATCATGGTCGCCACCGTCGCGTGCATGGCGTACTACGACGTCTGGCTGACCCTGGTCACGCTCGGGCTGACCGTCCCGTTGCTGCTGATGATCCGGGCCGCGGCCCGGCGCCTCGCCGCCGCGCACACCGAGGTGCGGAACCGGGTCGCCGACCTGCTCACGGTGCTGTCGGAGACGATCCAGGGCTCGCCGGTCATCCGCGCCCACGGCGCCGGGGAGCAGACCGGGCGGCGGGCCCGGGCGGCCGTCCGCCGCTGGCGGGACGCGAAGATCCGGGCCGGGTACATCGGCGGGCTGCTGTTCTCGCTCGCCGACCTGTTCATCGTGGTCATCGTCGTGGGGGTCGTCGTGGTGGGCCTGCTCATCGGCCCCTCGACCGGCCACACCGCCGGCCAGCTCGTCGCGTTCATCCTGCTGGTGACCCTGTTCCTGGCCCCGATCGGCGAGTTCACCGAGATGATCGACTTCACCCAGAGCGCGGTCGCCGGCTGGCGCCGCGTGCTGGCGCTGCTCGACATCGCCGAGGACGTCGCGGAGCCGGCCGAGGGCCGGCGGCTGCCGGCCGGCCCGCCGGCCGTGGTCGTGGAGGACGTGAGCTTCGGCTACACCGACGCCCCGACCCTGACCGGCGTGTCGTTCGAGGTCCCCGCCGGCCGCCAGGTGGCCCTGGTCGGCGCCACCGGGTCCGGCAAGACGGCGCTGACCAAGCTGATCGCCCGGCTCGCCGACCCGGACCGGGGCCGGATCCTCATCGGCGGCCTGGACGTGCGGGAGATCGAGACCGCCTCGCTGCGCTCCCGGCTGGTGGTGGTGCCGCAGGAGCCGTTCCTGTTCGACACCACCGTCGAGGAGAACGTGCGCTACGGCCGGCCGTCGGCCACCCGCGCCGAGATCGAGCGGACCTTCACCGACCTGGGCGCGGGCGCGTTCCTCGCCGGCCTGCCGCGGGGCCTCGACACCCCGGTCGGGCAGCGCGGGGAGAGCCTGTCGGCGGGGGAGCGGCAGCTGGTCGCGCTGGCCCGCGCGCACCTGGCCGACCCGGTCTGCCTGATCCTCGACGAGGCCACGTCGGCCGTGGACCCCGAGATCGAGCTGACGCTCATCGAGGCGCTGCGCCGGCTGACCGCCGGCCGCACGTCGGTCACGGTCACCCACCGGCTGGCCGCCGCCGAGCGGGCCGACGAGGTGTTCGTGCTCCAGGGCGGCCGGCTCGTGGAGCGCGGCCGCCACGACGAACTGGTCGCCGCCGGCGGCGTCTACGCCGGGCTGCACGACAGCTGGCGGCGCGCGTCGGCCGACCCGGCGCCCGCCTGAGAGGCGCCGGTCCATGCTTTCGGCACCGCCCAACTGTCCCTCGCGGATACGGAGTAGCGAACTGATGTCCAGCCTGTGTGTACACGAACTGATCGAGGCCCGGGCGGCGAGCACGCCGGACGCGGCGGCGGTCGTCGCCCGTGCCGGCGTGCTCAGCTACCGGCAGATCAACGACCGGGCGGACGACCTCGCCGCCCGGCTCATGGCGCTCGGCGTTCGGCCCGAGGTCCGGGTCGGGCTCGCCGTCGACCAGTCCCCGCGCTGGCTGGTCGGCATGCTGGCCATCTGGAAGGCCGGCGGGGTCTACGTCCCGCTCGACCTGTCGCTGCCGGCCGGGGTGATGGCGACGATGGTGGCCACCGCCGACGTCAAGGTCCTGCTGCACAGCGGTCTGCGGCAGCTGCCCGACGTCCCCGGCCTGACCGTGGTGGACCTCGACGACCTGAGCGGCGTCGAACCGGCCGCCGGGTCGCGGCCGGCGCTGCGGCCGGCCAACCTCGCGTACTGCATCTTCACCTCCGGCTCGACCGGCCGCCCGAAGGCGGTCGGGATCGCGCACGCCAGCCTGGCCGGGCACGCCGCCTCCATCCGGGCGGAGCTGGGCCTGCGGCCGACGGACCGGTTCCTGCAGTTCACGTCGATCCACGTGGACGCCTCGCTGGAGGAGGTGCTGCCGGCGTGGCTGGCCGGCGCGGCTGTGGTGCTGCCGGACGCGCCGCGCCCGACGAGTGTCGAGCTGACCGCGCAGATCACCGCGCACGGGGTCACGATGCTGAGCCTGCCGAGCGCCTACTGGCACCAGTGGGTCGACGACCTCGATGCGGGCGTCGTGGCCCTGCCCGGCCACCTGCGGACGGTGTTCGCGGGCGGTGACAAGCTCCGGCCGGACAAGCTCGCCCTGTGGTCGAAGGTGGATGGCACCGCCTCCGTGGACTGGATCGCCGATTACGGGCCGACCGAGACGACCATCAGCGCCACCGTCTACCGCCCGGACCCGGCGAACCCGCCGGACACCGGGCTGGTGCCGATCGGGCGGCCGCTGCCCGGGGTCGCGGTGTACCTGCTCGACGACGACCTGGCGCCGGTGGCCGACGGCGAGCCCGGTGACGTGTGGATCGCCGGGCCCGGACTCGCCCGCGGGTACCTGGGCGACCCGGCCACCACCGCCGACCGGTTCTGGCCGGACCCGTTCGGGCCGGCCGGCACGCGCATGTACCGGACCGGTGACCGGGCGAGCATGCTGCCCGACGGCAACCTGCAGTTCCTCGGCCGGTCCGACCGGCAGGTCAAGATCCGCGGGTACCGGGTCGAGCCCGGCCAGGTGGAGAACGCGGTGCGGGCCTGCGCCGGGGTGCGCGACGCCGTCGTGGTGGCGGTCGACGACGCCGGCTCCGGCAACCGCCTGATCGCCTACGTCGACGCGGCGACGGCACCGGCCGGCGCCCCGGACGCCACCGGCGCCGTGGTCGTCGAACCGGCCCCCGGCGCCCTGGAGGCGCTGCGCGCGGAGCTGGCCGAGCGGCTGCCAGCCGTCATGGTCCCGCACACGATCGTGTGGCTGGACCGCATCCCGCGGTCCCCGCTGACCGGCAAGGCCCTCGCGTCCGCGCTGCCGCCGGTCGCCGGCGAGCCGGCCACGCCCGCCGGGCCCGGCCTGGACGGGGCCTCGGCCGGGGAGGCGGCCGTGGCCGCGCTCGTCGCGGAGGTGCTCGGCCTGCCGGTCGAGAGCGTCGACGAGGACTTCTTCGCGGCGGGCGGCGACTCGCTGCGCGGGCTGCAGCTGCTCAGCCGCATCGCGCGGGCCACCGGGGTGGCGCTGATCTTCGACCAGCTGCGGGCCGCGCCGACGGTGGCCGGGCTCGCCGCGCTGGTCGCCGAGGCCCAGCCCAACGCCATGGACGACAGCGCGGTGGTGCCGTCCGGCGAGCTCGGCGAGTGGCGGCCGGCCTCGCGCGGCCAGGCCGCGCTGTGGTACTTGGACCGGCTGAACCAGGGGGCTGCGACCTACTCCGTGCCGCTGGGGTACTGGATCTCCGGCCCGCTGGACCTGGACCGGATGGACGCCGCCCTGACCGCGCTGGTGGAGCGGCACGAGGCGCTGCGGACCACGCCGGCCGAGCGCGACGGCCGGGTCTGGTCCCGGCTGCGGCCGCCCACACCGGTGCGCACCGAGGTGAGCGCCTTCGCCGACCACGCCGCGGCGATCCGCCGCGCCGAGGCCGACGCGGCCCGGCCCTTCGACCTGGCCGAGGGCCCGCTGCTGCGCTCCTCGTGCTACCGGGTCGACCCCGAGACGCACCTGTGGCTGCTCGACGTCCACCACAGCGCCTTCGACGCCTGGTCGCTGGGCGTGTTCTGGCGGGAGTTCGCCGCGCTGTACGACGGCCGGGAGCTGCCGTCGGTGGCGGTCCGCTACGCCGACTACGTCGCCTGGCAGGAGCGCTGGCTGGGCACCGAGGAGGCGGCCGGCCAGCGGCGGTACTGGACGGAGCGGCTCGACGGCGACGCGTCGGCGGTCGAGCCGGGCCGGCCGCGGGGCGTGGACGGCCCGAGCGGGTTCTCGATCCCGCTGGACCTCGCCGACGTCCGTCCCGCCGAGATCGAACAGGTGGCCCGCGAGTGCGGCTCGACCCCGTTCGCCGTGCTCCTCGCCGGCTTCCTGGCCACGCTGCACCGGATGGCCGGCGGCGCCGACGACGTGGTCGTCGGCGTGCCGATGGCCGGCCGGGTCCGGCCCGGCACCGAGGAGCTGATCGGGTACCTGGTGAACACCGTGCCGCTGCGGATGCGGTTCACCCCCGGCATGCACTTCCGGGAGCTGGTCGAGCGGACCGACGCGGCGCTGGCCGAGGCGCTGAGCCGGCAGGACCTCCCGTTCTCGGAGATGGTCGACGGCCTGTCCCGGGGCCGCGGCGCCGAGGAGAACCCGGTCTTCCAGACGATGTTCGTGCTCCAGTCGACCCCGGTCGACGGCGGCGGCGACATCGAGGGCCTGCGCGTCCGCGAGCAGCTGATCCACTCCGGCACCGCCAAGGTCGCGCTGACCTGCACGGTGCGCCTGGACTCCGCGGAGTTCAGCGGCGAGGTGGAGTACGCCGCCCGGCGCTTCGACCGGCCGGCCGCCGTGCAGTGGCAGGCCGCCCTGACCACCCTGCTCGCCTCGGCGCTGGCCGACCCGTCCGCGCCGCTGGCCGACCTGCCGCTGCTGCGGCCCGACGCCGCGGCCGCCCAGCTGGCCGGGATCAACGCCGGCCACGCCGAGCGCATCGCCGGCGACACGCTGCTGGACGACGGGTTCCGCGCGGCGCTGGCCCGCGACCCGGCCGCCGTGGCCGTGCAGGCCGGTCCGGCCTCGGTCAGCTACGCCGACCTGGACGCGCGGGCCGACGCGGTGGCGGCCGCGCTGGCCGGCGCCGGCGTCGGCGCGGAGGCACTGGTCGGGGTCTGCGTCCCGCGCTCGGTCGACTCGATCGCCGCGCTGCTCGGGGTGCTGCGCGCCGGGGCCGGCTTCGTGCCGCTGGACGCCGGCTACCCGGCCGAGCGGCTCCGCTGGATCGCCGAGGACTGCGCGATGGCCGCGGTCGTCGCCACCGGACCCGTCCCCGAGGGCCTGGAGGGCGTGCCGGTCATCGACCCGGCCGCACTCCCGGCGCCCGCGGCGGGCGACCGGGAAGCCGTCCGGATCCACCCGCGCAACACCGCGTACGTGTACTACACCTCCGGGTCCACCGGCCGGCCCAAGGGCGTCATCCTCGACCACGGCTGCGCCGCGTCGCGAGTCGCCTGGATCGCCGAGCGGTACGGGTTCGGCGCCGGCCAGCGGGTCGTGCACAAGACGCCGCTGATCTTCGACGTGGCGATCTGGGAGGTCTTCGCGACGCTCGCCGCCGGCGCCACGGTCCTGCTGGCCGAGGTCGGCACCGAGACCGACGTGCCCTACCTGGCGCAGCTGCTCGCCGGCCCGGACACCGTGCTGGCGCACTTCGTCCCGTCGATGCTGGACATGTACCTGACCACCGCCCCCGCCACCCGCTACCCGGCCCTGCGCTGCGTGCAGACCTCCGGCGAGGCCGTGCCGGCGGCGCTGCTGCAGAAGTTCGCCGCCCACTTCGACGTCGACCTGCACAACGCCTACGGCCAGACGGAGACCTCCGAGGTGGCGCTGTGGACCGGCCGCAGCCGGCCGGGCGGCGGCAGCGTGCCCATGGGCCACGCCGTCAACGGCTACCGGTTGTACGTGCTCGACGATGCGCTGCAGCCGGTCCCGCCGGACGTCGTCGGCGAGTTCTACGTCGCCGGCGTGGACGGCCTGGCCCGCGGCTACCTCGGCCAGCCCGAGCTCACCGCGGAACGGTTCGTCCCACACCCGTACCCGGTCGTGCCGGGGGAGCGGCTGTACCGCACCGGCGACCTCGCCAGCCGCGACGCCGACGGGCTCCTGCACTACGCCGGCCGGGCCGACGGGCAGGCCAAGGTCCGCGGCGTCCGCGTGGAACCGGGGGAGATCGAGGCGGTGGTGGCCGGGCACCCGGCCGTCGAGCGCGCCGCCGTGGTCATCCGCGAGGACGAGCCGGGCGTCAAGGAGATCGTGGTCTACCTGGTCGGCCCGGAAGCGGCCGTCCCGGACGTGGCCGACCACGCCGCCCGCTACCTTTCCCAGTACCTGCTGCCGTCGGTCTACGTGAAGCTGGACGCGCTGCCGCTGACCCCGTCCGGGAAGGTCGACCGGCGCGCGCTGCCGAGGCCGACCTCGGAGGACCGCGAGGCCCGCAGCGGTGTCTCCGAGGTCACCACCCTGATCGAGGAGCGGCTCGCCGAGATCTGGCAGGACCTGTTGCAGGTCGGCCGCATCGGCCGGGACCAGGACTTCTTCGCCGCCGGCGGCAGCTCGCTGTCGGCCCTGCAGATGCTGCACCGGGTCAAGACCCGGTTCGGCGTGACGATCACCGTCCGGCAGTTCTTCGGCGCGCCGACGATCGCCGGCGTCGCCGCGAACGTCGAGAAGGCGCTGGCCGACGAGCTGGCGGCGCTGTCCGACGACGACGTGGCCGAACGACTCGGCGATCGGGAAGGGTGAGCCGATGACCACAGTGGACAAGCAGCGACTGCTCATGAAGCTGCTGCACGAGCGGGGTCAGGCGGTGGGCCCGCGGATCGCCCCGGTGCCGCCCGGCACCGCGGTCCCGCTCAACTCGGCGCAGGCGCGGATCTGGTTCTTCTGCCAGCAGTACCCGAACAGCACCGAGTACAACATGCCGGAGCTGCGGGTCGTCGCCCGGGCGCTGGACGCCGGGACGCTGACGGCGGCCGTGGCCGAGCTGATGCGCCGCCACGACGCGCTCCGGCTGCTCATGTTCGAGCGCCAGGGCGTGCCCATGCAGCAGGACCACGGCCGGATCGACCCGCCGGTGACCTGGCACGACCTGCGGCACCTGCCGGCCGACGCGGCCGAGGCGCGGGCCATCGAGCTCAGCAACCAGAACGCGCAGAGCGCGTTCTCGGTCGACGAGCCGTACCTGTTCCAGGTCATCGGGTTCGGCCTGCCGGGCGACCGGACCCTGCTGGCGCTCAACTTCCACCACCTGAACATCGACGGGCTGTCGCGGATGCAGGCCGTCGCCGAGCTGGACGCGCTGCTGCACGGCCGCACGCTCGACCCGCCCGCGCCGGTCGGCTTCCTCGACTACGTGGCCTGGGAGGCCGAGCGCGCCGACGAGGCCACCATGGAGCGGGAGCTGGCGTACTGGCTCGACAAGCTGGCCGGCGACCTCCCGGTGCTGGACCTGCCCCGGGACCGGCCCCGCCCGAGCGAGTCCAGCCGCGACGGGCACACCGTGCCGGTCTCGATCCCCGGCCCGCTCCTGGTGCGGCTGCAACAGCTGGCGGCGGACGAGGGGGTCACCGTCTACGTGGTCCTCCTGGCCGCGTACAAGCTGTTCCTGGCCCGGCTTGGCCGGCAGCGCGACGTCATCGTCGGCACCCCGCTGGCCGGGCGCGACCACGAGGTCACCGAGACGATCCTCGGCTGCTTCGTGAAGTCGGTGCCGCTGCGGACCAGCCTCGACGGCGACCCGACCTTCCGCGAGCTCGTCCGGCGCGAGCGCGAGACCGTCGTGGGGGCCCTCGACAACCAGACCGTGCCGTTCGACCGGGTCGTGGCCGAACTCGCCCCGCCCCGGCTGCCCGGCGTGACCCCGGTGTTCCAGACCATGGTCAACCTGCTGTCCGGCCCGGAGGGCGCGGAGGACACCGGCGACCTCGGCGTGGAGCTGGAGACGAACTCCTCGCAGCGCGAGCTGTCCCTGTCCCTGTCCACCGACGGGGACGGGCTCGGCGGCTTGTTCATCTACTCGGCCGACATCTTCGACCGGGAGACGATGCAGCGCTTCGTCACCGTCTTCGAGACCCTGCTGGCCGCGGCCGCCGACCAGCCGGACGCCCGCGCCTTCGAGCTGTCGCTGCTCCAGCCGGCCGAGCGGGAGCGGATCCTGCACGGCCTCAACCCCTACCGCCGGCCGGAGACCGGCCACCTGACCATGGCCCAGCCGTTCGAGGAGCAGGCCCGCCGGACCCCGGAGGCGGTCGCGGTGCACGGCGCCGACGGCCCGGTCACCTACGCCGACCTCGACGCCCGGGCCAACCGGCTGGCCCGGCACCTGCGAGGCATGGGCGTGCGGGCGGGCGACGCGGTGGGCGTGTGCGCCGGGCGCGGCGCCGACCAGATCGTCGCGCTGTACGCCGCGGCCAAGCTCGGGGCGCCGTCGCTGACGGTCGACCCGGGGTTGCCGGCCGACCAGATCGAACCGATGCTCGACGACGCCGCGCCGGTCGTGGTGATCGCCGAGGCCGCCGCGGCGCCGCGCGTCCCGGCCGGCCCGTGGCGGCTGCTGTCCCTCGCGGACGCCGGTACGTGGGCGGACACGAGTGCTGACGACATCCCCGTCCAGGACGGCGGCGGCTACGGCCGGCTCGACCTGCGCTACACCGCCACCACCGACGGGCCGGCGGCGGTCGTCCACCCGGTCGCGGCGGCCCTGGCCCGGCTCGACGCGCTCCAGCGGGCCCACCCGATCGGCCCCGGCGACGCCGTGCTCGCGACGACGCCGGCCGGCGCGCCCGCCCCCGTCGAGGAGGTCTACTGGCCGCTCAGCCAGGGCGCGACCCTCGCCGCCGCCGCCGACCCGCGGTCGGTGCTGGAGGCCGTGGACGCGCACGGCGTCACCACGCTCCTCACCTCACCGGCCGGCCTGACGGCGCTGCTCCAGGCCGACGGCTCCGGCGCCGGCGGTTCGCTGCGCCACGTGTTCTGCGACGGCGAGCCGGTCTCCGCCGGCCTGCGCGACCGGTTCCAGGCCCGGTTCCCCGGCGAGCTGATCACCGGGTACGCCCCGTTCGAGACCGGCCGCGTCACCGACGCCGTGGTGCCGGCCGGCACCGGGACGCCCGCGCTGCTCGGCCGGCCCGCCGCCCACGTCAACGTGTACGTGCTCGACGAGGCGCTCGCGCCGACGCCGATCGGGGTGCCCGGCGAGCTGTACATCGGCGGCGAGATCGGCCTCCCCGAGGCCTACCACCGCGCGCCGGCGCTGACCGCGACCCGGCTCCTGGCCGACCCGTTCGGCGCCCCCGGCGCCCGGATGTTCCGCACCGGCGACCTCGGCCGCTACCGGGGCGACGGCGTGCTGGAGTACCTGGGCCCCCTCGACCGCCAGGCGACGGTGCACGGCATGCGCGTGGACCTGGCCGAGGTCGAGGCGGCCTTCACCGACCAGGACGGCGTGTGGCGCGCCGTGGTCACCGCGGCGCCCGGCCACCCCGACGAGCTCGCCGCGTTCGTCGTCCCGGCACCCGGCCGGGAGCCGTCCGCCGCCGACCTCCTGGACGGCGCCGCCCGGCGCCTGCCCCAGCACCTGGTGCCGGCCGGCGTCACGGTGCTGGACGCGATCCCGGAGGCACTCGGCGGCGGCATCGACCTCGAAGCGCTGCTCGACCTCGCCGGGGACGGCGGCGGCGCGGCGCCCGCCGAGCCGGCCGGGGCCGTCGCGCCCGCGACCCCGCTGGAGGCGGGCCTGGCCGAGATCTTCGCCAGGCTCCTGCGTCGCGACACCGTCGGCGTCACCGACAGCTTCTTCACGATGGGCGGCCACTCGCTGCTGGTCTTCAAGCTGATCGAGGAGTGCGCCGCCGAGCTGGGGGTGCGTCCGACGGTCCAGGACGTGTTCACCTCGCCGTCGGTCCGCGAGCTCGCGGCGACGCTGCAGACGGCGCAGGCCGAGCTGAGGGACGAGGACAACCTGGTCAGCCTGGTCGAGAACCAGGGCGCGCCGCTGCTGGTGCTCGTGCACGCCGCGAGCGGTTCGGTGCTGCCGTTCTACGAGGTGGCGCAATGCCTCGGCGATCAGTTCGCGGTGTACGCGCTCCAGTCGCTGCCGGACGACCCGCCGGCCTCGATCGAGGACATCGCGGCCGTGTACGTGGACGCGGTCGACGAGGTGCGTGGTGTCGCCCCGGTGGTGCTGGCCGGCTGGTCCATGGGCGGCTGCGTGGCGGTCGAGATGGCCCGCTGCTGGCTGGACCGGGACGAGCCGGTCGCCGCGACCCTGCTGATCGACACCTGGGCGCCGCCGGCGTTCATGTCCGACGCGGCCGAGGCGGCCCAGGTGCGCGAGTCGATCCTGGCGCTGGACGTGCTGCGGCTGGAGGGCGTCGACGCCGAGGCGGGGGCGCTGGCCGACCTGACCGCGATGGTCGAGCGCAACCGCGCCGCGTTCCTCGACTACCGCCCCCAGCCGTACCCGGCCGAGCTGGACGTCCTGCGGGCCAGCGACCCGCTGCCGCCCGACGCCCGGCCGTTCCCGGCCGGCTACCTGGACGGCGACCGGGGCTGGGCGGCCGTGGCGGCCCGGGTGGAGACCGCCGAGATCAGCGGCAGCCACCTGACCCTGTTCGACGAGGCGCACGCCGACGCGCTGGCCGAGGCGATCAGCGCCGCGGTGGCGCGGCGGATGTACTACGAGGAGATCTGAGCGCGGCGGGCGTCTGACGGCGGGGGAGATCCGGCCCCGTGGTCGGGGGCCCGCCTGAGGGACCGGTTCCGGACTGCGGGCTGCCGCAGTCCGGTCCGTGTTTGTACGGGGCCTGGTTTGTACGGGGCCTGTTCTTTCCGGGCCGGTGTTCCTACGACGCCGGCTGGCCGGCGGGCACCAGCAGCTCGGGGTACATCGTGCCGTCGTACGCGCCGGCGACCCGCTTCATCGGCTCGACGGCGACGTCGCTGGGCTGGTAGGGCCACCAGTTGACCAGGACGCTGAGCCGCAGTCGGTCCTCCGGCACCGCCCGCTCCGGGGCGCGCACGTCCTTCCGGCTGGCCACCGAGTGCCGCAGGTTGCCGGGGAAGGTGACGTAGAGGTTCTCCTCCGGGAAACGTGGTCCTGGCCCGGCGACCCCGGATCCGGATCGCCCCCGAAGACCAGCAGCGGTCCGTCGTCGACCGAGGTCAGGTACATGACGCTGGACAGCATCGGTGACTCCAGCTCCCCGGTCTCCGGGTTCTCGCCGAAGTCGTGGTGCAGCCCGAACTCGAAGTTGGTCGCGTACGGCGGCGTCAGCCGCCCCAGCCACCACTCGACCCCGACCGCGGCCGCCCGCGTCTCGTCGGGGATGTGGTGGATCAGACTCTCCCGCACAGCCGCCTCGACGAGGTTGCGCGGCGGCGTACCCAGCGGGTACCAGAACGTGTAGCGGTACGGGTTGCGGCTGCGGAGCCGATCCGGTTCGGTGGCCCCCGCGACCGCCGAGCGCAGCTGATGGAGCGTGTCGAGGGGGAGGGCCGACGCGCGGCGAATGATCAGTGCCATACCGATGGGCGGCGGCTCGTGGGAGCATCAGGCTGGTCCGGCGACGAGGAGGACGTCGCAGTGTTCGGCCATGACCAGCCCAGCCGCGCTGAGTACGACGCACCGGCCGAGGACTCGCCCTTGCGCGACGACGACGGTCGTTGGACCGGCCGCTGCCTGGTGCGGTTCCAAGCCGGCCGTCCCGAGTCTGTCGCGTTCTGGGGCTGCTCCGGGGACTGATCGGGGCTTCAGCCCGCGCCGGCGCCGTCCAAGCCCCTGAAGCCACCACCACGGCCCCGGCGAGGCCCGGACCACCCCCCGCCCTCAGCAAGCCCCTGAGACCCCCGCCGAGCCTCAGAACGGGCAGCCCCCCGCACCCCGCTCGCCCGCCCCGTCACCCGCCGCGGCGGCCCCCACCCCCACGCCGCCGGCGTGCCCGATCCCGAACCCCCGCATCAGCCGGGCCAGCGGCCAACCGGTCCCGCTCTCGTCGGCCTCGTACCGCCGGATCACCGACTCCTGGACGTCGGCGTTCTTCTCCTGGCTCAGCTTGAACAGCGCCTCCACCGACTCGACGTGCAGGCGGAAGGCGCCGACGCCGGGGAGGATCCGCCGGAAGTAGTCGACCGACGAGGTCTGGTCCCAGCCGTCGCCGAAGCGGTGCTCCAGGCGTTCGGCGGTCCAGCGGACCACGGCGAGGGTCTCCTCGGCGTGCGGGATCGGCTGGATGCGGCCGCACAGGTGCACCACGGCGAAGTCCCACGTCGGGGCGGCGGGGTCCTCGTTGTAGACCGCCGGGGTGACGAAGGCGCTCGGGCCGTCGAACATCAGGCGGGCCCGCGTTCCGTCGCGCAGCGCCGCCCAGTGGGGGTTGGCGCGGTTGAGGTGGCCGTAGATCTCGGTGCCAACGAGCGGGCCAGAAGCGGGCTGGTCGGGGGCAACCACGGCGGGCAGCCGGGTGGCGTACGGCAGCGTCTCGCCGTTGGTCACCAGCGTCACCAGCGGGTGGTCGCCGATGATGCGGCGGTGCCAGGCGTCGTCGGTGACGCGGTAGTGGCCGGGTACGAACATGCGGACCGCCTTACCGGGAGGGCGGCCGGTTGGCCGCTGCGTGGTGTCGGGCTACTGCGGTGTCGAGGTACAGCGTGTCGGCGTGCAGCATGTCGGCATACAGTCGGGCGTCGCCGCGGCGGCGCGGGCCTGTGTGCCCCGGCATCGGCCCCGCCTACCGGCACACCGCGTACGCCTGGCGCCCGCGCGGCCCGGTCCCGGTGCGCACGAAGCCGGTGGCGGCGTCGACGCCGGCGGCGCAGACCTTGCCCAAGGTGCCCTCCGGCACCACGTCGAGCCGGTGCCCGCGGTCCTCCAGGTCGGTCAGGACCGGCGCGGGGAAGGAGCGCTCGATGACCACGACGCCCGGCCGCGACGTGCGCGGGGCGAACGACTGCGGGAAGTGGTCGATGTGGAACGCCGGGACCTCGGTCGCGGCCTGCAAGTCGAGTCCGAACTCTGCGACGGCGAGGAACGCCTGCAGTGTCCACTGGTCCTGCTGGTCGCCACCGGGCGTGCCGAAGGCCAGGAACGGCTCGCCGTCGCGCAGCACCACCGTGGGGCTCAGCGTCGTGCGGGGCCGCCGGCCGGGCGCGAGCGAGTTCGGGTGCCCCTCGGTCAGCCACGCGGTCTGGCCGCGCGTCCCCAGGGACAGGCCGAGGCCCGGGATGACCGGCGAGCTCTTCAGCCAGCCGCCGCTCGGCACGGCGACCACCATGTTGCCCGCGCCGTCGACCACCGAGACGGTGCAGGTGTTGCCGGCGCCGGCGCGCACCGCGATCGGGGTCACCGTGGGCAGGCCGCTGCGCAGCTGCGCCATCCAGTCCGGTTCGTCGTCGGGCACCTTCTCCGGCTCGCCCCACGGGATACACGGCTCGCCGCCGGCCGGCCGCCCGGCCCCGGGGTCGAGGGCCGCGTGCGGGCCGATCAGCGCGCGCCGGGCCGCCGCGTAGGCCGGGTCCAGCAGCTCGGCCATCGGCACCGGCGTGTGCAGCGGATCGCCGTACCATGCCTCGCGGTCGGCGAAGGCGAGCTTGGCCGCCTCGGCCACCGTGTGGACGTAGTCGGCGCTGCCCAGGCCCATGCCGCGCAGGTCGAAGCCCTCGAGGATGCCGAGCTGCTGCAGGAAGACAGGCCCCTGCGACCAGGGACCCGGCTTGTGGACCGAGAACCCCCGGTACGGCCGGGAGTACGCCTCCTCGACCTGCGGCCGCCAGCCGGCGAGGTCGTCGGCCGCCAGCAGGCCGCGGTGCCGCCGCCCCGTCGAGTCGAACACCTCCGTGGACCGCAGGAACCGGTCGATGCCCTCGGCGACGAAGCCCTGATAGAACGCGCCGTGCGCGGCCTCGATCTGGGCCTCGCGGTCGCCCGCGGCGGCCCGCGCCTCGCGCACCAGGCGCCGGTACGTCTCGGCCAGCGCCGGGTTGCGCATCCGCGACCCGGCCGCCGGCACCGCGCCGCCCGGCAGGTAGGTGCGGCCGGACTCGGCCCACTCGGTGCGGAACAGGGGAGCCATCGCCGCGATCGTCGCCGAGGCCGGGGGCAGCAGCGGATAGCCGCGGTCCGCGTAGCCGATCGCCGGCTCCAGCACGTCCGCCAGCGGCAGCGTGCCGAACTCGGCCAGCAGCCGCAGCCACGCCCCGAACGCCCCGGGCACGGTCGCCGGCAGCACGCCGGCGGCGGGCATCCGGGAGATGCCGAGCGCGGCGAACGCGTCGATGGTCGCGGCCCGCGGCATCGGGCCCTGCCCGCAGATGACGCGGACCGTGCCGGTGGCCCGCGAGTACACGGCGATGGTGACGTCGCCGCCGAGCCCGTTGGAGTGCGGCTCGACCACCTGGAGCGCGAAGCCGGCCGCGACCGCCGCGTCGAAGGCGTTGCCGCCGCGTTCGAGCATCGCCATGCCGACGCCGGAGGCGAGCCAGTGCGTCGCCGCGACGCCGCCGAGAGTGCCGGTCAGCGCCGGCCGGAGGACGGTCATCGGCTCACACCTCGGCCGTGGAGTTGACGGCGGTCGGGCGCAACGGCGAGATCCGGCCGTCGTCGAGCTCGCACGCGAACCGCGCCATCGCGACCACGATGTCGATGAGCCGGTTCTCGCACGTGATCACCTCGGCGGCCTGCATCTCCGCCGGGCGCTCGTCCTTGTCGTCGGGGGAGTAGAGGCCGTTGGCGACGATGTCCTGGACGATGGCCACCAGCCGCCGCAGCAGCTGCGCCACCACCTCGTGCCGGGGCACCGGCGCCCGCAGCGTCATGAAGTAGCTGTCGTAGATCATCCAGCCCAGCCGGTGGTTCGGCCCGCGCACCGCCGCCTCGCGCAGCAGCGACTTGCCGTTCGCGACCAGCCGGGCGGCGACCCCGTCGTGCACCAGGTGCAGCAGCGCGAGGGAGTCGAGCAGCTCGTCGGCGTCGGTGCTCCACATCGACGACAGCTGCCGGCGCCGGAACAGGTCCCGGATCGGCCAGTAGTCCGGTGCCCAGCTGCCGCTGAACGCCCGGTGCCGCAGCCGCATGCTCGGCCGGATCAGCACGTTGTAGACGTCGGGCGGGCACGAGCCGGTGTAGAGCAGCATCGCCGAGTAGGCGTCCACATACTGGCACACCGGCTCGACGATCTCGTCCGGGGCGCGCCGGCCCTGGTCGACGTCCTCCAGGAGCTGGCCGATCAGCCGCCACACGACGAAGCAGACCTGATGCCCGGTGATCCACCGGAACCAGAACAGCTCGTCCGGCTCCTTGCACGGCCCGACGTCCGAGGTGAGCGCGTCGGGCTCGCCGAGTGCCCGCATGCGCTCGCAGATCTCGGCGTAGGCGCCGGCCGAGGCGGCGCCGGCCGGGTCCTCGGCGGCGGTGTCCAGGGTGCCGACCGGCGGCAGCACCAGCGGCTCCAGGCCGTAGGCGAAGCCGCCGAAGTCCCAGCGCCCGCCCGCGGGCAGGTCGCATAGCGCGTCGCTCATGACGCGTCACTCGGCACGTACGTGAACTCGAACTCCAGCCCGTTGACGTCGTAGACGTAGAAGCTCTGCACGCCGTCGTCGTCGGTGACGATCTCGGTCGGCTGCTCGTCGAGGGCGAAGGTGTAGCGGCCGGACGCGTACAGCTCGATCCAGCGCCGGCGGATCACCTCCAGCTGCTCGGGCGCGGCCACGCCGAAGCAGAAGTGCTGGAACCCGACGGCGCTCTCGGCCGGGTCGAAGGTGTGGCCGGCCCGCTCGAACAGGTGGACGCGGACCGGGCCGATGGCCATCTCGGTCAGCTCGCGGATGCCCGGCAGCCGCCGCCGGGTCAGCTCGGAGAACACGTCCAGCGTCCACACCCGCTCGGCACCGTGGAAGTCCGTGTACCAGCGGACGCTGTTGTCGAGATCGTTCGTCTGGATCCCGATGTGATGAAACTCAGGCTTCGAACGTCCGTCGGGGACCGCCAACGTGGGAACCGATGGCGTCTCTGTCATGTCTCATCACCCCGGGAAGAGAATGGGCGTGCGCCGGCACTTTCCGTCCGGTCCAATCGTGGCCCGTATGCCCGATTAAAAAACTTCCCAGCTTTTGGGGACATCCGTTACGCCGAACGCTCCAATGTGTAGTGGCGGCGGAGTTCGTGGGCATGCGCGAGCAGTTCCGGGTCCCGGCTCTCGCGGGCGATGGCAATCATCGTGTCCCAGACGAAATCGTCGCCGCCGTCGTAGCGGTAGTGCTTCTTGATGACGATGCTGAAGATTTCGTTGAATGTGTTCAGCGCGAGAACGTCGGCCAGCGCCAGCAGCCGCTGGTACTCGGCCTCCGGCAGCGGCGGCCGCCGCACCGTCCGGTCCTCGGGGATGCCGGCGTCCTCGCTCGCGCCGGGGACCGTGATCAGCGGCTTCGCCGACGGCACGTCCACGAAGTCGAGCATGAGGTGCACCCGCGGGATGTCGGACAGGACCGCCACCGAGTGGATCTGCGAGGCGTCGAGGAACCAGACCTCGCCCTTGGCCATCCGGAAGACGGTGTTCCCCTCGTTGAAGAAGCAGTCCTCGTTGGTGACCAGGGGGATGTGCATCCGGTGCGCGTTGCGGGTCTCGTCCGCCAGCTCGCTGAGTTCCAGCAGGTCGCGGTGCGGGATGATCACGCTGTTCCGCACCTTCGCCAGCCGCACGAAGTTGAGCCGGTCCAGGTCGGCGACGGACGCGATCAGGTCGCGCAGGTACGGCAGCTGGTCGCCGTAGGGCGTGAACGCCGGCGGTCGGCCGTGGTCGTAGTTGGTGACGACGCCGTCGCCGTTCTCGCCGCCGCGGCTCCAGAGCATGCAGCTCTTCCACGCGCCGCCGAAGACATAGTCGCTGTACGCCTCGGACCAGACGAACGAGTCGGTCTGCTCCAGGTCCTTGGCGAGCCGGTCGTCATCGAGTGAAGTCGTTGCCACGTAATGGGTTCGCATGGCGGCACGTGACCCTTCGTCCGGAGTGGGAGTCCTGTCTTCCCCAGACGCTAGGTGTGATGCGTACCGCCGCGCAGTCACGCGATTCGGTGACGATCACGGACGGCGCCGGTCCAGCTCCTCCGCGACCTGCTCCAGCACCTTCACGTCGCCCTGGAACGGCTCGTCCGGCCGTGGCCACTGCACCACGAGGTCGGTGATGCCCGCCTCGGCCAGCCGGCCCGCCGCGTCGAAGAACGCCTCCGGGGAGTCCAGCACGTTCCCCACGGTCGGCCCGGCGACCAGCAGCCGGGCCAGCGTCGCCGGGTCGCGGCCGGCGTCGATGCACGCCTGCTCCATGGCCTCGACCTGCCGGCGTACGAGCGGGGCCGCCTGCTCGTACGGCGCGCGCGCGAACGTGTTCGGCTCGCCGGTGGTGACCCAGTACTGGCCGTGCCGCGCCGCCAGGGCCATGCCGCGCGGGCCGGAGGCGGCGATGGCGAACGGGACCCGCGGTTGCTGCTGGCACAGCGGATAGGAGTGCACCTCCTGCGCCAGGTAGTAGCGGCCGTCGTACGTCGTCACGTGCTGGGTCAGCAGGAGGTCGGTCAGTTCGACGTACTCTGCGAACCGCTCCGTCCGTTCCCGCCGGCTCCACGGGGTCCGGCGGGTCATCGTGGAGTCGAAGCCCTCGGCGCCGGCGCCCAGGCCCAGGATGAGCCGCCCGGCCGCGATGTCGTCGATGCCGGTGACGTCCTTGGCCAGGTGCATCGGATGCCGCAGGCTCGGCGAGGCGACCAGGACGCCCAGCCCGATGCGCTCGGTCTCCATCGCCGCCGCCGTCAGGGTCGGCACGGCGGTGAACCACTCCCGGGCCCGGAACGCCCGCCAGTTGAGGTGGTCGTACGTCCAGGCGTGGTCGAAGCCCATCTCCTCGGCCTGGCGCCACTTCAGCCGCGCCGTCGACCACCGGTCCTCGGGCACGATCATGATGCCGAATCTCACACGCTGTCCTCGTCGCCGCAGCTCGGATCGATGTTGTAGTTGTACCGGAAAAGGTTGTCCGGATCGAGGCGCCGCTTCAGCGCGACCAGACGCCGCCACCGCCGGCCGTAGGCTTCGCGCACGCCGTCCGGCCCCTCGTCGTTCAGGAAGTTGACATACTTCCCGACCGCGTACGGCGCCATCGCCTCGCTGAAGTCGCGGACCCAGGCCACGTGCCGCTCGCGGTCCCCCTGGTCGGGCTCCCACGCGCCGAACATGTTGATGTTGTGGCCGGCGTCGCGGGCGCCGAACGCGGTGTCCTCGGCCGGCACCCGGCCGACCGCCCCGCCGAGATGGTAGACCGGTACGGCGGCCAGCGGCGAGGTGATCCGCGACGCGTGCTCGACGAGCGTGTCGATGACCGGGTCGGTGAGGCTCCCGAAGTCCACCGACCGCCAGTAGTAGTGCTTCCCGCGCGGCGAGGTGGCGTCGAACATCTGCTGGAACTCGGTGTACGGCCGGGGCGCGACGCTGTCGAGGATCGGCCGGCCGAAGGCGCGCAGCGGCCGCAGGTAGCCCTCGCCCTCCTCGATGTCCCCGGACCAGCACACGTTGATCGCCAGGATCGGGCTGCCGTGCAGCTGCTCCGGGACGGCCGGGACCGCCGGGCACAGCCGCAGGTTGAGGATCGTGCCGAGGGCGTCCGGGGCGTGGGCGATCAGGTCGCGGTAGAAGGGCAGGACCGCCATCGCGCCGTCCAGCGGATGGATGAGCATGCCGGCCAGGACGGTCGGGCCGGCCTCGTGCAGCCGGAAGCCGAACCGCACCACGGCGCCGAAGTTGCCGCCGCCGCCGCGCAGGCCCCACAGCAGCTCCGGGTCCGACGCCGCGTCCACGGTCACGGTGCGGCCGTCGACGGTCACTACGTCGGCCTCGATCAGGTTGTCCACGGTCAGGCCGCAGCGGCGCATCAGGTGGCCGATCCCGCCGCCGAGGGTGAGCCCGCCGACGCCGGTCTCGCTGACGATCCCGCCGGTCACCGCCAGGCCGTGCGGCTGGGTGGCCCGGTCGACGTCCTGCCACAGGCAGCCGCCCTGGACGTGTGCCACGCGGCGGTCCAGGTCGACCCGGACCGCGCGCATCGGCGACAGGTCCAGCACCACGCCGTCGTCGCAGGTGCCCTGGCCCGCGACGCTGTGGCCGCCGCCGCGCACTGCGACCGGCAGCCCGCGCTGGGCGGCGAACGTGACCGCCGTTGCCACGTCGGCCGGGTCCGCGCAGCGGGCGATCAGCGGCGGGCGCCGGTCGATGTCGCCGTTCCAGACCCTGCGGACTTCGTCGTACCGCGGGTCCGCCGGCGTGACCAGCTCGCCGCGCAGCGCCTCGGCGAGCTTGTCGGAGCCGTCGATCGTCCAGGTGTCCAAAGCTGTCCTCCGGTCATCGCCCTACGGTGTCGTCGTACCCGCGCCGCGAACGGCGACGCCCGATCACGTCGCAGACTCCTGCGACGCCGCCTCGGCCGGGTGGGCGCCGCCGCGGATCGCCGCCGCCACCTCGCGCAGCGTCCGGTTCATCAGGCCGGCGGCGTCGGGCGCGGCGTTCAGCCTGGTCTGACACTCGTCCAACAGCCGGAGCGTCAGCAGGGAGTGGCCGCCGAGCTGCACGAACGTGTCCAGCACGCTGACCGTCGGCGTGGCCAGCAGCCGGCCGTAGATCTCGACCAGCGCCGCCTCCACCTCGTCGGCGGGCGGCACGATCCGGTGCTCGCGGTCGGTCAGCTCCTGCCAGGCCGCGATCAGCGCCTCCTGGTCGATCTTGCCGTTCACCGTCGCGGGCAGCCGGTCCACCGGCACGATGCGCTCGGGCCGCATGTGGCTCGGCAGGTAGGCGGCCGCGTGCTCCTGGACCGCCGCCGGGTCGAGGCTCCCGGCGGCCGCGCGGTCGGCGGGCACGACGAAGGCCAGGAGCCGGGTCGGCCGGCCGTGGGCGATGACCGCGCAGTCGCCGACCGCCGGATGGCCGGCCAGGACCGACTCGATCTCGCCGGGCTCGACCCGCAGCCCGCGGATCTTGACCTGCCGGTCGATCCGCCCGAGGTGCTCCAGCCGGCCGTCCTCGCGGAACCGGCACAGGTCGCCGGTGCGGTACATGCGCGACCCCGGCGGGCCGTACGGGTCGGCGGCGAACCGCTCCGCGGTCCGGGCCGGGGCCCGCCAGTAGCCGTGCGCCAGCCCGACGTCGCCGCTGATGTACGCCTCTCCCGGGGTGCCGACCGGCACCAGGTCCAGGTTCGCGTCGAGCAGGGTGATCCGGAAGTTGTCGGCGGGCCGGCCGACCGGGACCGACGCGTCGTCGGCGCCCGGTTCGATGATGTTGTCGGTGACCGGTCCGGCCTCGGTCGGGCCGAAGGCGTTGATGAGATGGCTGCCCGGCAGCGTGGCGTAGAAGGTCTCCGGGATCCGCGGGCTCATCGGCTCGCCGCCGCACACCACCCACCGGAGGGCGCCGGCCCGGTCCGCGGTGATCTCGTCCAGGAACGCGGGCATCATCGTCGGGACCAGGAAGACCAGCGTCGCGCCGTGGTCCTCGGCGAGCCGCGCGAGGTGCCGGGGGCCCCGCTCCGCACCGGGTCGGCACAGCACGACCCGCGCGCCGTGGTACAGCGGCCAGAAGATCTCCCAGATGGAGATGTCGAAGCCCGGGGACGCCTTGAACAGGGCCGTGTCGCCGGGTTTGTAAGGGTACTGCTTCTGCATCCAGAAGACGTTGGCCAGGGCGCTGCCGACGGTGGTCGCGACGCCCTTGGGGCGCCCGGTCGTGCCGGAGGTGTAGAGGATGTGCAGCAGCCCGGAGGCGGAGGCGTCGACCACGGGGTCGGTCACCGGGTGGCCGGACCAGGCCGCGTCGGCGTGGACGTCGTGGACCTCCCACGCGCCGTCGGGCACGCGAGGTCGGCACACCGGGTCGGTCAGCACGTGCCGCGGGCCGGAGTCCTCGACGATCCAGGCGATGCGCTGGTCCGGCAGGTCGGCGTCGAGGGGGACGTACGTGGCGCCGGTCTTCGCGGCCGCGTAGATGGCCACGATCTGCTGGACCCCGCGCGTCAGGCAGACGCCGATCCGGGTACCGGGCCCGGCGCCGCGCTCGCGCAGGTAGTGGGCCAACCGGTTGGCCCGCTCGTTGAGTTCCCGGTAGCTGACGGTCGCGCCGTTCTCGTCGACCAGTGCCACCGCGTCCGGGTCGCGCGCGGCCTGTTCCTCGAACGGCTGCGTCATGGTGCGCTGCTGGATGTGCGGCGTCTGATAAGGGTTGAGGCCGTGGACGATGCGCTCGCGCTCGGCCGTGTCGATCAGCGGGTGCCCGGCCAGCGGCGCGTCGGGCTCGTCGGCCATGCGGGTCAGCAGCTGTAGGAACGAGCGGGCCCAGGGCAGCGCGGACGGAACGTCCCCGGAGTCGGGCACGGTCTCGACGTAGAGGTTGCGGTCGTCCTGGGAGATCAGGATCGTGACGGCGGCCGGACCGGGGTCGGTGGCGGCGGCTTGGGCCGCGCGGTCGATGGCGTCGCGGAAGCCGGCGGCCAACTCGGCCGCGCCGGCCGCGGGCACCACGGTCTCGTGGGGGCCGCGGATGACTCGGGCCCGCAGCTCGGGGCCGGTGTGCGGCAGTCGGGCGGCGAGCACGCCGGCGCACACCGCCAACGGTACGAGTTCGTCGGCCCCGGCCGCCTCGGCCAGCGCGCGCAGGGTGTCGATCAGGCCGGCCGGGAGGGCGATCGGGCCGACGCAGTCGGGAGCGACGCAGTCGAGCATGGCACTTCGAACACTGAGATCGGCCCCGATCGCCGGGACCGGGGCGGTGTCGTGGCGAGGGGGCATCAGGACCTCGGGCTGCCTTCGAGCAGCGCGCAGGCGTAGAAGCCCGGCGCCTGGGACTGCGCCAGGTACGTCGCTCCCGGGCGGATGCCGGACCGTTCGTGGTAGTCGGCCAGGTTGATCAGCCAGTCGGCGTTGCCGCAGTGCCCGTACATGGCGAGCGTGTCGAGGAAGTGCACGGTGTTCGGCCGGAAGCCGATCGACGACGCGTTGAAGAGCGCCAGCGGCTTGTGCAGGTTGGTCGCGAAGACCTTCGCGATCTGGGCCTGCTTGCAGCCGGCGGCGTCGAGCACCGCGGCCAGCGTGCGGCTCGCGACCTTCTGCCGCGACGCGAACGTGTCCTCGCCGCGCAGTCCGTCGGGATCGACGTGGGTCGCGGACGAGACCAGGCGGACCAGGCCCGGGTCGCGGGTGCTGAGCAGGCAGCTGGCGACCCCGTCGCCGAATACGGCGTAGGACCGGATCCGGTCGCGGTCGTCGGGGATGAAGTCCAGCGCGACCACGACCACGTGGTTGGTGTTCGGGGCGGCGAGCAGGCTCCGGCCGTGTTGCAGCGCCGTCAGGGAACTGCAACACCGCTGGTAGGACACGAGGTGCGGGACACAGTCGTCGAGTCCGACGGCGCGCAGCACGTTCGTGGTGAAGTCGATCGGCAGCAGGGCGATGGTGGGGTCGCTGGCCGCGAAGACGATGTGGTCGACCTCCGCGGCGGGCACGCCGGCGCCCTGCAGCGTCCGGCGCACCGCGTCCACGACGTACCCCTCGACGGGGCGCGACATCTTCCGGTAGGTGGTGGATCCCATGTCGGCGAAGTCCGTGCCGAACGACACGGTCTGCCACAGGGCATCGAAGTCGGGAACGTCTTCCGGCTTGCCCTCGACGTCGCCGAAGGCGCACGCGAACGAGCCGATCCCCACCTCTTCGTGCTCAGAGGTCATGGTGTCGTCGATCCTCCGTAGTCCAGCGGAAGCATGCCGGGCCCAGGCGAGCCGGTGCGGGGTGGGTCAGTGCTGCGCAGGCGCGAGGCTGGCCGCGTCGATCTCGCGGAGCACCGAGGCGATGCCGTCCACGTCGCCGAGCCGGGAGACCCACTCCGGACGGATCGTGACGGTGTTGTCCGTGTACTGCTCGACGTAGTGGGTCAGCAGCAGGACCATGGTGAGCGAGCTGATGCCCAGGTCCTGCCGGGTCTGCGCCGCGAGCACCCGCTCGTGGGCCAGGCCGCTCGTCTCGGGCTGCTTGGTCAGGAAGTCGGCGAGCTTGCGCCGGTAGTCGTCAGTGCTCATCGGTCTTGACCCGCGGGAAGGGGAAGCCGTTGAGGTTGGTCTCGTGGATGCGGTTGTGCCCCCACTTGTCCTCGCCCGACACCAGCACGCTGCCGTGGTAGTCGAGGTTGATCGTGTCGCCGAACCCGGTCAGGCTGTCGATGTTCTCGTAGACCTTGACCGAGGGGGAGACGTACCGCGACGCCAGCCCCAGCCGCTTGTCGGAGCTGGTGTTCGGGTGCGAGCCGTGCACGCACTTGGCCAGGAAGATGACGAACTGGCCGGGCTTCATCCCCATGTCGACGATCTCGTGCTTGTTCGGGTCCCAGTCCTTGTCGATCTGGAGCTCCGAGTAGTCGTAGCCGAAGAAGTCGTGGTTCTTGCTCTCCACGTCGCGCCCCAGCGGCCGCGTCTCGTCGTAGTACCACTGCTTGTGGCTGCCGGGCAGGAACCGGAGGCAGCCGTGCTCCTTGTCCGCGGGGGAGAAGGCGGTCCAGACGGTCAGCTCCTGCGTCGCGGCCTTGCTCTCCTCCGTGTACCGCAGGGAGGGGTACGCGACATCCTCCGATTCGTACACGATGAACGCCTCGACCTGGTGCCAGCCGGTCCCCGACTCGCCCGGCTCCTTCTCGAAGATGTTCGTCTTCCAGCAGATGATGTCGTCGCCCATGAGGCTTCGCAGCTTGTTGACGATGGTCGGGTGCGCGATGTGCGTCGACAGCGTGTCGCAGTCGAGGTGGCGGTCGTAGTTGATGATGGTCGAGTCGTGCGGCTTGTTCTTGGACGTGACCATCTCGATGACGGCCTGGTTCCACAGCAGCGGCGCCTCGTCCTCGCCGTACAGGTCGAACGGCCCGATGAAACCGTTCTCCTTGAACGACTCGACCTGTTCGGGCGTCAGCCCGCCGGTCGCAGTCTCGCTCACGATCTCCGTCACCTTGATTTCCTTCCCTCACGATGGGTGGGATTCGCTGGCCGGGCCCACCGGAGGCGGTGGATGCGGGGCCGGGCCCCTGCCGGACGGGGTCTGGCATGCGGTTGCTGCACACTGGCGGCTCTTACTGGTCACAGTAGGAGCCCCGCGCCGGGGCGTCTTGTCACCGGAACCGGGGTCGGCCGGGCGGTCCGGTCCTCACCGGCCCGGGTCCGGCGGGGTCTGCCAGTAGCTCGGCCGGCGCGCCGACCAGGACTGGCGCAGCGGGTCGCGCACGACCCGGAGCACCAGACCCGCCGGGACGACCAGCAGGAAGTACGCCAGGGTGAGGAGCACCTTGCTCATGGGGATTCCCTTCGGGAGCCGCGGAAGCCGGCCGGCCGTGGTCAGTCGAGCGGCACCGCGGTGCGCCAGTCCACTTCTTCGCGCCACTCGGGCTGGTCGGCCTTCCGCAGCAGGAAGCCGCCGAGCGCGAGCAAGTCGATGTCGGTCCGCATGAAGCAGGTGTAGGCCTCGTGCGGGGTGTTCACGATCGGCTCGCCGCGGACGTTGAACGAGGTGTTCACCACGACGCTGCCGCCGGTCTCCCGCTTCAGCGCGAGCAGCAGCTGGTGGTAGCGGGGGTTGTCGCGGGGATGGACGGTCTGGACCCGCGCGGAGCCGTCCACGTGGGTCACCGCCGGGATCACCGACCGGGGCACCTTGAGAAGATCGAGGCCGGTGAGCCCGGGGTCCGGGGCGACGGCGAGCCGGGCCGCCTCGGCGACCGGCGCGACCACCAGCATGTACGGGCTGTCCTGCCGGAGGTCGAAGAAGTCCTTCGCGTCGTCGGCGAGCACCGACGGGGCGAACGGGCGGAACGACTCCCGGAACTTGATCTTCAGGTTCATCGCCGACTGGGTCCGCGGATCGCGCGCGTCGCCGAGGATCGACCGCGCGCCGAGCGCGCGGGGGCCGAACTCCATCCGGCCCTGGAACCAGCCCACGACCTTCCCGGCCGCGATCGCCCGCGCGACCTCGGCGTCCAGCTCCGCCGGTTCCAGCCGGCGGTGCGGGATCCCGTTCGCCGCCAGGTAGCCGGCGATCTGCTCGTCTCCGTACTCCGGTCCGAGCAGCGCGCCCGACATCGCGTCGAGTCCGGTGCCGGCGTGGCTGCGTGGGGCGCCCCGGTCGATCGCGACGGCGAGCGCCGCGCCCAGCGCGCCCCCGGCATCGCCGGCCGCCGGCTGGACCCAGATCTCGTCGAAGAGCGAGTCGGCGACGATCTTCCCGTTCGCCACGCAGTTCAGAGCGACCCCGCCGGCCAGGCACAGCCGGGACTCACCGGTCAGCTCGCGCGCGGTCCGCGCCAGCCGGAGCACGGCCTCCTCGGTCACCAGTTGGACCGACGCGGCCAGGTCGAACTCGCGCCGGGTGAGCTCGCCCTCGGGCTCCCGGCGCGGACCGTCGAACAGCTTCTCGAAGCCGCGGCCGGTCATCACCTGGCCGCGGAGGAACTCGAAGTAGCGCAGGTTCAGACGGAACGAGCCGTCGGGCTTGACGTCGATCAGCTTCCTGCGGATCAGGTCGGCGTAGCGGGGCTCGCCGTACGGCGCCAGGCCCATCAGCTTGTACTCGCCGGAGTCGACCTTGAACCCGCAGAAGTAGGTGAAGGCCGAGTAGAGCAGGCCGAGCGAGTGCGGGAACCGGATCTCGGCCAGCGGCCTCAGCCCGGTGCCGCGGCCGTGCCAGATCGTGGTGGTCGCCCACTCGCCGACGCCGTCGATGCACAGCACCGCGGCCGACTCGTACGGGCTCGGGTAGAACGCCGACGCGGCATGCGACTCGTGGTGCCGCCGGCAGACGATCTCGGGCACCGGCCCCCGGTCCAGCGCTTCCAGCTCGCGGCGGACGACGTCGGTGATCCGCCGCTTCGACGTCCACCAGCCGGGCAGGGTGTCCCGGAACGACGCCAGCCCGAACGGGACCGCGCCCAGATAGGTGGCCAGGACGCGGCGGAACTTCAGCGCCGGGTCCTCGTAGTAGCCGATCGCCGACACGTCCGCGAGCGTGGCCCCGGCCTGGTCGAGGCAGTACTCGACCGCGCGGGCCGGGAACGCCGGGTCGTGCCGGCGGCGGGTGAAGCGCTCCTCCTGCGCGGCCGCGACGGGCCGGCCGTCGGACACGAGCACCGCCGCGCTGTCGTGGTAGTAGGCGGAGATGCCGAGGACCAGGTCGGACATGTCAGGATGCCTCGATTCGTGCTCGACGAGCCGCAGTGCGTGCCCAGAAACCTGATGGCGGGTTGAGCGAGCGGTAGCCGGTGCGGACCCGGTCCCACGCGACGGCGCGGGCCGCGCGCGGCTGCTGTGCCAGGTAGCCGTCGATGGCGTCGGCGGCCCAGGCGGAGTGTCCGGTCGCGACGTTGTCGATGGTGTTGTGGATGTCGACGAAGGCGGTGCTGAAGCCGTGCTCCTTCAGCGCCTGCCGCGCGCGGCGATAGGTGCCGCCGACCCCGGACAGCTCCATCGCCAGGTTCAGGCCGAGGATCTCCGGCTCGAAGGTGAGCGGGAACCGGCCGATCGCCAGCCAGTAGACCGGCAGCTCGAACGAGCGGTCGCGCAGCGCGGGCCAGGCCGCGAACTCCGGCGACCGGGTCGGCGGCAGGTCGATGCCCATCTCCCGCAGCACGTCGCGGTAGATCAGCGGGTGGTTCAGGGCCAGCTCGCCGTTCCCGAGCTCGTCCCAGTACGTCTCGAACAGGAAGTGCCCGCGCGCGGAGGAGGCGAGTTGGTAGTCGGTGTAGCCGGCCAGCCAGCTGCCGTCGATCAGGGTGAGCGGGGCCAGCTGGAGCGTCGAGTCGATCACGTCGGCGCGGTCGGGCAGGGGATCGCGCTCGCCGCGGTGGAACTCGTCGTTGGCCCGGTCGTGCTGGTCGAGCAGCCACGGCCGCAGGCCGTCCGCCGCCGGTTCGGCCGGCAGCGGGTGGTCGGCGCGCCGCATGCCGTGGCGGGAGCGGGTGAGCCACCCGTGCACGTAGCGCAGCGCGTAGCGGCGGGTGGCCGGTGTCATCGTGCGGCGCAGCAGGCGGGTGTACGCCTGCCGGACGTCCGCGGGAGCGTCGTCGTCCTCGCGTGCCGCGACCGGAGCCGGCTGGAGCGCGACGCCGCGCGGCTGCGGGGCGGCCGGGTGCCGGCCGGCCCGTTCGGCGGCATCGGCCGGCAGCGTGTCGATCCAGCGCTCGATCGTCTCCCGGTCCTCGTCCGGGAACACCCGGAACATCGGGCCCTTCGCGGACAGCAGGTCGCCGGTCAGGCGGCTCGCCCCGGACCGGCCCGGCCGGACCAGGCGGCTGTCCGCCAGCGCGGTCAGGAACGGGATCGGGTCGGTGTGCGCCTCGGCGAACCACTCCTTCAGCGGCCGGCCCCGCACGACGTACCGGTCGTGGTAGGCGGCCGCCTCCCGGGCGCGGAACCGCACCAGCTCGGCCATCTCGAACGCCGGGTCGCGGGCGGCGTCGAGTTCTGGGTAGACCTCGTCGCACCACTGTCGCAGTGCGCTGAACGCCCAGGCGAAGCCGCGCTCGACCGCGGCCGCGCCGGCCACTCCGTCCGCCTCGGCGAACGCGGCCGCCGCGGCGCGGGCGTCCTCGACCGCCGGCGGCCGGTCCGGCGTCCGCGCGCGGCCCGGATCCAGCGCGGCCCAGTCGGTCGCGTCCGGGAGCCGGGTCCGGACGCCGTCGAGCGGCGGGAGCAGCCCGACTTCCCGTAAGCAGAGATCGAGTCCGATGATCTCGCCCCGGTACCGGTCCGGGCGCCGGCTCATGGTCAGCGCGAGGGTCGGCAGGTAGAAGGACCGGTCGGCGATGCGGCGGTCCTGGGTGAGCTGGGTCACCGGCGCGGCGTGCACGGCCACCCGGAGGCGCCGCATGAGCTGGAGGTAGGCGCTGCCGCGCGACGCGTCCGGATGCCTGGCGCCGACGTCGTCGGCGAACAGCGTCAGTGCCCGCATGGTGGCGGCCTCCTCGGCGTTGCCCGCCTCGCTCATCCACTGCAGCCAGGCACCCGACAGCGCGCCCAGCGGCGCGCACGCGAGGGTCGCGCGGCGGACGAGCACGTCCGCGCAGCCCTCGCGCTCCGCGGTGGCGAACAGCGCGGCGAAGCGTGCGCGCTGCGCGTCCGCCCACGCGGAGGCCGCGGCGGTGAGTCCGGCGAGCAGGGGCCGCGGACCGGGATCGGGGCCGGCGGCGCCGTCCAGTTCCCGGTCGATCGCGGGCCGGAGGGCGCCGGGCGCGGCCGCGGCCTCCGGGTCGCAGGCCCGCGCGAACACCGTCCGGATCGGCAGCGCCGTCGTCTCGTCGTCCATCGCCTGATCAGAACATCGGGTAGATGGACGCATCACGCTTCTCCTTCTTGTTCTTGCGTCTGAAGAGCCTGGCTACGGCTCGGCGCAGAACCGACACCGGGGATCACCTCGTTTCGCTGCCGAGTCGGGGTCCGGGTTCACGACAGGCCGAGGCTGTCGGCGAGCAGCCCCGCGACGATGTCGGCGCCCTCGTTGGTGAAGTGGGCGCGGTCGACGTAGAGCCAGTCCGACGGGCTGACCGCCGCGCGGAGCCGGGAGATCATGTCGAGGAACCCGACGCCCTTGCGCTCGCAGGCCGCGCCCATGGCGGCCGCGTAGGCGTCCCCGGCGGCGACGCTGGAGATGTCGCCGTAGAGCTCCTGCCAGGTCCCGTACTCGGCGAGCCGGTCGTTCTCGTCGAACAGCAGCTTCTCCTGGGCGGCCGGCTCGTCGCGCAGCCACGGCGCCAGCGGCTGCATCACCCAGGTCACGCGGGCGCCCGTGGCGGCGGCCAGCGCCTGCCAGCTGTCGAGGTGCCGCAGCGTCTCCTCGACGGCGGAGTCGATCAGCTCGGGCAGCGTCGGGTTCTTCGTCGTCGCCGACGGCGCGGCCTTCGGCTTCGCCCGGGCACGCCACCGCTGCTCGCGGGCCGGCTTCGCGTTGCGCTCCCGCAGCTCCCGCATCTTCTCGAAGTACTCGACGCAGTAGAAGAACGGACCCTGTCCGCCGAGGTGCAGGTCGGTCAGCCGGGACATGGCGAGCGTGTTGTAGCCGCTGAAGATGACGATCTCCTCGACCGGCGGGATCATGTGCCGGTAGAGCATGTACAGCATCAGCTCCTGGGTGGCGTTGTAGCAGTGTCCTGCGAACGTCAGCCAGGGCCGGGCCGGGGCGTGCTTGGCCCACAGCCGGGAGGCGAGCGTCGCGCCGTCGTTGCGGAGGCCGTAGCCGAACGCCACCGAGCCGCCCACGATCAGCCGGACCGGCTCGTCGAGCTGGTGGTCCCCGGCGGACGCCCGGCGGTCCGCGCCGTGGGACATGCGGAACCCGAACTGGTCGGTGTTGACGGACGCCGACCGGAAGTTCGTCCGGTTGTAGTACATGAGATAGGGGAGGTAGTTCCATTCCCCGCGGTCCACGAGTTCGAGATAGTCCGCCATCTGCGGGGCCAACGCCTCGCCGTGCAGCACCACTACAGGGCCTCCTTCACCGGGGTGGGCATCATCGGCATGAACCCCTGTGCAGCCTGGAATTCCTTCCATCAAGCTAGCGCCCGGGCGGCGCGGTCTCGTGTCCCGTAAAATCGGCTCCGCGCCGCTCACCACTGTCTACGTGGTCTGAGACACGGCGGCTGCCGGCCGTCCGCTCGTCGGGGTGACGCGCCGGGCGAAGTGCCGGACCGGCCGCCGGGGGCCGAACTAGGATGGGGTGCCCGAATGATCGAATTCTTCCGGTGTGGAGGCAATACGGTGGCTGATGGCATGACCGGGAACCTGTCGCTGCGACCTCTGCGGGAGGACGACCTCCCGGCGATGTTCGAGATCCAACTCGACGAGGACGCCCAGCGCCAGGCCGCCTTCGTCGACAAGACGGCCCGGGACCGCGAGGCCTACCTGGAGAAGTGGCGCAAGATCCTGCTCGACGACGCGATCATCACGAGGGCCGTCGAGTTCGACGGCGACGTCGTGGGCAGCGTCGGCACCTTCCCGATGGAGGGCGACATCGAGCTGACCTACTGGATCCGCAAGGACGTGTGGGGCCGCGGGGTGGCCACCGCGGCCGTCGCGGCGCTGCTCGAGGAGGTCGCGGTGCGGCCGCTGCACGCCCAGGTCGTCGAGGACAACGTCGGCTCCATCAGGGTGCTGGAACGCAACGGGTTCGTGCGCGTCGGCAGCGAGGAGTCGTTCGCCGAGGGGCGGCAGGCGACGGTGACGGAGTTGATCTACCTGCTGGCCGACTGACGGTCACCGTCCGCAGGCTGTCCCTCAGCGGCCCTGCTCAGGGCTTGAG
Source organism: Streptosporangiaceae bacterium (assembly GCA_035532275.1). GTDB lineage: Bacteria > Actinomycetota > Actinomycetes > Streptosporangiales > Streptosporangiaceae > UBA9676. The sequence continues at coordinate 2,398 of DATKRG010000383.1, read as the reverse complement.
AATCCCGCGCTCGTAGGCGCGGAACAGCCGCCGCGGGACGCGATACTCGCGACCGTCGACGATGATCGGGACCAGATCGATCGGCCCTGCCTTCCACTGCGCGCGGCGGTGGCGGGTGTTGCTCGGGGCTCGAGGTCAAACCCGGGCGGGCGCGGACTCCCGGCTCGCGCCAGGCGTCAGCCCCCGGCTGGCGGCGCTGATCCTCGGCGAACCCGATGGCCGGCCGCTGTCGCCGGAAGAGGCCGAGGCACTGACGTTCCGGGCAATGAAGCGCGCGGGGCGTGCCTCGTGTCCAACGGCGACGGTTCTGGCAGCAGAACACCGCAATATCCCCAACGTGATCAATAGGGAATCACTCGTCTAGCCGGGTGCAGGCAGCGCGCAGCCGCAGGCGCCGGCGTCGGCCGGGGGAAGCCCGGCCTGGTCGGTGCCGGCGGCGCGGAACAGTCCGGCCCCGCCGGTCGCGCCGGCCAGCGCGTCGGCGGCCAGGATCATCGCCGCCGCCGTCCAGCTGCTGCGTTCGGCCGGATAGTGGGCCTGGTTGGTGAACTGCCACCCGGTCCAGTAGGCACCGTCGGTGTCCCGCAGGTGCTGAGCCTGGCCGTACAGATCCAGCGCCCGCTCCCGGTCGCCGATCGCGTCCAGGGCGAGCACCAGCTCACAGGTTTCCGCGCCGGTGACCCACGGCTCGTCCCGCACACAGCGGACCCCGAGCCCGGGGACCACGAACTCCGGCCAGCCGCCGGCCAGCCGCTCGGCCGCGCCGGGGCCGCGGACCGGCCCGCCCAGGACCGGGTAGTACCAGTCCATCGAGAACCGGCTCTTGTCCGCGAACGCTTCCGGGTGGCCCGCCACGGCGTGCCCGAGCTGGCCTGCCGCCAGCTCCCAGTCGGGCTGGGGCTGGCCGAGCAGTTCGGCCAGGGCGATCGCGCAGCGCAGGCTCTGGTAGATGCTTGAGCAGCCCGTCAGCAGCGCGTAACGGCCCGGGGCGCCGCCCGCCGTCCGTTCCCAGATGATCTCGCCACGGGGCTGCTGCAGTGCCAGCACGAAGCCGATCGCATCGCGGACCGTCGGCCACATCTGCGTGGCGAAGCCCATGTCCCCGGTGACCAGGATCTCGTGCCAGACCCCGACGGCCACGTAGGCGACCTGGTTGCTCTCGGCGGCCGGATCGGTGACCCGCCCGCCGGCGATCTTCTTCGGCCACGATCCGTCGGGCCGCTGGCCCGCGCGGAGCCACTCATAGGCCCGCCGGGCGGGTTCGGCCAGCCCGCAGGCGGACAGGGCCATCGCGCATTCGACATGGTTCCAGGCGTCGGTATGCCCGTCCGGCCAGCCGATGGCACCGGAGGGTTCCTGGACGGCAGCGATGCTCTCGCCGGTGGCCAGCACATCATCCGCGTTCAGCACTCCTGGCACCGCGGGTGTCGCGGGCGTCACCGGCGCCGCGGGCGGTACCGGCGCCGCGGCTGCGCCGGGCGGTGCGGCAGGCCCGGGCGTGGCGGATGGGACAGAGGTGGACGGCTGCGGGGTGGACGCCACGCTGGCCAGGTTCTCACGCACCGGCATGAGCCCGTTCGGGGCGCGCCGCCCCGCGGGCAGCGCCGCGCACCATCCCGCGGGCAGCGCTGCGCGCCGGATCGACGGGTTTGCGGGCGTACAGCACCAGGCTCTTGCCGATGACCGGGTTCAGCGCCCGCTCGGCCACCCGGGTCGGGAGCGGGTGCTTCATGATGTCCCAGACCAGCAGCCGGTGATAGGCGCGGGCCAGCGGATGATCGTCGTTGGACACCCCGACCGCGCACTTGAGCCACCAGTAGGGCGAGTGCAGCCCGTGCGCATGGTGATGGCCGCTCACCGCGAATCCCGCCCGGCGCAGCTTGGCTTCCAGCTCAGCCCGCGTATAGATGCGGACGTGCCCGCCGGGAACGGTGTGGTAGTCGTCGGACAGCCGCCAGCAGATCCGCTCCGGCAGCCAGGCGGGGACGGTCACCGCCAGCATCCCGCCGGGCCGCAGCACCCGCGCTATCTCATGCAGCGCCCGCTGGTCGTCGCGGATGTGCTCCAGTACCTCCGCCGCGATCACCCGGTCGAAAGCCCCATCGCCGAACGGCATTGCGGTGCCATCGCCTGCCACCGGCTGGGCGTGCGCCGTGGCCGGTGTTTCCCCGGCCTCGTGCATGGCGGCGGCTGTGCCCGCCACGGTGCGCAGCTCGCCGGTGTCGGTGTCGCAGGCGACCACGTCCGCGCCGCGCCGGCATGCCTCATGGGCGTGCCGGCCGGCACCGCACCCCAGGTCGAGCAGCCGGTGACCCGGCCCGACCGGGAAACGGCGGAAGTCGACTGTCAGCACTGGCCAGCTCCCTTCAGCCGGCCCCGGCGCCCGGCCGGGCCCCGG
>DATKRG010000382.1:0-61826 GCA_035532275.1 Streptosporangiaceae bacterium | reverse complement strand
GGCATGGCGTGGCGTCGCCGCTGGGGGCGTGGCTGCTGCTGGCCCTGTGCGGGCCGGCCAGCCAGGGCGAGGACCGGGCCGCGATCACCGACGCGCTCGGGTGCGGCACGGGGGAGGCCGCCGGAGCGGCCGCGGCCCTGCTGGCCGCGCCCCATCCGCTGGTCGCGGCCGCGGTCGCCACCTGGCGCCGCCGCGATGCCGACACCGAGGCGCTGACCCGGTGGCTGGCCGGGCTGCCCCCGGCCGCGCAGCACGGCGTGCTGACCGATCAGGCTGACCTGGACCGCTGGGCACGCGAGCACACCTACGGGCTCATCGAGCGGTTCCCCGTCCAGCTGACCCCGGACATGCTGCTCGTGCTGGCCAGCGCGCTGGCCACCCGGGTGTCGTGGCAGCGGCCGTTCGAGCTGGCCGCTGGCCGCGAGCTCGGGCCGGCCAGCCCCTGGGCCGGCCGGCTGCGGCAGGTCCTGCGCACCCCGGCGGGCCCCGGCCACAGCCAGTTCGTGGCCGCGACCGCCGACGCGGGTGACGTGGCGGTGCACACCGCCCGGGCGCGTGGCGGCCTGCTGGTGACCTCGGTCGCCGCGGCGCCGGAGGTCCCGGCGCAGACGGTGCTCGCGGCAGCGCACCAGCTGGCCATCGCCGCGGCCCTGGGTGGCGAGGTGGAACGGCGGTCGCTGTTCGACCTGCCGCTGGGCGAGGGCCCGCTGGGGACGGTAACCGAGCGGCAGGCGATGACGCAGGCGCCCAGCGGCCGGGAGGAGAACTGCCACGCGGTGCTGCCCGCCTGGGCGGCGAGCAGCGAGCACAACCTGGCCCGCCCCGCACTGGGTTTCCCCGCGGCGGCGTCGGCGCTGGCAGGGCTGCTCGCGCTGGGCTCCTTTCGTTATGAAGCAAAGCAGTCGGCGATGGCGCGCTACAGCCGGGTCGGGTTCGAGGCCGCGGCGGTCACGGCGGTGGCGGTGGCGATGGCGGCACCGCTGCGCCGGCCCGGTGCCGTGCGCACGGCAACCCTGCGCTTCGGGCATCCGTTCGCGGTGGTCGCGGTCACCGCCGACGACCCCGGCGGCCAGCCGGCCGGGCCCTGGCACGGGCTGCCGGTGTTCTCCGCCTGGGTGGCGGACCCGCAGGACGCGGACATCCCGCATGTCCCTTCCATCCGCAATGGGTAGTCTGACGGGCAGCGCGACCGCGAACGGCCGGGCAGACACGGGGAAGAGAGCGCACATGGCCAGCGACTGGTTCCAGGCCATTACTCCCGAAGACAGCGGGCCGCTGCCGGAGATTGACACCAGCGTCGCGCACATCGCCCGGGTCTACGACTACTGGCTGGGCGGGAAGGACAATTTCGCGCCGGACCGCATCGCCGCCGAGGCCGCCATGCGGGAAGACCCGAATGTGGTCGAGGGCGTCCGCGGTAACCGGGCGTTCCTGGCCAGGTCCGTCAGGTACCTGGCGGGCGATCCCACCCGGCCAACGACATCAACACCACCGGCATCCGCAACCTCGCGTCCCGGCTCAACGAACTGATGCCGATGAAGCTGCGGTTCCGCTCCCGCGCTGAGGTCGAGCGCTTCTTCGAGGGGCTGGACCTGGTCGAGCCCGGCCTGGTGCGGGGGCCGGAATGGCGGCCGCGTACGGACCAGGAAATGGCCAACCCGGCGGCCCTGTGGGCCGGCGTGGCCCGCAAGAACTGACCCGGCGGGGAGCCTTCCGGCCTCCCGGGGCGCGGCCCGGCGCGGCCCACTTCCGGCCTGCTTCCGGCCCGGAACTGAGGCTGTCGCCCGCTCGCCTGGTCTGCCAGGATAAAGCCGGTGATCGGGGACCGGCGGCGTTGCCTCGAGATCCTCGCCTGAGCTGGCCTGGCCTGGCCGGCCCGCCCCGGTCAGGCCAGGCCGAGGATGCGGGCGGCGTTATCGTGCAGCACCTGGCGCACGACGTCGTCCGGCAGGCCGAGCCCGTCCAGTTCGGCCAGGCACCGCTGCGGGGTCAGGAACGGGAAGTCGCTGCCCCAGACGAACTGCCCGCACAGCCGCCCCTTCAGCTCGCTGATCAGCTCCGGTGGGATCCGGCGGGGGGACCAGCCGGAGATGTCGATGTACACGTTGGTCTTGTGCAGGGCCATGGCGATCAGTTCCATGTGCCACGGCCAGCCGAAATGTGCCGCCACCACGGTCAGCGCCGGGTGGGCGGCGGCGACGGCGTCGAGCCGGATCGGGCGGGCGTAGTCGAGCCGGATGCCCTGGCCGCCCGGCTCACGGGCGCCGATCCCGCTGGTCCCGGTGTGGAACAGGGCGAGCAGGCCGAGCTGCTCGCAGGCGGTGAAGATCGGGTCGTAGGCCGGGTCGTCGGGGGCGAACGCCTGCAGTGAGGGATGGAACTTGACCCCGCGCAGGCCGAGCGCCGCGATGTTGGCCACCTCGGCGACGGCGGCCTCGCCCTTGTGCGGGTCGACGGAGCCGAGACCTGTGAACACGTCGGGGTGGTCACGGCAGGCGGCCGCGACGGTCTCGTTCGGCACCCGGGGCCTGTCAGTGGCGGTCTCGGCGTCCCAGGCCAGCAGGACCGCCATCGTCTCCAGCGCCCGGTAGCTGTCGGCGAGCTCGGGCAGGGACTGCCGCTGCACCGGCGAGCGGAAGTAGGCCTCGGCCGCCTCTACGTAGCCCGCCATGCTCCCGTCCAGCCAGTCGGGGGTCGGCAGGTGGACGTGGAAGTCGATAGCTCTCATGTGGCCGCTCCCTCACTGTCGGACCCGGTCCGTAGCGTGGTGCTGACGACACCGAACCGGAAGGCGGGCACCATGAACAGTACCCAGACCACGGTGACCGGCGAGCGCGCCGACCTGCTCGCGTCCCTGGCCAAGCAGCGCCACTTCCTGCGGTACACGGCCCGGGACCTGACCGACGAGCAGGCCAGGCAGCGCACCACTGCCAGCGAGCTGAGCGTGGGCGGCCTGATCAAGCACGTCACGGCCGTGGAGGAGCGGTGGGCCGGCTTCATCGTCGGCGGCCCGGCGGCGATGCGCCGAGACGGGGAGGACGCTGGCCCGGACGCCTGGGCGCGGGGGTTCCAGCTGCTGGAGAACGAGACACTGGCCGGTGTGCTGGCGGAGTACGAGCGGGTGGCAAGCCAGACCGAGGAGCTGGTGCTGGGGCTGCCGGACCTGGACGCCTCCCAGCCGCTGCCGCAGGCACCGTGGTTCGAGCCGGGGGCGCACTGGTCGGCCCGGCGGGTGCTGCTGCACGTCATCGCGGAGACCGCTCAGCATGCCGGTCACGCCGACATCATCCGGGAGTCGCTGGACGGCGCCAAGTCCATGGGCTGACCGCATCCAGCCCGGCCGCAGGGGCTGGCCGTGGCGGGCCCGGCCAGACGGGCTGGCCGTACCCGCCCGGCCACGCGGGCCTGGCCGCTGCCGCGGCCCCACGCGGGTGCGCCGGCCCTCGCACGGTAGGTTGTCCAGGTCTGCCGTGATTGCGAGGAAGAGGGTCGATGGGGCCGGTACAGGCTGATAGCGCACGCGCGCACGCGCTCTGGAATCCGTTCGCCAACATGGCCAGCCTGGCCGGCCATGCCGTCACGATCGCCGGTGGCGAGGGCTCGCACGTCTTCGACACCGAGGGCCGCACGTACCTGGACGCCCTGGCCAGCCTCTGGTACTGCAACGTCGGGCATGGCCGCACCGAGCTGGCCGACGCCGCGGCGGCGCAGATGCGCCAGCTCGCCGCCTACCAGGTGTTCGAGTACTACGCCAACCAGCCCGCGCTGGACCTGGCCAGCCGGGTCGCGGCCCTGGCCCCGGTGCCGGGCGCAAAGGTGTTCCTCACCCCGGGTGGCGGCTCGGACGCGGTGGACACCGCGGCCAAGCTCGCCCGCGCCTACTGGCGTGCGGTCGGCCGGCCGGGCAAGCAGATCAGCATCGCCCGCTCGCACGCCTACCACGGCATGAACGCCTACGGGACCTCGCTCGGCGGCATCCCCGCCAACACCGACGCCTTCGTGCCACTGGTGTCGCTGGTCGAGCACGTGGCATGGGACGACCCGGCGGCGCTGGACAAGGCCATCGAGCAGCTGGGCGCCGACCGGGTCGGCGCGTTCTTCTGCGAGCCGGTGATCGGCGCCGGCGGCGTGTACCCGCCGCCAGAGGGCTACCTGGCGAGCGTCCGCGAGATCTGCCGCCGCCACGACATCCTGTTCGTCGCCGACGAGGTGATCACCGGGTTCGGCCGGGTCGGCAGCTGGTTCGCCAGCGATCGGTTCAGCCTGGACCCCGACATGATCACCAGCGCGAAGGGCCTCAGCTCCGGCTACGCCCCGATCGGCGCGGTCATCGTGGGGGAGCGGGTAGCCGAGCCGTTCTGGCGGCCCGGCTCGGATCAGATCTTCCGGCACGGCTACACCTACTCGGCCCACCCGACCGCCTGCGCCGTCGCGCTGGCCAACCTGGACCTGATCGAGCGCGAGCACCTGGTCGCCCGGGTGGCAGACCTGGAGCCGGTGCTGGCGGAGGCCCTGGCCGGCCTGGCCGGTCACCGGCTGGTGTCTGAGGTGCGGGCCGGCACGGGCCTGCTGGCGGCGGTCGAGATCGCCGAGGACGCCCGCGCCGCCGATCCCGCCCTGGGTGCCCGCCTGGTCACCGCCATCCGCGAGCGTGGCGTCATCACCCGCCTGCTCCGCGGCTCGGCCCTGCAGATCTCGCCCCCGTTCGTCATCACCGAGCAGGAGATCGGCCAGATCGCCGAGGCCTTCGCCGGGGCGCTGGACGCCGAATCCTCCAGCCTGGCGGTCTAGACACACCACGGCGGGAAGCTGCCTCACCGGACGTGACCGGCTGAGCTCCCGGCGAGATGCAGGGTTTTCCCTGACGCGACGGCCTGATCCGGGGGCCTAGCTTTCTGAGCATGTCGTGCCGGATGTTTCAGCAAGCCGCGGAGACCGTGATGGCGAGGCTGCTCTCGCTCGCACGGTCATCGTGAGCGTCCGGTGGACCGCCCCGAACCGGGGTGGCAGGTCGCGGAGTGCCTGCTGCCCGGCTTGACACAAACGGCCGCGCAGGCACTCGGGCAGCGGATCGAGGACGAGCTGGCGGGCCTGCCACGCCCGGGTGTGTCGTTTCTCGGCTTGCTGGTCATGCCCGAGGACGAAGTCGTGCTGTGCGTGTTCCGCGGGCCGCACGACGAGGTCCGCGCGGTCAGTGAGCGGGCGGACCTCCCCTTCGAGCGCATCGTCGCGTGCGTGGGGCTCGGCTGGCAGGAACACCACCAGCGGCGTGAACAGCAGTGACCAATGACGAAATCGCAGTGAAGCCAACAGGAGGCACAATCATGCAAGCGACAACCCAGACGGGCGGCGTGGCACGGCGGCTCGCGCTCGCACTGACGATGGCCAGCGCCGTGGCCGTGATGGTCGCAGCGTGCGGCGGCGGGGGCGGCTCGGGGACAGGCGGCGCTTCCACGGCCGCGGCGCCGTCGTCGTCCGCCAGCGCCGGCGGCTCGGGCGGCGGCACGGCCGCTGGCGTTCCCGACCCCTGCAAGGTGGTCACCGCCACCGACGCCACGCAGCTCACCGGCAAGACGCTCACGCAGACCGGGAACTCCACACTGACCCCGAACAGCGCGAACTGTATCTACTCGGCCGGCGCCACCACTGTCACCGTCACGGTCGCGCAGCTGCCCGGTGCCACACCGGCGAAGGCGGATGCCTACTACCGGCAGGCAGTGGGGCAGTTCAGCCACGCCCCCGGCGTGACGCTCACCCACCCGGGCATCGGGGACAAGTCACTGGCGGGCACGGCAAGCCTGGGCGGTTTCCGGGAGAGCGCGATCGCGTTCCTGAAGGGCACGGTGTATGTGTCCATCCTGACCACTTCGAACGCCAGCCAGGGCGCCTTGAAGTCGCTCGCTGTGACCGCACTCGGGCGGGTCTGACCCGGCCGCTGGCACACGATGGCGGCGGCGTTCCGGCCGGCACCAGCCAGGAACCGCCGCCGCCATCTGGCGAAGATCCACCCGGACGGGCGGTAACAGCGTGCCGCCGCTGACGACGCGCTCGACGGCGTCGCGCTCCACCGCCGCCCGCCCGAGCCGGGTCGCCTGGTAGTCCTCGGCGCCGCCGTTCCAGGTGACGCGCACGAGCGCCGCGTTCTGCAGCAGCTGCACGCCCTCGGCGACCAGGCACAGCAGGCGGGTCCGCAGCTCATAGCCAATGCCCCGGCCCGAGAAGGCCGGCGTGAGCTGCTGGGTGATCCTGATCAGGCTGACCCGCTCCGCCGTCATCGCTGGCGCCTCCAGCGTTCCTGGCTTGCCCGGCGCACCCGGCCCGTCCGGACCCCGAACCCCTTGGCCCGCGGGGTGGCCAGCCGGGGGGCTGAAGACCGGCGGGACATGGCCTAGGGTGCAGGACGGGGATCGGCGGCCGCAGGAGGCGTTAGGGATGAAGGCCCCTTCAGGCAAGCCGGGCGGCGAGCCCGCCGCCCAACCAGCCGCCGGGCAGCCCAGGGCGCAGCGCTCCGGGTACCTTGTGCTCGCAGAGCTGTTCGGGTACCGGGTCGTGTCCTTCGGCGAGGGACGCTGCGTGGCGGAGTGGACCCCCGGGCCGCCGTTCGTCAACTCCGCCGGGGGAGTGTGGGGCGGAGCGGTATCCGCCGTCGTCGACAACATCTGCGCGATGGCCGTCGCGGCGGCATTCGACCCACCCCCACGTCACCTTCCGACCGTTTCCATGCATGTGGACTTCCTGCGCCCGCTGAGCGTCGGCGCGACCTACCTGCTGCACGGCCACGCCCTGCGGGTTGGTGGGCGGCTCGCCGTCGCCGACACCCACGTCATGGACTCCGGCGAGCAGTTGCTCGCCCGGGCGACCTGCACCTTCGCCGTGCGCCGGTAACCCGCAGGCCGCCCCTGAGCGGTTCCTGATCGTGGTGACTTTCATGCGTATAGGGCCGAAAAGTCACCACGATCATGGGGGTTGCGGGCTTCATCGTCACAGTGAGCTGAGGAAGGTGGCCAGTGAGCTCCAAGCCTGTTTCAGCGCGTCCCTGAGGCTGATCATGGCCTGCGCGGCACCACCCGGATCGGTCACCAGATAGAAGACTACGAAGATTACTGCAGCCCACCCCAGGACCTTGTAGACGTTTATGCCAACAGGCGAGCCAGCCTGTGGCTGGGCATAGTCCACGTCTACATGAATAAGTGGGCTCTCCCATTCCAGCCGTTCCACCCCGCCATCGACCAGGAGGTAGAAAGTTACGGCTGAGCGGCGACGGATAAGCGCGGGTCCCACGTCCACGGCCGTGCCGTTTATTACGGCCGCTGGTATCAGCCGGTCCGGTGGCTGACAGACGGTATCGAGTAGCGCGGTAATGGGCGCGCCCAGCTCGATGCTGAAGGGGCGGTTTTGGTCAAATGCCGCACTGGTAATGTCACGGTAGCCACGGTTGATGAGCCGGATCTGGACAAGGTAGGGGTTGCCCAGTTTGCGGCCTTTGTGGGAGACGGTGAGCGCCGGCGCGGTGGCCTGGGGACCGAGCCTGGCACGGTCGAGCACCGGGACCGCTGTGGCCAGCTCGGTCGGCGCGATCGTGGGCGATTCCCCGTGAATGGAGCCGAAAAGTCACGACGCTCATGAAAGCCCAGGGAGGCCAGTCCGGGCGACAGAGGAGCGGCGCCGGACGGGAGCTACGGGAGGCCGAAGGGGAGCTTGTCCACCGGGCAGACCGTTCCTGGCGCGGGCAGGGTGCCGGACACCAGGTAGGCCAGCTTGGCCGCGTCCCGGCAGGCACTCGGCTCGACGTACATGCTGGTGTGCCCGTCGCCGTCCACGGTGAGCAGCCGGGCGTTGCCAAGCTCGCTGACGGCGGCCTGGGCGCCCCAGATCGGGGTGAACGGGTCGTGCGCGGCGTTGATCACCAAGATGGTGGTCTTCGACTTGTTCCACGGCCCGTCGTAGGCGTCGGTGTGCATGTCCGGCCAGGTGGCACACGGCATCGCGTCATACACGACCAGCCGGCCGAACCCGGGCACCTTCGTATCCTCGCTGTTCCCCAGGGTGTGGTAGACGCTGTCCTTGGTGGGGACGAGGCTGTCGGCGCACTGGATCGCGTAGAAGGCCTCCTCGCCGTTGCCGGTGTAGCCTGCCCGGGCCCGCGCCGTCTGGGCCGCAGCCGCCAGGCCCGCCGCCTGCCGGGTGCCGAGCCTGGTCCGGGCGGCGGTCGAGGTGTACAGGTTCTGCAACGAGGCCGCCAGGCCGGGCCAGTCGGCGATCGGGTTCTCCATGTCGTAGTAGGCCATGATCATCAGGTTCTGGTAGGACAGCTGCCTGGCCTGGGCCCGCTGCAGCAGCGTGGCCCACTTCGCCGGCAGGCTGCCCCCGGCGGCGAACGGGCACGCCGGGGTCCCGGCCTGCGCGCACAGCGTCAGGAACCGGCTGAAAATGTCCTGCCCCGCCTGGTCCCCGCCCTGCCGGACGTCGACCGGGTACGCTGCCCCGTCGCCCGGGCTGTGCCCGGCCGCGTTGCCGACGAAGTCCAGCGTGCCGTCCAGCACCATGGCCCGGACCTTGCCGGGGAACAGGTTGGCGTAGGTGGCGCCGATCACCGTCCCGTACGAGAAGCCCATGTAGGTGAGCTTCGGGTCGCCCACGTCCTGGCGGAGCAGGTTCAGGTCGCGCGCGGTGTCCCGGGTGGACACGTGCTTGAGCAGGGTGGCGTCCCGGGCCGCGCAGTCCTTGCCGAGCGTGGCGTTCAGCGCGTAGTAGGCCGACTCCGAGGACGGGGTCTGCGGGTAGGGGAAGACCGGCAGCGAGCTGAAATACGCCTGGCTGGCGGCCGCGGAGGCGAAACAGTTGACCGGGGAGGAGTACTCGATGCCGCGCGGGTCCCAGGCGACCAGGTCGAAATGGGCCCGCAGGCTCGCGCTGAACACCGTCTTGGCCCGGTTGACCAGGTCGGTGATGCCCGGCCCGCCCGGCCCGCCGAAGTTGACGAACAGCGACCCGATCCGCTTGGCCGGGTTGCTGGCGGGCAGCCGGACCAGGGCGATGTGGATCTTCGCGCCGCCTGGGTTCTGGTAGTTCAGCGGCACCGGCTCGGTCGCGCACTGGAACGGCTTGGGGATGCCGTGTGCGCATGCGCCCCACGTGACCGGCGTGACGAAGCGGGCCAGGCCCGCGGCCCGCGGGCCAGCAGTCCCGCCCGGGTGCCAGGTGGCGCCGGCGGCCTGGGCGGCGGGGAACAGGCAGGCCACCACGGCGGCTGCTGCGGCGACCACCGCGGCCCGGCGGCCGCGCGCTGCTGTCATTCCAGGCTCCCTCGGGGCTGGCGAACTGGGCTAGCGGAACTGGGCTGGCGGAGCGTCATCGCCGGGCCAGCCCACCGACCCTACCGAAACGCGCAGCCGCCCGGCAGCGGCACTGGCCCGTGGCGGCGGGCTCACAGCACCCCGGCCAGCTGGCCGCGGGCGTGGACACCCAGCTTGCTGTAGACGTGGGCCAGATGGGTCTGCACGGTGCGGGCGGAGATGCCGAGCCGGGTGGCGATCTCGGCATCCATCGAGCCACCGGCAGCCAGCGCGGCCACCTGCCGTTCCCGGCTGGTGAGCGGGACCGCGGCCGTGGCGCCGGCCAGCCAGGGGGAGACGGCCCCCTCGCACCGGTCCCGCAGCACCGTGGCGCGCTGGCCGCTGGCGCGGGCGGCCCGGATCCGCCCGGCCCCGGCGTGGGCGAGCGCCGCCGCTTCCGCCGCCTCGGCGGCGTACAGCAGGGTCCCGCAGTCCTCGAACCGCTGGCTCACCGCGTCCAGCGCACCCGCGTCACCCGCCGCCAGCGCCTCGGCGTGCGCGAGGGCGCAGCGGGCCAGCCTGCCGTCCACCCGGCCGGCGGCCTCGCGGATCTGGGCCAGCACGTGCCGCGCGCCGCCGTAGCGGGCCGCGTCCTGGCAGGCGGTGAGCGCCACGCTCCACTGGCACCGGGCGGCGGCGACACCGGCCACCCAGGCGGCACGGTCGGCGGCCTCGTCCATCCGTACCGAGGCGGCCAGCACCGCGGCCCGTGCCAGTTCCCACTCCGGTTCGTAGATCTTCATCCGCGGGGCACCCGCCGGCACGTCCAGCGCGGCGCTGGCCTCGTCCACGTTCCCGGCGGCGGCCGCGGCCCGCGCGACCATGGACCACACGTGGTGGCCGAACCCCTGGTCGAAGGGGGTCAGCGCGCTCGCGGCGCGGCGGAACAGCCGGCCGGCGGTCCGCACCTGCCCCCGCGCCAGCGCCACCCGCCCCAGGCAGTAGCCGGCCCGGGGGCCGGCCCAGCCGTCCTCGGTGACCTGAGCCCGCTCGTGCATCCGGTGCGCCCACTCCTGCGCCCGTTCCAGGTCACCGCCGTCCGCCAGGGCACAGACCGTTATCAGCTCCATCGACGGGAGGCCGAACGGAACCTGCTCGCGGACCCGTGCCGCCACTGGCGCGAGCCGTTCGCCGACGGCAACGGCATCGTCGGTATGGCCCAGCCAGTAATCCGCGCCGACGACCCCGATGGCGGCGAGCGTGCGCACGACCGGGTCGCCGGCCGGGTCGGCGATAAGGGGCGTTCCCTGGTCGAGAGCGTCGGCCAGCCGGGCGTCGAAGGCGAGCAGCAGCGCGTAGACGGCACGCAGCCGCTGCGATGCCTGCGGGGTCCCCGCCGCCGCTCCGGCCAGCACCGCCGCTCCGCCGCCGGTGTCGCCGGCCAGCAGGCCCTGGCCGACCGCGGTGCAGTACACGATGGCCTCGCGGTCGGCGGGCGTGAGCGATTCCGGCGGGAGCGTGGCCAGCAGCTGGGCCGCCTGCTCGGCGTGGCCGTTGTGGGTCATGATCTCGGCCAGCAGCAACGTGGCGTCCAGTGAGGGGCGGGCGTCGAAGGCGCTGCGCGCAAGGCGTTCGGCGGTCGCCAGGCTGGACCCTCTGGCCGCCCGGGCCGCTTCCAGCAGCCGCCCGTGGTCGTCGGCCTGCCCGGCTTCCAGCCGCCACAGCGCGGCCCGGACCAGATCGTGCGGGCCCGGCGATGCGGTGGCCTCCAGCGCCTGGGCCAGGTTCAGCCGCAGCCGGCGCAGCCGCAGCCGGGGCATGTCGGCGCGGATCACCTCGCCGTACAGCGGGTGCGCCATGGCGACCTCCGGGCCGCCGAGCCCGTCCCGGACCGCGGCCAGCCGGGCGGTCTCGATCCGCTCCAGCATGGGCTCGCCGACGACCCGGGCCGCCAGCGTGAGCGACAGCGGCTCGCCGGCGGCGATGATCTCGATGGCGGCCCGCTGGCCGTCGCCGACCCCGGCCAGCCGGGCCGCGACAATCTCGCGGACCCCGCTGCTCAGGGGCGGCTCTCCGGCCAGGTACCAGACGCCGTCCCGCTCGGCGAGTGCGGACCGGGCCATCGCGGCCGTGACCAGTTCCCGCAGCAGCAGGCAGTTGCCCTGCGCGCGGTGAGCGAACATGCGGGACGTGCGCGGGTCGACCGGCCCTGCGAGCACGGCCTCCAGCAGTGACTGCACGTCCTCGGCTGACATCGCCGGCACGTCCAGCCGCTCGCACAGCCCGTCCCGCCACAGCCGCTGGACGGCCTCCGGCGGCCCGGCCGGCTGGCTGATGGTCATCACCACCGTCGCGGCGTGCTCCGATGCGAGCGCCAGCAGCACCCGTGCCGACGAGTCGTCGAGCAGGTGGGCGTCGTCCACACCCAGGACCAGCCGCTCACCAGCCCTGGCCCCGAGCGCGGCCGGAATCCGCCGGGCGACCTCGGCCGGGTGGACCGGGGGCTGGTCGCCGCCCGCGTCGCCGAGCACGCCGGCGAACACCTCGAACGGGATCTGGCTGGATGCCGTCTGCCCTTCCACGAACCCGGTGCGGGCGCCGTCCTCCGCCGCCTGCGCGATGATCTGGCGGGCCAGGGCCGTCTTCCCGATGCCGGCCTCGCCCACCAGGGCCAGCCCGGCATCGGCCCGCAGCAGTGCCCCGGCCCGGGCGAGTTCATCGGCCCGGCCGACAAAGGGCCATATGCCGGTCATGGGCGGCAAGATACCGGGGCGCCAGATCGCCGCGTCCGCTTCTTGCCCGTAGTCGATACGTAGGTGGGACCCATCGGCCCGGCCGCGATCTAGTCATCTCCTGGCGCCTGCTTGCGGCTGGACGTTCGATCGTGGCCGGACCATCGCGCCGACAGACCCGCGTACCGCGCCGACAGACCCCGCGCTTGTGCGCCGACAGCGGGCACCACGGACGTCAGCCCCGGTACGGCGATGCGCTGCCGCGGGATCGTCCTCCACGCGCCCGATCTTCGTGCATGCCCCAAGGGCAGGGTCAAGCAAGGCGGACCTAGGCCCCGGCCGGGGCCTGCCGGTCTGGCTGCGGCCTGCGGCCGGTGGTCCGGGTCGCCGCCAGCACGCCGCCGCAGACCAGCACGGCCCCGGCCGCCTGCGGCAGGCTGGGCCGCTCGCCCAGCACGACGGCGGCCAGGCCCATCGCGGCGACCGGCTGCAGGAGCAGCAGGAGCGAGGACACGGCGGCGGGCAGCCCCGGGAGCGAGGAGGTGATCAGCAGCCACCCCAGGGTCTGGCTGGTCACCGACACCACCAGCAGCCAGCGCAGGGAGTGCCACGGCACGTCGAGCTGCAGGCCGCCGAACGCCAGGCCGAGCAGCAGGGAGCCGAGCGCCGCACCGGCGGTGGCATCGGCGAGCGGCCCCGCGACATGCGGGGTCCCGACCGAGGTCTGGCGGAGGATGAGCAGGAACGCCGTATAGGCGAGGGAGGTCCCGGCCCCGTAGACGATTCCGCCCAGCGGGTGGCTGCCGCCTGTCCCCGCGCCGGCCAGGCCGGACACCAGCACCACGCCGGTCATGACCACCGGCAGTGCGAGCAGGAACCGGCGGTCCGGGCGCTCCCGCAGCACCAGCCAGGCCACGCCGGTCACGAACAGCACCTGGAGGTTCCCCAGCACGGTGGCGACGCCGGCCCCGACGTCGGCGATCGCGTGGTTCCACAGCACCAGATCGACCGCCAGGAACACGCCTGCCGCGAACGCGCCCGCGCGTGCGCGCGGGCGGCGGGGCCCGCGGCGGCGCTGCTCGGCCACGGCCAGCACGGCGAGCGCGGGCAGCGCGAGGAAGCAGCGGTAGAACGCGGCAGTGGCGGTGCCGGTACCTGCCAGCTTGATCAGGACCGCCGACGCGGAGATGCAGGCCGCGCCGAGGCCAGCCGCGGCCAGCGCCCGGCGGTGGCCGTCTGCCCGCATGCCCGGGCCAGCCGGAGAACCGCCGTCCGAGGAACCGCCGTCTGGGGAACCGCCGTCTGGGGAACCGGCTGCCCCGGGGCCGGCGCCACCCCGGGCCGGGTCTTTGCCTGTCATGACCGTTCTCGCATACGGTGCTGACATGGCGCTAACCCTACGAGAACGGGCCGTCAGGAGTCAAAGTAGTTTTGGTGCTGACCTGCTGGAGGGGCTCACGGCCTGCGCCGAACTGATCAACACCGGCCGGTCCGGATCCGGCGACGGCTTGCGCACGGTGGCCGACGTGCAGTCGCTCGGGGATCGTTATGCGTTCCATGGGCGGCCCGCCGGGCCGCCGGACGTCGCCCGGCTGCGCGCGCACCGGGCACGGCTGGACGCGGTGGTCACAGCCTGCGAGGCCGGCGACGAAGAGGCGGCCGTCGCGATGCTGAACGCGCTCCTGGCGCAGACCGGCGCGGTCCCGCAGATCGTGGCGCACGACGGCCGCGGGCCGCACATTCACGTGTCGCGGCCGGCGGCCCCGCTGGCGGACCGGATGGCCGCCCACTTCGCGATGTCCCTCGCCGACCTCGTCGTGGCGGGTGAGGGCGACCGTGCCCGCAGCTGTGCCTCACCCACCTGCCGGGCGGTGTTCGTGGACCTGTCCCGCAACCGGTCCCGCCGCTATTGCGACAGCCGTACCTGCGGTAACCGGCAGCACGTCGCGGCATACCGGGCCCGCCGGGCGGCCGCGGGATAGCGGTACCGGTCAGGCGCGGGCAGTGCGGGCTGTCAGTCGGCGGGCTCGACCTTGATCCGGCGGCCTTCCGCCTTGGCCTGCCCCACCGGCACCCGGACCTCCAGGATGCCCTTGTCGTACTGCGCCTTGACGTGGGCGGTGTCCGCCCGCTGGGGCAGGGTGACCGACCGGTCGAACGAACCGTAACGGAACTCGGAGCGATGGGGTTCCTCGTGCTCCTCGTGCCGCTCCGCGTGGATCGTCAGCGTCCCGTCGGTGACCGTCACCTCGATGTCCTTGGCGGGATCGACGCCCGGCAGCTCGGCGCGGATGACGTACTGGTCATCGGCAACGTAGTCCTCGACCCGGAAGGTCTGGTTCGGCCCGAACGGCAGCAACGTCGCCCACGGCGAGTCCAGCCATTCGAGCATGTCCGGGATCACCGAACCCTGGCGGCGTGCCAGCTTTGCCATGGTCTTCCTCCTTCTGTCTCCGTCTCCCGCCAGATCCGCGGCGGAAGCTCATCTGCCCGCTGGGCCGCCGGGCTTGCTGTCGGTGCCGGCCGCCAGCTGGTCCTTGATCCGGGCGATCTCGGCGTCGATGCCGGCCTTGGTGGTGACGGCGTCGAGCTGCTCCTGGATCTGGTCCGGGCTGAGGGTGGGCAGGACGGCTTGCTGGCCAGGGTCACTGAGCAGCTCATCCAGCGCGTGTGCCCGTGCCTGCAGCCGGGCCGTTGTCTCCTCGGCCCGGCGGGTGGCCAGCGCCACCTCACCCATCTCCTCGTGGGCGCCGCCGACCACCTGGCTCACGCTGGCGGTGGCCTTCGCGGCGGTGTAGTGCGCCTTGATGATCTCCTTGTGGACCCCGAACGCCTCGATCGTCCGCCGCAGCCGCTGCTCACTGGCGGCCAGCACCGCTTCGTCGCCATCCAGCGCCACCTGCTCGGCCCGCAGGTCGTCCATGTGCGTGAGGATGGCGGCCCGCCAGGCCAGGGCCTGCCGGGCGAGGTCTTCCCGGTCGGCGGCGACCGCCTGCTCCGCCTCGGCCTCCAGCTTGTCCGCGGATTGCTGCAGCTGCCCCTCCCGCGTTGCGGCGAGGTTGCGGGCGGCCATGACGTCGGCCCGCTGCTGGCGCAGCGTGCGCAGCAGATCCTGCTGCTGCGCGTGGGAGTAGTCGAGCATCTCCCGGGGGTCTTCCACCCGGTCCAGCAGAGCGTTGAGCCTGATCTCGTAAAGTTCCGCGATGCGGCGTGCGATCCCCATGGCAGCCCCCGACGTGGCCGGATGCGGCACGGCCAGCGGCGCCGCGCGCCGCGCGGCCGTCCCCTGATGCCACCATCGCGCCGGTGCCGGGCCTGGGGGCAGGGGCTTTGGTCCTGGCCTGCCCGCCGGAGGCCGGCAGCCGCACGCGGCCTGGCGCATCACCCGGGCGGGGTGAGCCCGGGCCGCCGCCCGGTCTCAGCCGTCCAGGAACGGCAGCTCGACAGCCTCGCCCGGCCGCAGGATGGTCACCCTGCCGTGGCAGCTCAGCCGGATCGGTGGGCGCTCCCCGTCGCCGGCGCTGACCCGCACCGTCCGCCCGGCGATGTGCAGGGTGAGGGCGGTCCCCCGGTAGCGGATCGAGAACTCCAGCACCCCCAGCTCGGCCGGCCAGTACGGGTTGAGCCACAGCGTGTCCCCGCGGACCTCCACTCCGGCGAAGCAGCGCTGCAGCACGTCCACCGAACCGGCCATCGCGGCGAGGTGGATGCCCTCCGCGGTGGTGCCGCCCTGGATGTCGGCCACGTCGCTGAGCAGCGACTCGATGAAGTAGTCCAGTGCCCGGTGACGGTGGGCCCGGGCCAGCACCCACGCGTGCACCACCGCGCTCAGGGTCGAGCCGTGAGTGGTGCGGTCCAGGTAGTACTCGATCGTGCGGGGGATCGTGCCCGGATTCCAGGAGTAGCCGAGGTGCTCGAGCAGTTCGCTGAGCTCGTCGGCGGACAGCAGGTAGAAGAGCATGAGCACGTCCGCCTGCTTGGACGCCTTGTACCGGTTGGGTGAGTCGTGCTCGGCCTCCAGGATCCGGTCCAGCCGCTGGATGTCGCCGAACCGTTCCTGGTAGTCCTGCCAGTCGAGCTCGGCCAGATCCTCATAACCCTCGAACTGGCTGATGATCCCGTCCGCGTGGAAGGGCACGAAGATCTTGCGGGAGATCTCCCCCCAGCGGCGGGTCTCCCCGGGCTCCAGGCCGAGCGGCCCGGTGATCTCGTCCCGCCGCTCCTTCGGCAGCATCGCCAGCACGTCGAGCGCGCGCAGCAGCACCCACGCCGCCATGACGTTGGTGTAGGCGTTGTTGTCCACGCCGTCGTCTGGTGCGCCGGGGTACCCGGTGTGGAACTCGTCCGGCCCCATGACGCCGCGGATGACGTACCGGTCGCGCCCGTGGTCGTAGACGGCGATGCTGCCCCAGAACCGGGCGATGTCCAGGATCATTTCGGCGCCGTAGTGGCTCATGAACTCGTCGTCGTGGGTGGCCTGGTAGTACTGCCAGACGTTGTAGGCCACGGCGAGCCCGATGTGCCGCTGCCGGCGGCTGGCATCGGGTACCCACCGGCCCGACACCGGGTTGAGGTGGACGAGCTGGCTCTCCTCGCGGCCGTCGCTGCCCGACTGCCAGGGGAACATCGCCCCCGCGTACCCTTCCTGGCTGGCCGCCCAGCGGGCCTCCGGCAGCCGCCGGTACCGGTAGTGCAGCAGGCTCCGGGTGATCAGCGGCAGGCGCAGGTTGAGGATCGGGAAGACGAACAGCTCGTCCCACAGGATGTGGCCCCGGTACGCCTCGCCGTGCAGCCCGCGCGCTGGGACCCCCACGTCGTGCTCGACGCTGTGCTCGGAGACCGTCTGCAGCACGTGGAACAGATGCAGCCTGATCACCTGGATCGTCTCCACGTTCCCGATCTGGATCTGGGACCGTTTCCACAGCCGGGCCCACGCCCGGGTGTGCCGCTCCAGCAGCTCGTCGAAGCCGGGCGCCCGGCCCAGCGTGCTCAGCGCGGCCTGGGCGGGCTCGAAGATCGCGCGGTCACGCGAGGTGAAGACGGCCACCACCTTGTCGACCGTGACCGTCCCGCCCGGCTCCAGGTCCAGGACCAGGTCCTGGCTGGCCCAGCCCAGGTCCAGCGTCGCGGTCCGCCCGGCCGCCACGATCTCCCCCCTGGCCAGCACCCGGGTCCTGGCCGCCTGGGCTATCCGGATGTGGGACCGGGTGGTCTCGGTGACCAGCAGCAGGGTCTCGGGGCTCGGTGACTCGGCCCGCAGCGGGCGCAGGTGCCGGCAGGACAGCTTGCGGTAGCGCTCGACGCCGGTGTTCTCCACCGTGCCGTCGAGCGCGGAGCGCACCTCGAGCCGCCCGGACCAGTCCTCGGCCACCAGCGTGGTCTGCAGCCCGCACAGGTGCTCGGACTCCATGTGCACGAAACGCCGCTGGGCCAGCCGGGTGGTGCGCCCGACGCTGTCCCGGAACCGGACCACCCGGATCAGGATGCCGCTGCCCAGGTCGAGTTCCTGCTTGTAGTCGAGCACGGTCATGTCCGCCAGGCGGAACCAGGCGCCGTCCCCGGCGCGGAAGCTCAGCGGCAGCCAGTTGGGAACGTTGACCAGGCTCTCGTTCTCGACCGTCTCCTCGTTCAGGGTGTCCCGCAGCCGGTTGTAGCAGCCGGCCAGGTATGTGCCCGGGTAGTGCACGTCGTCGGCGGTGGACTCGGGGGCGGCGCCCCTGGTGGCCAGGTAACCGTTGCCCAGGGTGCACAGTGCCTCGCGCCGGCCTTCCTCTTCCGGCACGAAGTCGTCGTAGACGAGCCGCCAGGTATTCACCCCGTCCAGGGGGACAGCGGCCCACGCCGCGTCCCCGGTACCCCCTCGCGTTGGCTTTCTACCTACCCCGGTACCCACGTTCACCCCGCCCGGCACAGGCCGGCATGCGGGCTACTGGGGCAGGACCACCCCGAAGCCGCGATGACGGCGATCAGCGCCTGCGGGAGGTCGAAGTTTAAGCCCTGCTGCTGGTCACCGCTAGGCTGAGGCGCCATGGCGAGCGGCCTGATCACCCACCCCGACAAGGTGCTCTTCGCCGAGCGGGGCGAGACCAAGGGCGACCTCGCCGACCACTATCTGCGGGTCGCTGAGCCGCTGATGCGGACGATGGGTGGCCGTCCCGTGCTGCTCGAGCGCTATCCGGACGGCGCGGGCGGGAAATCCTTCTTCCAGAAACGGGTACCCAGCAGCAGCCCTGACTGGCTGACGACCACGACGGTGTCCACCCCCAACGGCACCACGTCGCAGGCGCTGGTCGCCGCCGACCTGGACCACGTGCTGTGGGCGGTCAACCTGGGCTGCCTGGGCTTCCACGTCTGGCCCTACCTGGCGGCCGACCCCGGTCACACCGACGAGCTGCGGTTCGACCTTGACCCGAGCCCTGGCGTGGGCTTCACCCACATCCGCCAGGCCGCCCACGAGCTGCGGCGGCTGCTCGCCGAGCTCGCCATCACCGGTTACCCCAAGACCACCGGCAGCCGGGGCCTGCACGTGTACGTCCGGCTGCAGCCGCGCTGGGACTCCTACCAGGTCCGGGCCGCCGCCGTGGCCGCCGCCCGGGAGCTGGAGCGGCGCCGGCCGGACCTCATCACGGCCGCCTGGTGGAAGGAGGAACGCGAGGCCCGGGTGTTCGTGGACTACAACCAGAACGCGCCGCACAAGACGGTTTTCGGCGCCTGGTCGGTCCGGGCGCGTTCTGGCGCCCAGGTGTCGACCCCGCTCAGCTGGGACGAGATCGACGGCATCGAGCCGGACCAGTTCACGATCGCCTCCCTGCCCGCCCGGCTGGAGACGGCCGGCGACCCGTGGGTCGCCATCAACGACCAGCCCCAGTCGCTGGAACCGCTGCTGGTGATGAGCGCGCAGGACCAGGCGCGGGGCCTGCTGGATGCGCCCTGGCCACCGGTCTACCCCAAGCAGCCCGGAGAGCCGCCCCGGGTCGCCCCCAGCCGGGCGAAGAAGCCACCGGAACCAGGCGGCTGATCCGGCCGCTAGTCAACCCTGGCGATCACCTCGCCCTGGCGGGCTGTCTGGTCCTCGCCGACCAGCAGGTGCACCTGCCCTGCCGTGGGAGCCAGCACCTCGCCGGACACCTTCTCCACCATCACCTCGCCGATCAGCTGCCCGCTCGCCACCTGGTCGCCGTCGCCGACGAACCAGGTGGCGAGCACCCCCTCGGCGTCGGGCTCGCGCTCCGACAGCTGGGGAAACAGGACTTCGGCCATGCTCAGGCCTTGACCAGGTCGTGTACGGCGGCCTCGATCCGCTCCGGGGTCGGCAGGACCGCGCGCTCCAGCGACCTGGCGTAGGGGATCGGCACGTCCGGCACGGCGACCCGGCGCAGCGGCGCCCGCAGCAGGCCCGGGTCGGTCTCCACGACCCGCGCCGCGATCTCCCCGGACAGCCCGAACGACTGGTAGTCCTCATCGACGATGAGCAGCCGCCCGGTCTTGGCGACCGAGGACAGGATCGTCGCGGTGTCCAGCGGCACCAGGCTGCGCAGGTCGATCACCTCCAGGTCCACCCCGTCGGGCGCCAGCTTCTCGGCGACGTCGAGCGCGTGGTGCACCGACAGGGACAAGGTGACCACGGTGGCGTCCTTGCCCGGCCGGACCACCGCCGCCTTCCCGATGGGGGTCTCGTAGGCCTCCTCCGGCACGTGCGCGACCGAACGCGGATTCTTCGCCATCCACGGCAGCCCCATGATGCCCTTGTGGAACATGTAGACCACCGGGTTGTCGTCCCGGATCGCGGCGATCATCAGGCCCTTGGCGTCGGCCGGGTTGCTCGGCACGACCACCTTCATCCCCGGCAGGTGCGCGAAGGTTCCCCACAGGCACTGTGAGTGCTGCTCGGCGTCGCCGTAGCCGCCGCCGGTCGCGGTCATCAGCACCATCGGCACCTTGACGTTTCCGCCGGACTCGAAGTGGATCTTCGCCATGTGGTTGTAGATCTGGTCCATGGCCACGCCGAAGAAGTCGACGAACATCAGCTCGACGATCGGCCGCATCCCCTCGACCGCCGCGCCGATGCCGAGGCCGATGAACGCGGTCTCCGAGATCGGCGTGTCCAGCACCCGCTCCGGGCCGAATTTCTCGAGCAGCCCGCCGGTCGACCCGAAGATGCCGCCATATGCCCCGATGTCCTCGCCCAGCACGACGACGTTGTCATCGCGCTCCATTTCCTGCCCGATCCCCTCGGCCAGGGCACGGGCGGTGGTGAGCCTGCGCGCGGCCGGGGCGCCGGCCGCGGTGGCTGTGGTGTCAGTAGCGCTCATTGGGTTGCTCCCTTCACGCGAAGACGTAATCGAGCGCCGTCTCGGGCGCGGGGACTGGGCTGGCCTTGGCGAACGCGAACGCCTTCTCCACCCGGGCGGATGCCTCGTCCTTGATGGTCTTGACCGCGGCGGCGTCGAGGATGCCGGCCTGGGTCAGCCGGTGCTCGTAGGCGGGAATCGGGTCGTGACCGGGAACATCGGCCAGCTCGGGGCGGTAGCCCTGGGCGTCGCCCTCGAAGTGGCCCCACAGCCGCAGCGTGTGCACTTCGAGCAGGGTCGGCCCCTCCCCGGCGCGGGCCCGGGCGACCGCGTCACCGGCCGCCGTGTACACCGCCTCCACGTCGTTGTCCTCGATCCGCTGGCCGGGGATGCCGTAGGCGGCGGCGCGGTCAGCATTGGAGCTGATGGCCGTGGAGACGTCGCGCGGCACCGAGATCGCCCAGTCGTTGTCCTCGACCACGAAGACCACCGGCAGGTTCCAGCGGGCGGCGAGGTTCAGCGACTCGTGGAACGCGCCCTGGTTGGCCGCGCCCTCGCCGGTGAACGCGACCGCCACCCGGTTGCCCGGACGCCGCTTGAACGCGAACGCCTGCCCCAGCGCGGGTGGCAGCCCCTCGGCGATGATGCCCGAGCAGGAGAAGTGGGTGTGCGGGTCGAACAGGTGCATGTGCCCGCCCCGCCCCCGGCCCAGCCCGTCCACGCGGCCGAAGATCTCGGCGGTCATCTTGTCCAGGTCCACGCCATGCGCGATGGCGATGTGGTGCGGCCGGTGGGTCGCGGTCACCGCGTCGTCGGTGCGCAGGTGCGCGCACACGCCGGCCGCGACCGGTTCCTGCCCGGCCGACAGGTGCATCTCGCCGGGCAGCAGCCCGGCGCCGATGTCCCAGGCGGGTTTCTTGTCCGCATGGTAGTCGCGGAGGATCGCCTCCTCGTAGGTGCGGCTGAGCACCATCACCCGGTACAGGTCAAGGCGGGTCTTGTCGTCCACTGTGCCTCCTTCGTCCGTCCCGACATATGCCATGAGCCGATGCGGTAGCGCTCGGCCAGCAGCCGTTCCTGCCAGCTGCGCTCCGCTTGCGTCAGGGGCCGCTGTGCCAGCGGGCCGTAACGCCGCGCCGCCTCCGCCAGCACGGCAGCGCGCGTCGCTGCCACGCTGACCTCACACCCCAGTTCGCGCAACGCAGCCACGGGGCTGCGGCGGGAATCGGCGGGATGGGGGTCGTCCGGGGCGGGGCTGAGAAAGGCGCCGACCCGGCTGGCCGGGGTCGTGACCAGCAGCGTGGCATGCGCCAGCGACCCGTCCCTGGTGACCTGGCTGGCCAGGCCGGACACCTTGGCGGGCCCGACGAAAACCCCGCGGTCCCCGGCGCGGGCCGCCAGCCCGAGCCCGGCGGCGACCGCGGTGACCAGCTCAGCCAGGCCAGCGGCGAGCCCGCGGTCGCGGCCGGGCGCGGCCAGGCTGAGGTTGAGAATGCCCAGGTCCTGGTAGACGGTGCCGCCGCCGCTGGCACGCCGCAGGACCGGCACGCCGCTGGCCGCGCAGGCGGCCAGGTTCACCTCCCGGGCGGCTCGCTGTGCCCGCCCGAGTACGACACAGCATGCGTTCTGCCATATCCGAAGTACCGGGGAGGGCGGCCCGGCGCGGGCGAGCGCTTCCTCCAGCGCAAGGTTCGCGGCCTGGTCGCCGGCCACGTCGTCGTGGACAAGCAGGTCCATTCACCTACCCGGCGACCGGCGGGGTGACTGATCGGCCGGGCGTTACACCCCCTTTGGGGCCTTCCCGCGCTGCGGTCCGGTTGAACCTGCGCGAAAGGCCTGGATTGTCCTGCCCTCGGCCCCTTGCCCGCGGGCGCTGCCTGGTGGTAGCGATCAACGGACACCGCCGGCAGTGCCGAGGAGGATCATGTGGGCGACAACGCGGTCCCGGCGGCCCCGTGGTGAGCGGCACCGTGGTGAGCGGCACCGTGGTGACCGGCGGCCCCGTGGTGACCGGCGGCAGCTGTGGACGCTAGGCACGCCGTCCTGTTCGAGCCGGTGACGATCGGCCCGAAGACCCTGCCCAACCGCTTCTACCAGGTGCCGCACGCGACCGGGTTCGGGTCCGGCCGGCCCCGGACCCAGGCGGCGTTCCGCGCTGTCAAGGCCGAAGGCGGGTGGGGCGGCGTGTGCGTGGAGTACGCGCCGGTCTCGCCGGACTCCGACGAGGTCCCGGCGATCGCCGCGGAGCTGTGGTCGGCGGCCGACGCCCGGGCACTGGCACTGGCCGCCGAGGCGATCCACGCGCACGGGTCACTGGCCGGGCTGGAGCTGTTCCACGGCGGCGCGGCCAGCCCGAACGGGGTGTCGCGGTCGGTCCGGCTGGCCCCCAGCCAGGTGGCGTCGGAGCTCCAGTGGGGCGGGCTGGCCAAGGAGATGACCGCCGATGACATCGCCCGCGTGCAGCGGGACTGGGTCCGCGCGGCCAGGTTCGGCGCCGACGCGGGGTTCGACATCGTGTACGTGTACGGGGCGCACGGCTACCTGATGACCCAGTTCCTGTCGGCGGTGACGAACCGGCGGGCCGACGGCTACGGCGGCAGCCTGGCCAACCGGGGCCGGTTCTGGCTGGAGACCCTGGCCGCGGTGCGTTCGGCGGTCGGGGCTGACTGTGCGGTCGCGACCCGGATCGCGGTGCACGGAAACTCGGGCGTGCCCGGGGCGGAGGGGCTGCCCGGCATCGAGGTGGACGACATGCTGGCCCTGATCGCCATGGCCGACGACCTCGTCGACCTGTGGGACGTGACGGTGGGCACCTGGCCGGAGGACTCCGGGACCTCGCGCTACTACCCGGAGGGGCACCAGCGGGTGTGGGCGCACCGGGTCCGGGAGGCGACCGCCAAGCCGGTCGTGGCCGTGGGCCGCTACTCCAGCCCGGACCTGATGGCGCAGGTGATCAGGTCCGGCGCGGTCGATCTCATCGGCTCGGCCCGGCAGGCGATCGCCGACCCGTTCCTGCCCCGCAAGATCGCCGAGGGGCGGCTGGACGAGATCCGCGAGTGCACCGGGTCGAACCTGTGCATCCTGCGGGAGGAGACGTTCCGGCACGTCGGCTGCGTGCAGAACGCCACGGCCGGGGAGGAGTTCCGGCGGGGCTGGCACCCGGAGAAGTTCGTGCCCGCGGCGGGTGGGTCCCGGCCGGTGCTGATCGTCGGCGCCGGGCCGGCCGGGCTGGAATGCGCCGTTGTGCTGGGCCGCCGCGGGTTCGGTGCGGTCCACCTGGTGGAGGCGGAGCCGGAGATCGGCGGCAGGCTGCGCTGGACCCGGCGGCTGCCGGGGCTGGGTGACTGGGGGCGGATCATCGACTGGCGCGCTGTCCAGCTGGACCGGCTGCCCGGGGTGGAGGTGATCACCGGGCGGCGGCTCGGGGCGGCGGACGTGCTGGGCTACGGCGCGGAGCTGGTGATCATCGCGACCGGGTCGTCCTGGCGGGGGGACGGGGTGCAGCCCGGGCATGCGTCGCCGATGCCCGGCGCCGGCCCGTCACTGCCGCACGTGCTCACGCCGGAGCAGGTCGCGGTCGCGGGCAGGCGGCCACCGGGGCGGCGGGTGATCGTGTACGACACCGACGGCTACTACGTCGCGCCGGGGGTGGCCGAACTGCTGGCCGGCGAGGGGTACGAGGTGCATGTGGTGACCACGTTCGCCGTGCTCTCGCCGGTGAGCGACGAAACCCTGGAGGGGGAGATGCTCCGCGCCCACCTGCACCGGGCGGGGGTGAGGGTCACCCACGCGACGACGATCACCGCGATCGAGCCCGCCCCGGCGCCGGCGGGCGGTGGCGGGCCTGTGCCCGGGGGCGGCGAGCCGGCGGGCGGCGGGCCGGCGTGGTCGGTGAACGGCTATGACCGGTACGGCGAGGCCTGGTCAGCGGGCTGCGACGCCGTCGTTCTCGTCACCCAGCAGGCATCCGACGATGCGCTGTACCAGGAGCTCGCCAGCGACCCGGCGGCGCTGGCGGCGGCCGGGATTGGCGCGCTGTACCGGATCGGTGACGCGGTCGCGCCCCGGCTGCTGCCGGAGGCGATCTTCGACGGGCACCGCCTCGCCCGGGAGATCGACTCACCCGACCCGGCCATGCCGCTGCCCTACCTGCGCGAGCACACCGGCCTGGGGTAGCCGATGGGGGCTGTTCCCGCGCGCACAGGATCGAGAACCCCGGACCGGACCCGCTGGTGTTCGTCGAAGTCCAGGACGGGGACTACTTCGGCGAGGACGACATCGTCCGGCTGGACGACGACTATGGCCGGTCCGGCTAGCGATCCGGGCACCCGTAGCTGATCGAGGGCAGGGTCCGGTGGCCGGCACATCGGTGGGTGGCCGCGCTGTGCTTCGTTTTGCCTGATCGGGGGGTGGGTAGCGGGACACCGAGGTGAGCGCTGGTGAGTGCGGAACCGGAGAAGGTGCCGGTCGAGGTCGAGGGCCGCAAGCTGATCCTGACCAATCTCGGGAAGGTGCTCTACCCGGAGACAGGCTTCACCAAGGCCCAGGTGATCGACTACTACCTGCGCATCGCGCCGGTGCTGCTGCCCCACCTGGCTGGGCGGCCGCTCACGCTCAAGCGGTATCCGGACGGGGTGGACGGCGAGTACTTCTACGCCAAGCATGCCCCGGCCCACCGGCCCAGCTGGGTGCCGACCGCGCGGCTGCCCTCGCCCGGCTCACGCTCGCGCGGGGAGACGGTGCTCTACCTGGTGGTGCAGGACCTGCCGACGCTGATCTGGACCGCCAACCTGGCCGGCCTGGAGCTGCACACCCCGATGTGGCGGCTTCCCTACGCCAGCGAGCCGGACCTGCTCATGTTCGACCTGGACCCCGGGCCGCCCGCGACGATCGTCGAGTGCTGCGTGGTCGCGCAGCTGCTCCGGCCGCTGCTGGTCGAGCACGGGATCGAGCCGCTGGCCAAGACCTCGGGCGGCAAGGGCATGCAGCTGGTCGCCGCCATATCCGGGTACACCTCGGAGGAGGCCAGCAGCCTGGCGCTGGACCTGGCCGAGCGGGTGGAACGCGCGCACCCGGACCTGGCCGTGTCCAGGATGAGCAAGACGCTGCGCCCGGGCAAGGTGCTCATCGACTGGAGCCAGAACAACGCCGCCAAGACCACCGTCGCGCCGTACTCGCTGCGGGCCATGCCCCGCCCGACCGTGTCCACGCCGGTCACCTGGGCTGAGGTGGAGAGCTGCACCAGTCCCAGCGACCTGTCGTTCACCAGCGACGACGTGCTGGAGCGGGTGGCCGAGCACGGCGACCTGCTCGCCTCGCTGGCCTCGTAGGCCTCGCTGACCCCAGCAGTAGGCCCACGGGCCGCTTAAAAGGACAAAACATGACGAAACCCTTACTCTAGGCCGGCCAACCACGCCCGCTCTTGAGCGTTTGTCCTGGTGAGCGTGGGGCCCCCGGACGTGCCCTGCGGTGTGAGCAGCGCAGGGAGGTGGCCGGGTGGGCCCGCGGAGCCAGCTGCTGATGACCGTGCTGGCAGCCGCCGCGGCCGGCCTGCTCGGCGGCATGCTGTGGCTGTGGCCCGTGCTGGCACGGCGTGGCGTCACCTTCGTGCTGCTGCGGATCGCCATGCTCGGCGCCCTGCAGGTCAGCGTGCTCGGCATGGTCTTCGTCTCGGTCAACCGGACCTATGAGTTCTACTCGTCCTGGTCCGACCTGCTGGGAACCAACCGGGTCGCTGGAGCGATCGTCGCCGTCGGGCACCAGGGCGGGCAGCCCGCAAGCGCCCAGCCGTCGTCACTGGTGACGGTGCCCGGCGCCGGGACCGCCCACCGGGCACGAACGGCGCGGGGCGCCAGCGGACCGGCGCAGCGGGCCGGCCCGGGTGCCGGGCAGGTGGTGACGGTCCAGTTCAGCGGGCCGGTGTCCGGGATCAAGGTCCGCGGTTACGTCTACCTGCCGCCCGGATACCAGCGGGTGCCGCATCCGCTGCCGGTGATCGTGGTCATCTCCAGCCAGGCGGCGAGCCGCACCGGCCTCTACAGCGCGCCGCAGGTCGCCGCGACGGCGACCGCCCAGATGCGGGCGGGCCGGATGGCTCCCGCGCTCATCACCGTGCTGCCGCCTTCGGTCGCCCGGCGCAGTGGCCGGGGCTGCCTGGATGTGCCCGGCGGCCCGCAGGCCGCCACGTTCTTCACCCAGGATCTGCCGCAGGCACTGGCGCATGCCTACCGGGTCGCCACCGCGCCGTCGGGATGGGCGGTGCTGGGTGGCACCGGCGGCGGCTACTGCGCCCTGCAGCTCGCCACCGCGCCGGCCGGCCCGTTCGGGGTCGCGGTGGCACCGCCCGGGACCTACGCCGCACCGCCCGGCAGCGCCGGCTCCGGCGCGGGCCCCCTCGTCCGCCGGCAGGACAACCTGCTCTGGCGGCTGCGGTACTGGCCGCAGCCGCCGGTCCGGGTGCTGTTCGCCGGGCCCGGGCGGGCCCGCGAGTTCGGGTCGCTGGTGCGCCCACCGATGACGGTGGCATCGGCCCGGCTGGCAGCCGGCCCGATGCCGCTGGCACCGGTCCTGGACTGGGTCAGCCATGCGCTGCGGTCACCGTCATGAGCGGGAGAGTGCCCTAGATGGGCCTGACCAGCGGGGTATTCGGCTGGCTGATGGTGGCGGTGGCCGCCGGGTCGCTGGCGGCGGTGGTGTGGGCGTGGCCCCGGGTGGCCAGGCGGCGGCTGCCGTATCTGGCTGCCCGGCTGGTCATGGTCGCGGTCAGCCAGCTGCTGGTGACCGCCGCCTTCCTGGTCTGGCTGAACGGTTACTTCTCCTTCTACGATTCCTGGTCCCAGCTGCTCGGCACCAGCCAGCCAGCTCAGGCGGTCTCCGCCCGGCACGCCGCTGCGGGGCCCGCGAAGCAGCTGGTGGTCGACGGCTCACGGCCAGGTCCGCTGCCAGACGCTGGCCGGCCCGCGCCGCTGGCGGCACCGCCCGGCGGGTTGCCTCGCCCAGGCCCGCCGTCCTCGCCCGCCGTGTCCGGCCGGCTGATGCAGATCGCGATCACCGGCCAGCGGACCGGGCTCAGCTCCGGTCCCGGCTACGTCTACCTGCCGCCGCAGTACTTCCAGCCCGCCTACCGGCACACCCGGTTCCCGGTCGTGCTGGCCCTGACCGGCTACCCAGGGGTGGCGGGCGGCATCGTGACCCGGCTCGAGCTGCCGTCGGTCGCGGCCAGCCTGCTGGCGGCACGGCAGATCCGGCCCACCGTGTTCGTCATGCTGAGCGTGTCGCCGCTGTTCCCCTACGACACCGAGTGCACCGACATCCCGGCCGGGCCGCAGGTGGAGTCGTTCTTCGCGCAAGATGTCACCCGGGCCGTCGAGCATGCCTTCCGGGTCACGGCCAGCCCGGCCGGCTGGGGCGTGGTCGGCTACTCCACCGGCGGCTTCTGCGCGACGAAACTCGCGATGATGTACCCCACCCGTTTCTCCGCGGCCGTGTCCATGGCCGGCTACTACCAGGCCTACGGCGGCCGGTTCCCGCGCGACCTGTGGGGTGGCAGCGTCGCCTACCGGCACGAGAACAGCCCGGCCTGGCGGTTGCGCCACCTGCCCGCCCCGCCGGTCTCGGTGCTGGTGACCTCCAGCCGGACAGGGGAGCGGAGCCTGCCGGGGACGCTGGCCTTCCTGCACGAGATCCGCCCGCCCATGCGCGGCTACTCGCTGATCATCCCCCAGGGCGGGCACAACTTCCGGACCTGGAACCGGGAGCTGGCGCCGAGCCTGGAGTGGCTGAGCCGCCACCTGAGCTGAGCCGCCACCTGAGCTGAGCCGCCACCGTCGAGCCGTGCCGTGCGTGACGCTAGGGCTCTGCCGGCCCCGGCTCCAGGTGCGCCGTCTCGTTGAAACCACGGACGATCCACCGCTGCCCGGTCACGACCAGCCGGGAGATCGACGCGTTGTCGGAGGTGATGAACGCGAACGGCCGGGACCCGGTGGCCTGCGCGAGTGCCCGGCCGATGACGCCGCCGTGGGTGAAGATCGCCACCCGCTGGCCGGGGTGGGCCGCGGCAATCCGGGTGAGTGCCTCCCTGACCCGGTCCGCGAACTCGGCGGACGGCTCGGCGCCCGGGATGACCTCGAACGTCTCCAGCGCCCACATCTGCATGGCGGTGGGATGGCCCTCCGCCACCATCTTGCGGAACAGGCCGCCTTCCCAGTCGCCGAGGCCGACCTCGCGCAGCCTGGCCTCGACCACGGGCGCCAGGCCGAGCCCGGCGGCCAGCGGGGCGGCGGTTTCGGCGGTGCGGCGCAGGGTGGTCACGTAGATCGCGCCGATGCCCGCGGCCGCCAGCCGGGCGGCGACTTGCTGCGCCTGCTCACGCCCTTCCGGCGAGAGCGCAGGATCGGACCGCCCGTCCACCAGCGGGAACGGGGCGTTGATCGAGGCAGGCTCCGACTCGCCGTGCCGGATCAGCAGGAGCTCGGCCGCGTCCGGCGGTAGCTGGAAGCGGTTCTGGCGGTAGCGCGCCGCGGCTTGCGGCTGATCCTCAGGTTCTGTCACAACCTGCGTAGCGTAGCGGCAGCGCCTGAACCCGGCCTGACCGGAGCCTTACCGGCAAGTGTCCCGGTATTACCCGGCGGCGCGCGCTACCGGTGCGATGCGAACCAGGGCTGGTGCAGGTCCAGGTACCTGACGTCATCGATCAGCGACATCTCCTCCGCCAGCAGCCTGCTCGCCTCGGGCGGCACCTCGCGCTTCTCCGCCGCCCGCGCCTCCGCCTCGGAGGTGAAGGCGATGGTCTCGGTGAAGAAACCGTCCTCGCCGATGGCGATGGTCGCGCCCAGCACGTCCGGCCGGTGCCGGGAGATCAGCCCGGTGGACTGCTCGGCCAGCGTGTGCATGCGGGCCGCGTCCTTGACCCGGCCCTGGATGACCTGCACGAAACCAGCGTCGTCCGACCCGCCGCCGAGCAGCATGATCGTGTCCGCGCAGTCGTGGAAGGTGACCGGGCCGGTGAAGTGGCCTTCCATCTCCCGCCACCAGGCCTGCTGCTCCGGGCGGGCGGCGTTGCGCTGGGCCGCCTGCGGCGACTCGAAGCGCACCACGGCGACGAGCTTTCCGTCGTCGGTGAACCCGTAGGTCCCGCCGAGCCAGCCTGCCGCGCCCGGTTCCAGGTCGCGCAGCCAGCGGTCCATGGTGGCCCGGGCGGCCTGCCGGTCCGCCACCGTGCCCTGGATGATCTGAACGAACATGGTCGTAGTCCCCCCATCGGGCCTGCGGATGGCACCGCCCCCGGCACCCTCCCGGCCCCGTCGACCTCGGCTTCTTGCTCCCACTATGGTAAGAATCCGCCGCCGGGAGCCGTCAGGCACCCGGCCGGCGGGCCGTCCGGGAGGGCTGATGACGCAGGTGCGCTACGACTTCGTGATCATCGGTGGCGGCTCGGCCGGCTGTGCCCTCGCCAGCAGGCTGTCCGCCGACCCGTCCATCCGGGTGCTCGTGCTGGAGGCCGGCCGCCCCGACTACCCGTGGGACGTGTTCATCCACATGCCGGCCGCGCTGACGTTCCCGATCGGCAGCCGCTTCTACGACTGGCAGTACTCCTCCGAACCCGAGCCGTACCTGAACGGCCGCCGGATCTACCACGCCCGCGGCAAGGTCCTCGGCGGCTCCAGCAGCATCAACGGGATGATCTTCCAGCGCGGCAACTCGCTGGACTACCAGCGCTGGGCCGCCGACCCGGGCATGGCCGACTGGGACTACGCCCACTGCCTGCCCTACTTCAAGCGGATGGAGACCTGCCTGGCCGGGGCGGACGAGTACCGCGGCGGCGACGGCCCGCTGGTGCTGGAGCGCGGCCCGGCGACCAGCCTGCTCTTCCAGGCCTTCTTCGAGGCGGTGCAGCAGGCCGGGTACCCGCTCACCGACGACGTCAACGGCTTCCGGCAGGAAGGCTTCGCCGCCTTCGACCGCAACATCCACCGCGGCCGGCGGCTCAGCGCGGCCCGCGCCTACCTGCACCCGGTGATGGGCCGCCCCAACCTGGAGGTCATCTGCCGGGCCTTCGTCACCCGGATCCTGTTCGAGGGCAAGCGCGCGACCGGCGTCGCCTACACCCGTGGCGCCGGCTCGCCGCAGGAGGTGCGAGCGGGCGAGGTCATCGCGTGCGGCGGGGCGATCAACTCGCCCCAGCTGCTGCAGCTGTCCGGGGTCGGCAGCGCCGCGCACCTGGCCGGGCTCGGCATCGACGTGGTCGCCGACCTGCCCGGCGTGGGCGAGAACCTGCAGGACCACCTGGAGGTGTACGTCCAGTACGCGTCCCGGCTGCCGGTGTCGGTCGCCCCGGCGCTGAAGTGGCGCAACCGGCCGATGGTCGGCGCCAAGTGGCTCTTTGGCCGCACCGGGCCGGGGGCGACCAACCACTTCGAGGCCGGCGGGTTCGTGCGCAGCAACTCCGATGTGGCCTACCCGAACCTGATGTTCCACTTCCTGCCGATCGCCATCCGCTATGACGGCTCCGCGCCGGCCGGCGGGCACGGCTACCAGGTGCACATCGGCCCGATGTATTCCGACTCGCGCGGCACGGTCAAGATCACCTCCACCGACCCCGCTGTGCACCCGGCGCTGGTGTTCAACTACCTGTCCACCCCCACCGACCAGCGGGAGTGGGCGGAGGCGGTCCGGGTCGCCCGCGACATCCTGTCCCAGCCGGCTTTCGCCCCCTACAACGCCGGTGAGCTGTCGCCCGGCCCCGCGGTCAGCACCGACGAGCAGATCCTGGACTGGGTGCGCCGGGACGCCGAAACCGCCCTGCACCCCTCGTGCACCTGCAAGATGGGCACCGGCGAGGGCGCGGTGGTGGATCCGGCCACCATGGCCGTGCACGGGCTGGACGGGCTGCGGGTGGTGGACGCGTCGGTGATGCCCTACGTCACCAACGGCAACATCTACGCCCCGGTGATGATGACCGCCGAGAAGTCCGCCGACCTCATCCTCGGCAACACCCCGCTGCCCCCGCAGAACGTCGAGTTCTACCGGCACGGCAGCGGCCAGGCCCACCCGTCCGGCCAGGGAGCCGGCTGACGGCCCAGCGACCATGATCGGTAAGACTCTTGCACGCCAGGTGCGTGGACGTCGTCCCGGGCGTGACAACGAAAGAGGGTGGATGGCTGATTCGCGGGATCCGCGGGGGCTGCGCGGCGACGCGCCGCTGCTGGACGCCTGGCTGAGGTTCACCGCGCAGGCGCAGGCCGGTGAGCTGACCCCGATGAGCGTCCCCGGGCACAAGCAGCGCCAGGACCTGACCGGCGCGGTGGTGGCCGGCGACGTGCCGGCCTACGGCGGGCTCGACACCATCAAGCACGCCGACGTCCTGCTCGCCGACGCGCAGCAGCGGGCCGCCCGGCTCTGGGACGCTGACTGGTGCCGGTTCTCGGTCGCCGGGTCCACCCACGGCAACCAGGCGCTGGCGCTGGCGGTGGGCTCACCGGGGCAGGACGTGATCGTCACCCGGAGCCTGCACCGCTCGCTGCTGCTCGGGCTGGTGCTGGCCGGGCTGCGGCCGGTGTGGGTGCTGCCCGAGCGGGACCCGGCCACCGGCCTGCCAGCCGCCGTCGCGGTGAGCACGGTGCGGGCGGCGCTGGCCGCCCATCCCGGCGCGTGCGCGGTGTTCCTCGGCGACCCGTCCTATGTGGGCACTACTGGGGACCTGGCAGGCCACGCGCAGGCGGCGCACGAGGCGGGTGTGCCGCTGGTGGTGGACGCCGCCTGGGCAGCCCACCTGGGTTTCCACCCCGACCTGCCGCCGCACGCGCTGGCGGCCGGCGCGGACGCGATGGTGACCAGCGCGCACAAGGCACTGCCCGCCTACACCCAGGGCGCGCTGGTGCTCGCCCGGACCGGCCGGCTGGACCAGGCGCGGCTGAACCGCGCGTTCGAGGCCACCCACACCACCAGCCCGGCCGGTGCCATCCTGGCCAGCATCGACGCGGCCCGCGCGCTGCTGGCCCGGGACGGCACCGCGCTGTGCGGGCGGCTGCTGTCGGTGGTCGCGGCGGCCCGCGAGCGGCTGGCCCAGGTGCCCGGGCTCGCCGTCCTGGACGGGCCGGGGGTCGAGCCCACCAAGCTGGCCGTGCTGCT
Source organism: Streptosporangiaceae bacterium (assembly GCA_035532275.1). Taxonomy (GTDB): domain Bacteria; phylum Actinomycetota; class Actinomycetes; order Streptosporangiales; family Streptosporangiaceae; genus UBA9676. The sequence goes on along the minus strand of DATKRG010000382.1, from coordinate 29,399 downwards.
GGCCGGCACCGGCGCGCACGGCCACGCGGTCGAGGCCGACCTGATCGCGGCCGGGATGCCGGTCGAGATGGCCGACCGTGACCTGATCGTGCCGGTCGTCACCCTCGCCGACGACGAGGCCACGGTGGCCCGCTTCACCGCCGCCCTGGTGGCCGCGGTGGAGCGCCATCGCGGAACCCCCCGCCTGCCCGTGCCCTCACCGGCCTGGACGGTGACGCCGCAGGTCGCCCTCCCGCCACGGGAAGCTTTTTTCGCGCCGAACGAGACAGTCGGGGCCGGTGCCGCGGTCGGCCGCATCAGCGCCGAGCTGATCGCGCCCTACCCGCCCGGTATCCCGGTGCTCGCGCCAGGCGAGGTGATCACGGCGGACGCACTGGCGGCGCTGCGTGCGGCGCATGCCGACGGCGGCCGGATCGCCTACGCGGCCGACCCGACCCTGGCCACGCTCCAGGTGGTCGCCTGCTAAGCGTCTCCTTCCCGGTGCCCTGACCGGGCGGCCGGTGGCTCGCTGAGGCAGCCACGCCCCTGCGCGTTCCCGGGATCGTCATCAGCCCGTACGCGCGGCGCGGGTTCATCGATCACCAGACGCTGTCATTCGACGCCTACGCCAAGTTCATCGAGGACGACTTCCTGGGTGGCCAGCGCCTCGACCCGGCCACCGACGGCAGGCCCGACCCGCGCCCGGACGTCCGCGAGAACGCGCCGATCCTGGGCAACCTGGTCGCCGACTTCAACTTCAGCCAGAAACCCCGCCCACCGCTCCTCCTGCCCGTAGACCCGAGGACCGACCTCGTCCCCTAACGGCACGCCATGGCCGGTGTGCTCCGCCTGGCGCGTGGGTGGCGTGGTCGATTTGGGCTGCTGTAGCGACCCCAATCGACCACGCCGGGGGTGGCCAGGCTCGGCGTGAGGCAGGCGGGCTCAGCGGGCGGTGTCGTCGGCTGTCGCGGCGAGGCGGGTAGCTTCGGCGGCTAGCTGCCCGGCGTGGGCGGGCCGGCCGTCGCCGGCCGCGTCGGCGAGGTTGATCCGCACCAGCGCCGCCGCTGAGCGGGCGCCGGCCGCTGCCAGCTGCGCGGCCGTGATCGCGTCGCCGCGCACGGCCGGGTTGCCCCCGGCGGCGATCGCGGCCGCGATCGCCGCCACCCCCGCCCCGATCCCGGTCACCTGCATCGGCACCGCGCACGCGTCCGACAGGGCCGCCTGGATCGCGGACTCCTCTCCCGTCCGGATGGCGGCGAGAACGGCGCCGTAGGCGTCGGCATCGGCCTGGGGGAGCGGGGCGGCCAGGTCACGGAGCTGCCGCGCCTGCCCGGCCAGCTGCTGCGCCTGCGGCAGGTGGCGGGCCGACAGGCCCGCCGTCATCACGCACAGCCCGGCGGCGAGGGTGACGGCCAGCGCCGCGACCGAGCCGCCGCCCGGGTCGGGCCGGGTGTCCGACAGCAGGTCCAGGAACTGCCCGATGGGCAGGCCAAGGTAGCCCCCCGCCGGGCCCGGTTCCCCGCCGGGCTCATCGCTCACGGCCTGGCTCGCCTGGCCGGTTTCATCAGCAGTTCGGTTTTCTGCCCCCAGAGGGGCAGAAAACCGAACTGCTGGCGTTTCCGGCCGGTCACGACAGGCCCACTACCTGGCCGTTGGCGTCCACGTCGATGTGCTCGGCGGCGGCGTGCGAGGTCAGCCCGGGCATGGTCCGCATATCGCCGCAGATCAGGTAGATGAAACCGGCCCCGGCCGAGGCCCGCGCCTCCCGCACCGGCAGCCGCCACCCGGTGGGCGCTCCCTTGAGGGCGGGATCGGACGACAGCGACAGGTGTGTCTTGGCGATGCAGACCGGGAGCTCCCCGAAACCGCTGCGCTCGAAGATGTCCAGCTGTGCTGCTGCGGCGGGCGACCAGTCCACGCCGTCGGCCCCGTACACGCCCCGGGCGATGGCCTCGGTCTTCTCCCGGATCGACGCCTGCGCCGGGTACAGGAAGCGGAACGAGCTGGGCTCCGCCGCCGCCTCCGCGACCGCTTCGGCCAGTTCCGCGGCGCCGCGCCCGCCGTCGGCGAAATGCGTGCAGACCGCGCAGCGCACCCCCATCGAGGCGGCCACCTCGGCGATGGCGGCGTGCTCGGAGGGAAAGTCACCCGGCATCGCGTTGATCGCCACCACCGGCGTCACCCCGTGCAGGCGCACGTTCTCGATCTGCTTGCGCAGGTTGGACGCGCCCGCCAGCACGTCGTCGGTGCTGCACGCCAGCAGCGCCTCCGGCAGCGGTTTCCCGGCCGCCACCTTGTGCCGCCCCGAATGCACCTTGAGCGCCCGGACCGTGGTCACCACCACGGCCGCGTCGGGGACCAGCCCCGACACCCGGCACTTGATGTTGAAGAACCGCTCCGCGCCCATGTCGGCGCCGAACCCGGCCTCGGTGATGAGGTAGTCGCCGGTGTGGATGCCGATCAGGTCGGCCACCACCGAGGAGTTGCCGTGCGCGATGTTGCCGAACGGCCCCGCGTGCACCAGCACCGGGGTGTTCTCCAGGGTCTGCAGCAGGTTCGGCTTGATCGCGTCGCGCATGATCACGGTCATCGCCCCGGCCGCCTTGAGCTGCTCGGCGGTCACCGGCTCGCCGCCATCGGTGTAGCCGACGACGATCCGGCCCAGCCGCGCCCGCATGTCGGCCAGCGACGACGACAGCGCGAGCACCGCCATCACCTCCGAGGCGGCGGTGATGTCGAACCCGCTCTGCCGGGGGACCCCGTCGGTGTGCGATCCCAGCCCGACGACGATGTTGCGCAGCGCCCGGTCGTTCACGTCCAGGACGTGCCGCCAGCTGATGTTCCGCAGGTCCAGGCCGAACGAGTTCCCGTGGTGCAGGTGGTTGTCGACCATGGCGGCCAGCTGGTTGTGGGCGGCCGTGACCGCGTGCATGTCGCCGGTCAGGTGCAGATTGAGCCGCTCGAAGGGCACAGCCTGGCTGTACCCGCCGCCAGCGGCGCCGCCCTTGACCCCGAACGTGGGGCCCATCGAGGCCTGCCGGATGGCGATCGTGGCCCGCTTGCCGATGACCCGCATGGCCTGGCCCAGGCCGATCGTGGTGGTCGTCTTGCCCTCGCCGAGCGGCGTCGGGGTGACCGCCGTGACCACCACGTACCGTGCCGCCGGCCGGTCGGCCAGCGCCTCGACGGCGCCGAGGTCGATCTTGGCGACGTGCTCGCCGTAATGCTCGATGAGCCAGGGTGGCAGCCCGATCTCGGCCGCTATCTCGGCCACCGGTTTGAGTGTCGCCTGCCGGGAGATCTCCAGCGCGCTTGGCATGGTCACCGCGGTCTCGCCGCCTTCCGGGTTGGAGGGATCTAACGCGGGGCCGGCGGGATCAGCCGCCCCGCCCCGGTGCGGGGTAACGGGGAGCGGGGTGGCGGGGTGCGGGGTACAGGATGGTCTTCGGCTCGGTGAACGCCTCCATGGCGAAGCGCCCGCCGACCCGGCCGCGGCCGCTGACCGAGCCGGACCGGCCGCCGAACGGCAGGTGGGACTCCCACAGGTTGGTGGAGGCGTTGATGTTCACCCACCCGGCCCGCGCCTGCTCGGCGAAGGCGAGGCCGCGTTCCAGGTCGGCGGTGAACACCGCGGCGGTCAGGCCGAACGGGGAGGCGTTGGTGAGCTCCAGCGCCCGGGCGGCCGAGTCCACCTCGATGATGGGGACGACCGGGCCGAACGTCTCCTCGCGGGCGATCTCCATGCCGGGGGTGACCCCGTCCAGCACGGTCGGCTCGGCGAACAGCGTGGTGGGGAACCCGCTGGCCCGGCTCCCGCCGCAGCACACCCGCGCCCCGTCGGCGACCGCCCCGGCCACGTGCCGGGCGAACTTGGCGGCGGTCGGCTCGTTGTTCAGCGGCCCCATGGTGGTGGCGGGGTCGAACGGGTCGCCGAGCCGGACCCGGTCCTTGGTCGCGGCGACGACCCGCGCGGTGAACTCGGCCCGGACGGCGGCATGGACCAGGAACCGCTCGCCCGCGGTGCAGCTCTGCCCGGCGCACAGGTAGGCGGCTTCCAGGGCGGCTTCGGCCGCCAGGTCCAGGTCCGCGTCCTCCAGCACCACCATCGGCCCGTTGCCGCCCAGTTCCAGCAGCTGGGTCTTGCCCGCGGCGCGGGCGGCGACGGACGCGCCGGTGGCGACCGACCCGATGAAGCCGACCCCGCCAACGCCGGGATGGCCGACCAGGGCGTCGCCCACGACCGGCCCGGGCCCGGGCAGGAAGCTGAACACCCCGGCCGGGGTGTCCTCGCCGGCGATGATCTCGGCGAGCAGCGCGCAGCAGGCGGTGGTGGTCGGGGCGGGCACCCAGATGACGGCGTTGCCCGCCGCGAGCGCGGGCGCGAACAGTTCCGCGCCCATGGTGTAGGGCCAGTTCCATGGGCTGACGACGCCGACCACACCGAGCGGGACCCGGGTGGACAGCACACGGCGGTCCGCCGACACCGACGGCGGGATCTCGCCCGCCAGGCGTTTGGCGTCCTCGGCGGCCATCCGGAAGTACTCGGCCAGCTCGCTGACCTCGTCCTGCGCCTCGGCGGCGAGCGGCTTGCCCTGGTCCTGGGTGAGCGCGTGGGCAAGCTCCCCGCTGCGCGCGTCGATCGCCCCGGCGACCCGCGTGCACCACGCCGCCCGCTCGAAGGCGGACAGCGCGGCCCAGCCGGGATAGGCGGCCTGGGCGGCGGCGACGGCCTCGTCCACCTCCGGCGGGCCGGCCAGCGCGACGGTGGCGAACTGCTCGCCGGATGACGGGCTGATGGCCGGGGCGGTGCCGCCGCTGCCGGGCCGCCAGGCTCCGCCGATGTAGAGCAGGTGCTCACGCATGGGATGCGCTCACTTTCTCGCCGCAGCGGGCCTTATGCGCTGGCGCACAGCCGCCCGAGCGAGTCCAGCGTCTCGGGGAGCATCCGGTACTCGGGGCCGGTGATCGACAGGGCCGCGACGCAGGTCCCGGCCGGGTCGAACACCGGCGCGGCCACGGCGACCAGCCCTTCCTCCAGCTCGGCGACGGCGGTGGCGTAGCCGTCACGGCGGACCACGGCCAGCTCGGCGGCGAGCGCGTCCAGGCTGGTGACCGTCCGCGGCGTGTACCGCTCCAGCACGCTGGGCAGCCCGATGGCGCCGTAGGCGAGCAGGACCTTGCCGTTGGCGACCGCGTGCGGCCGGGTCCGGCGGCCGATCCAGCCGCCGGAGGAGGACAGGATGTAGGTGCTGGGGACCTCGGCCACGTTGAGCACGTCCGCGCCGTCGGGGACGGCCAGGTTGACCGTCTCCCCGGTCCGCTGGGACAGCTTCTCCATCGCTGGCTGCATGGTGGCCACCAGGTCGAAGCTGCGCAGCGCCAGCGTGCCCAGCCGGATGATCTCCACCCCGAGGCGGTAACGTCTGCCGACGCGGGTGAGGAAGCCGGTCCGTTCCAGCGCGGCGGCCAGCCGGGAGGCGGTCGACTTGTGCACGGACAGCGCACGGGCGATGTCGGCGACACCGAGCTCCATCCGGCTGTCGTCGAAGCTCTTGAGGAGCGTCAGCATCCGTTCGGCTGACTGATAGGTTGCGATCGGTGCAACCTCGTTCTCGCTCATGCAACCAGGATGACTACCCGGCCTGGCCCGCGTCAACTGCACCCCTGGCGCTCGCGCCGCTGCGTGGCATACTCGCTGAGCAGTATTGTGCCGGGGCGTCAGCGCGGCAGCGACCGCCCCGCGGGAACCAAGAGAGCGGGGCTGGGTATGTCCACACCCGGCGAGGCTGACGCCGCCACCTCCGCATCCGCGCACGACCCGCTGCCAGAGGCGCTGGCGCTGGCCCGCGGCGCCGAGAGCGCCGGGCTCGGGCTCAAGCTGCTGGGGGGCCTGGCGGTCCGGGTGCTGTGCCCTGATTTCCCACCCCGGCTGCGGCGTGACCAGGACATCGACTTCGCCTGCCTGTCCAAGGAGCGCAAGAAGGTCGCCGCCCACCTGGAGGCCAGCGGCTGCGAGCCGGACAAGCGGTTCAACAACCTCAACGGCGACCGGCAGATGTACTTCACCGCCCCGTCCGGGCGCCCGATCGACGTCATCGTCGACCGGCTGGTCATGTGCCACACGCTCGACCTGCGGCCGTCGTTCTCCCGGATGCCGTACACCATCGGCGCCATGGACGTGCTGCTGTCCAAGCTCCAGATCGTCGAGCTGAACGAGAAGGACGCGCGGGACATCGTCCACCTGCTGGCCGCCCTGCCGCTGGGGGGCAGCGAGCCGGTCTCGCTCGACACCGGCCGGTTCTGCCAGCTGCTCGGCGCCGACTGGGGGTGGTGGCGGACGGTCACCGGCAACCTCACCAAGCTGCCACAGCTGATCGCCGAACGTCCCGCGCTGGTGCCACCGGGTGACGAGATCAAGCATCCCGCCGATCAGGCGCGGCAGCTGCTCGAGCTGGCGGAGCAGGCGCCCAAGTCCGTCAAGTGGCGGCTGCGGGCCAATGTGGGGGACCGGGTTCGCTGGTACGAACTGCCAGAAGAAGTCGCCCACTGATCCATCTGTGCACCTTGACGCCGCTTTCGCCGAGTGCTAAACGTTGCACAGAACGCGTGACCGTTGCGCATGACGCGCAGCCGTGGCGCACGGTGCGTGCGGAAGGCGTGGGTGGTCGGGTTGAAAGTCTTCTTCGCCACCGACATTCACGGGTCCGAGATCTGCTGGCGCAAGTTCCTCAACGCCGCCAGCTTCTACAAGGCCGACCTGGTCGTGCTGGGCGGTGACGTCACCGGCAAGGTGATGGTGCCGATCACCGAGCACAACGGGTACTGGCAGGTGGTGCTGGGCGGCGAGAAGGTGCGCCTGGACACCCGGGAGGAGCTCGCCGACGTCGAGCGCAAGATCCGCAACCGCGGGTCGTACCCAGCGGTGATGTCCCCGGACGAGCTCACCGAACTGAGCAAGGAGGAGGGCGCGGTCGACCGGCGGTTCAGCGTCGAGATGATCGCCTCGCTGGACCGCTGGCTGGACATGGCCGACGGCAAGCTCAAGGGCGGCGAGATCCCGTGCATCCTCAACGGCGGGAACGACGATATCTGGGAAATCGATTCCGTCATCGAGTCGTCGCCATGCGTGACATTCGGCGAGGGCAAGCTGGTCGACCTCGACGGCTTTCACCTGGTGTCGATGGGATGGACGAATCCCACGCCGTGGGACACCTTCCGGGAAGCCCCGGAAGAGGAATTGGCGGCCAAGATCGAGGCGGTCGCGAACCTGGTGCCGGACATGGAGCGGGCCGTCTTCAACTTCCACGCACCGCCCTACGGGACCGGGCTGGACGAGGCGCCCGCCCTGGACGCGACACTGCGCCCCATCCATGGCGGTGCGGTCATGAAACCAGTGGGCTCGACAGCAGTCCGGGATGCAATCGTTCGCTATCAGCCCATGCTTTCCGTGCACGGTCACATCCACGAGAGCAGGGGGGTCAAGAAAATGGGACGGACCCTCGCCATCAATCCGGGCAGCGTCTATGGTGATGGCGTCCTGCAGGGCGCACTACTTGAACTGAACGCGAAGAAGGGCAAGGTCACCAAATACCTTCTCGTGAATGGTTGAGCAGCGGCAGCTGCCCCCCGGCTTGATGCAGGTCGATCTCCCCACCCCCTGAACAGCCCACACATGGGAGGTATGCATGGCGACAGAAGCTCTCGGCGAAGAGAGACCAGCGCTCTTCCTTCGCAAGGCCACCGGCCTGGTCCGGGGCTGGTCGGTCCGGGACTCGATGATCTACGCGTGCCTGTCCACGAACGTCGTCACGCTGGGCATCTACGAGTTCTCCTACCAGTCGTTCATCCCCAAGGGGCAGCTGCTGACCTCGGTCCTGGTCTCGGCGGTCTGGGTCTCGTTCCTGGTGGTCGCCTACGCCGGCCTCATCGTGACCATCCCGCGCGCGGGCGGGGACTACGTCTGGCAGACGCGCATCCTGGGCAGCGGCATCGGCTTCGTGATGGCCGCCACCGGGTGGTGGTTCATCCTCTGGCTGTGGGCGCCGATCTACGGCAACGTGCTGTCGGCGGAGTTCTTCCAGCCACTCGCGGCCGAGCTGGGCCATCCGGGCGCGGCCACCTGGTTCGCCGGGCACAACGGCATCTTCCTGGTGTCGCTGATCACGATCGTGCTGGCCGGCGTGCTGGTCTCGATCGGGATGGCCGGGTACGCAAGGATCCAGAAGTGGTGCTTCTACGGCGGCCTGGTCGGCTTCGGGATCATCGTGATCCTGCTGCTGGTGAGCAGCAAGTCCAGCTTCGTGTCCTCGTTCAACACCGAGGCGCACAAGATCTTCGGTGTGAGCAACGCCTACGCCGCGACCAACGCCGGCGCGGTCAAGTCCGGCTACGTCTCGCCCGCGTTCGGGTTCAGCCCGCTCGGCGCGAGCATGCTGCTGATCCCGATGATGATGTTCTACCTGCTGTGGCCGAACTGGGGCTCGACGCTGTACGGCGAGATCCGCGGCGCGAGTGACTTCAAGCGGGTCTTCCGCGGCATGTTCTTCGGGCTGTGGATCACGGTCGCCCTGTCGGTGGTCTTCCTGCTGCTGATCGCCAAGACGTTCGGCAACGACTTCTACAACAACTCCAACGCCCTGTACTGGAGCGCCTACTACGGCGGCAAGGTGGCGCCCGCCATCCCGATCTGGCCCTACCCGGTCATGTTCGTCAGCTGGATGGTGCACAACACGGTGTTCCAGATCGTGCTCATCCTGATCATGAGCCTGTGGTTCTTCGGCTGGGTGGGGACGCTGTTCCTGTCCTCGACCCGGGTCATCTTCGCCGCCGCGTTCGACCGGATCCTGCCGGACCGGGCGGCCGAGGTGTCGGAGAAGCGGAAGGTGCCGCTGTACTCGCTGGTCCTGATGCTGCTGCCGGCGGTCGGGCTGAGCGCCCTGTACGCCTACTGGTCGAAGTTCTACACCTACACGCTGGACGCCACGCTGGTCATCGCGGTGACCTACCTGTTCAGCGCGATCGCGGTGGTCATCCTGCCCTTCCGCAAGCCCGAGCTGTGGGCGGCCTCCCCGGCCAGCAAGATCAAGATCTTCGGGGTGCCGGTCGTCCCGGTCGCCGGTGTGGTCACGATCGGACTGCTCGGCTTCAACCTGTACGAGTGGCTGAGCAACAGCGCCTACGGGGTGAACGGCCGCGGCTCGCTGTACTACATGCTCGCGATGTACGTGCTGGCGGTCGCGATCTACGTCGTCGCCCGGCTGGTGCGCCGCCGCCAGGGCATCGACCTGGGTCTGATCAACAAGGAGATCCCGGTCGAGTAGGCAGCGGCATCATCGCAACGGATGGCACCGGCCCCGCCGCCAGCAGCACCGGCGGCGGGGCCGGTCTGCCCGGCGTGCCGGGCAGGTACGCGGAATCGAGTGATTGGCGGGAATCAGCGGCATGAGTGACACTCCGTCCCGGGCGAGCGCCGTCATCATCGGCGCCGGCATCGTCGGCAACAGCCTGGTGCACCACCTCGCGCTGCTTGGCTGGCGCGATCTGGTCCTGGTGGACAAGGGGCCGATGCCCAACCCGGGCGGCTCGACCGGCCACGCCTCCAACTTCATCTTCCCGATCGAGTACTCCAAGATGATGATGGAGCTGACCCGGGACAGCACCGAGCAGTACCAGGCGCTGGGAGTGTTCACCTGCAGCGGCGGCATCGAGGTCGCCCGCACGCAGGAGCGCATGACTGAGCTGCGCCGCCGGTGCAGCGCGGCCAAGGCGTGGGGAATCCCGGCACAGCTGGTCTCGCCCGGCGAGGTGCGCAAGCTCGTGCCCTACCTGGACGAGTCGGTGATCCTGGGCGGGGCGCACTTTCCCACCGTGGGCGTGGTCGACTCGCTGCGGGCCGGCACCTTGATGCGGGAGCAGGCCGAGCAGGCTGGCGCGCTGCACGTGCTGGCCGGGGCGGAGGTGCTCGGCATCGAGGTGACCGGCGCCGGGCCCAGGCCCCGGGTGCGGGCCGTGCGCACCAGCGCCGGGGAGATCGAGACCGATGTCTGCGTGATCTGCTGCGGGGTGTGGAGCCCGCGGATCGCGGCGATGGCCGGGGCGCGGCTCCCGCTCACCCCGATCGTGCACCAGATGATCAGCGTCGGCCCGGTGCCGCTGTTCGCCGGCACCACCGGCGAGATCGCCTACCCGATCGTGCGCGACGTGGACACCAACATGTACGAGCGGCAGCACGGCGGGGACATGGAGGTCGGCTCCTACGCCCACCGGCCGATCATCGTCGGGCCGGACGAGATCCCCTCCATCGAGGAGTCGCCCCGCTCGCCCACCGAGCTGCCGTTCACCCAGGACGACTTCGACCCGCAGCTGGCCCAGGCCCTGGAGCTGATGCCGGAGCTGCTGGGCGACGAGCGGGCCGGCATCCGGTACGCGATCAACGGCCTGATCTCGATGACCCCCGACGGCCACCCGCTGCTGGGGGAGACCCCCGAGGTCAAGGGGCTGTGGTCGGCCGCGGCCAGCTGGGTCAAGGAAGGGCCGGGAGTCGGCCGGGCGGTGGCCGAGTGGATGAGCGGCCAGGTGCCCGGGATCGACGTGCACGAGGCCAACATCGCCCGCTTCTACCCGTGCCAGCGCACCACCGCCCACGTGCGGGGGCGGGCCCGTGAGGGCTTCAACAAGATGTACGGGATCATCCACCCGGCCGAGCAGTGGGAGTCGGGCCGGCCGGTCCGGGTCAGCCCCGTCTACCACCGCGAGCGCGAGCTGGGCGCGGTGTTCTTCGAGACCGCCGGCTGGGAGCGCCCGTTCTGGTACGCCTCGAACGAGGCCCTGCTGGAGCGCTACGCGGGACGGCTGATGCCGCGCGAGGCCGAATGGGAGTCCCGCTGGTGGTCGCCGGTCATCAACGCCGAGCACCTGGCCATGCGCGACGGCTGCGGCCTGGTCGACCTGTCGGCCTTCGCGGTGTTCGACATCACCGGGCCGTCCGCCCTGGAGACGGTGCAATCGCTTGCGGTGGCGCAGATGGACGTGGCCGCCGGGCGGGTCGTGTACACCCCGCTGCTGGACGAGCGCGGTGGCTTCAAGGCCGACCTGACGATCATGCGCCTCGGCGCCGATCACTTCCGGGTGGTGACCGGCGGGGCGACCGGCATGACCGAGAAGAAGTGGTTCGCCGACCACCTGCCCGCCGGCGGGTCCGCCGCCCTGGCCGACCTGACGTCCGCCTGGACGACGCTGGGTCTGTGGGGACCGAGGTCCCGCGATGTCCTGCAGGCGGTGTCGGGTGACGACTGGAGTCACCCCGGGTTCTCGTTCGGCACCTGCCGGGACGTTGAAGTTGACGGCGTCACCGTGCTCGCGTCGCGCATCTCCTACGTGGGCGAGCTGGGCTGGGAGCTGTACGTGCCGATGGAGCAGGGGGCCAGGCTCTGGGACGCGCTGTGGGACGCGGGCGCGGGCCACGGGCTGGTGCCGGTCGGCATCGGCGTCTACGGCACCACCGGGCGGCTGGAGAAGGGGTACCGCTCCTACGGCAACGAGCTGACCCCCGACTACAACCTGGCCGAGGCCGGGATGATGAGGCCGCGGGTCAAGGAGCACGCCTTCGTCGGCAAGGATGCCTACCTGGCCCAGCGGGAGAAGCCGCCGGTGGCGGTGCTGTGCACGCTGACCGTGGACGACCACCGCTCCGCCAGCGGGCAGCTGCGCTACATGCTCGGCGGTGAGCCGATCCTGTCCGCGGACGGCGGGCGGCTCGTGGACGACGATGGCCGGCCCTCCTACGTGACCAGCGCCGGGTCGGGGCCCTCGGTCGGCAAGCACCTGCTGATGGCCTACCTGCCTGCCGCGCACGCGCGGCAGGGGGAGCGGCTGTCCGTGGAGTACCTCGGCGAGCGCTACCCGGTCACGGTCGCGGTGGCCGGTGCCACGCCGCTGTTCGACCCGGAGAACGAGCGGGTCCGGAGCTGACGCGATGGAGGTTCTCGTCTGCGTCAAGCGGGTCCCAGTGGTCGGCGGCAAGATCGTGGTCACCGCCGACGGCCAGGAGATAGACACCCGGATGTCGGGATTCGCCATCAGCCCGCACGAGGAGTGCGCGGTGGAGGAGGCGATCCAGATCACCGAGCGCCTCGGGGGCGCCGTCTCGGTGCTGACGCTCGGGCCCGCCGCCGCCGCCGACCAGCTGCGCGACGCCCTGGCCCTGGGCGCGGGGCGGGCGGTGCTGCTGGAGACCGACGGCCGCGAGTGGGGGCCGGTCGCCACCGCAGCCGCGATCGTGGCGCAGGCCCGCCGCCACACCCCCGGCTACGACCTGCTCCTGCTCGGGAACGAGGCCGCCGACACCGGCGACTACCAGGTGGGCATCCGGGTGGCGCACGCCCTGGGCTGGCCCTGCGTCACCGGCATCAAGCACATCGAGATCAGCGACGGGGTGGTGCGGGCACGGCGGGAGTACCGGGGCAGCGAGGAGGCCTTCGAGTTCGGCCTGCCCGCGGTGATCACCGTCAAGGAAGGCATCAACCTGCCGCGTTACCCGTCCCTGCCGGGCCGGCTGCGGGCCAAGCGGGCGGCCATCGAGCAGCATGAGCCGCCGTGGGAGGCGGACAGCCTGCGCATGGTGGGGCTGCGGGTGCCGCAGACCGAGCGGAAGCAGGCCACGGTGCTCGGCACCGGGGCGGACGCGGTGCCCGCCCTGGTCGCCCTGCTGGACGAGCTGGGAGTGCTGCCGTGACCGTGCTCTGCCTGGTCGAGCAGGACGGCGGCGCCGTCACCGACGCGTCCCTGCGCGCCCTCACCTTCGCCCGCTCCCTGGCCACAGATGCGCCCGACGCCGTCCTGTTCGGGGAGGCGGCGGGTGTGCCCGCGCAGACGCTGGCCAGCTATGGCGTGAGCGGCGCCCACGTGGTCGAGCCGGGCCAGCTGGCCGGGTACGCGCCGCTGGCCTGGGCGCGTGTCCTGGCCGCGCTGATCAGCGAGACCGGCGCGAGCGCGGTGGTGGCGGCCGCGACCGACCGGGGCAACGAGGTGATGGCCCACCTCGGCGCGCTGACCGGCCTGCCGATGGCGGCCAGCTGCGTGTCGGCCGCTCCGGCCGGCCCGTCCGGTACGGGCCAGTGGCGGCTCGTCCGCCAGCGGTGGGCCGGCCTGCTGCTGGAAGACGCCGTGCTGGACGCCGCGCCCGCACTGCTCACGGTGGCCATCGACGCGGTCCAGCCCGTGCCGGCGGACACGCCCGCCACCCTCGCCGTCCAGCCCTGCCAGCCTGAGCTCGCCGACGGCGACCTGACGGTGCGGGCCACCGAGTCGGCCGGGCAGAGCGGCGGGATCTCGCTGGCCAGCGCCCGGGTGGTGGTCGGGGGCGGCCGCGGCGTCGGCGGGCCGGACGGTTTCGCGCCGCTGGAGGAGCTGGCCGCCCTGCTGGGCGGCGTGGTCGGGGTGTCCCGGGTGGTCACCAGCGAGGGCTGGCGCCCGCACTCCCAGCAGGTGGGCCAGACCGGCACCAAGATCACCCCGGAGCTGTACCTCGCCTGCGGGATCAGCGGGGCGATCCAGCACATCGCCGGCTGCGCCAGCGCCAAGCACATCGTCGCGGTCAACAAGGACCCCGGCGCGCCGATCCTGGCGCACGCCGAATACGCGGTGATCGGCGACCTGCACGAGGTGATCCCCGCCCTGGTGACCGCCATCCGCGCCCGCGGCGTCTCCACCTGAGGCCCTCTCTCCGCCCGCCCGGCCGGGCCCTCCCCAGCCATCCCCGCTCCGCCTGCCCGCTCCGCCTGCCTCCCTGCCGCCCTCCGCTGACATTTCGCGGGCTTGGTGACCGCAAACCGGGACAAACCTTCGATGATCATGACTCGGAGCCGCACTCCCCACGCCCGGCTGTGGATGGCGCCCGCCAGGGACGCCTCGGTGGCCAGCGCTTGCGCCGGGCCACCAGGCGGGGTAGTCTCAAACTAGTTTTAAAATCAAAGTTCTATGTGGAGATGAGTACTGATGAATGACTCCGATGCGCTCGGCCCGCCTCAGCCGTTGACGGAGGGCGAGGAGCTCTCACCGCAAGAGTCGCTGGAGCTGATCAGGACCCAGCACGAGGGCGCAGCCCGGGACCTCTACGTCGACCCGGTACGGATCCTGGTCAGCTGGGGCGTGGCGTGGGCACTCGGCTTCGGCGCCTTCTACTTCGCCTCGTCCCGCGCCCGGTGGCACTTTCTGCCGCTCTGGGCGGCGGCCGCAGTCCTTGTCACGCTCTCAGCTGTCGCGGTGGCGGTGGTTGTCACCCAGATGGCTCGCCGCGGCCGGGGGGTGCAGGGGCCCTCGCGCACGGTCAGCGCCAGGTATGGCTGGAGCTGGCTGCTGGCCTTCGCCGGAGTGTTCGCACTGAACATCGGACTGTCCCTGCATGGCCTCCCGGCCTCGCTCGCCCCGCTGCTATGGCCCGGAAGCGCCGCAGTGGTCGCCGGAGTGCTGTACCTAGCCGGCGGTGTCTTGTTCGCCGACCGCGTCCAGTACGGCCTGGGGGCCTGGATGCTGGCCGTGGGAGCAGGTAGCGTGCAGGTCGGCTGGCCAGCGAACTTCGCTGTACTGGCCCTGGCCGGCGGTGGCGGTTTCCTGGCCGCCGCGGTGTTCATCCAGGCCCGGGCCCGCCGCGCCCGGCAGCAGCCATGAGCACCGAAACGCCCGCGAGCGCGGAACCTTCCCGCCCGCCCGCCCTGCCAGCCCTGGACCCGGTCATCCACGCGCAGCCACGCCTGCGGGTGACCGTCACCCTGGCCACGCTGGCCGACGGTGACCAGATCACCTTCCCCCGCCTCCAGGAACTGGCAGGCATGACCGCCGGCAACCTGGCCACCCACCTCAGGAAGCTCGAAGACGCCGGCTACGTCCGCGTCACCAAGGCCTACCGGGGTCGCACCCCCGTCACCTGGCTCTCCCTCACCACCGCCGGGCGGCTCGCCCTGGAGGAGTACGCCGCTGCGCTGCGGACGCTGCTGGCGAGTACCGGCCAAGACCCTGACCATCACGACAAGAAGGACGCAACGCCATGACCGAGAAGACCGCAACGATCTCCCAGGCAGCTGCACCCCCGCCGCCCGGTCACGGGCAACGCCCGGCGGGACCGGGACGTCTCCTTCCCGGCCCTGCTCGACGCAGGCCGCTTCCCCGACATTGACATCGAGACCGGCTCGCTGGCCGGCCAGCTCGCCCGGTCCGGTTTCGATCCCGGCCGGCCCGCGCTGGTCAGCTGGCTCGGCGTCACCATGTACCTCACCCGCGACGCGATCGCCCAGACGCTCGACACGGTCGGGGGTTTCGCGCCGGGCACGCACATCGTCGCGGACTACATGCTGCCCGCCGGCCTGCGCGACGCCGACGGGGACACCTACGCCGAACTCGTCGGCGCCGCCAGCGCCGAGCAGGGTGAACCCTGGCTGAGCCTGCTCAGTCCCGCCGACATGTCCGACCTGCTGGAGCACAGCGGGTTCGGGATGATCGAGCATGTCAGCCAGCGGGACGCGGTCCCGGCCGCGCTGTGGGACCGCTCCGACTCGCTGCGCCCGGTGGAACTGTCCCGCCTCGCGCACGCCACCGTCACCGGGAAGTGACCGCCGGCCACCATCGGGGCGGCCAGGAACACTGGCCACCGTCGCCTGGTCCGCGGCCGTTCAGCGGCGCCGCGTGCCAGGCAGGGCCGGGCGTTCAGGACCTTGGACTGTCCTTGCACGACGATGGTCCCTGCTGCCGGGGGAACGCGCCGGGGACGATCAAACTGCCTGTAGTCCCCGATCGGGAAAGCGCGGTGTCACCGATGACCTCCCCCCACCCACACCCGCACTCCGCCGCCGACCTGGCCCTGGCGCCGGTGCTGATCAACATCGAGCGCAACCTGGCCCGGGTGCGCGACAGCGACGACCTCGAGTACGCACTCGCCCTGGCGCTGAACGACGACAACGCCTGGTACCACAGCGCCACCGAACGCGCCGACCGCGTGGTGCAGCTGGCCATCCGCAACGTTGACCTGCACGGCTGGAACGTGGTTCCGACGCCGGACCTGCAGGGCGTGGCAGTGGAGCACAGCGAGTACCGGGTCAGCGTGATGCTGGGCAAGCGGCTCGCTGACTACATCGCCGAGGGAACCGCGGCGAAGGAGCCGCAGGCCAGCGCCAGCCAATGACATCCGCCTGACGGGGGCGGCGAATGGCCCCTGCCCGGGCGATGGGCGATTGCCCCCGCCCGGGCGTCGGCTGTCCAGCTCAGCCCTCTCGGGCGCGGCCCGTCAGTTCTGGGCGACGAGCTCCACGACCGGGATCACCCGGTCGGTCTTGGTCTGGTACTCGGCGAAGCCCGGGTAACGACGGGCCTGCTCTGCGTAGATCCGGTCCCGTTCCTCACCCGTCAAGTCGGTCGCGGTGGCCGTGAAGGACTCCGTGCCCACCTCGACGGTCACCTCCGGGTTGGCCAGCAGGTTGAGGTACCAGTCGGGGTGGGTGGGCGCTCCCGCCTTCGAGGCGAACACCATCAGCCGCTCACCGTCGGCCAGGTACATCATCGGGTTGGTCCGGGTGACGCCGGACTTGCGCCCGCGGGTGGTCAGCAAGAGCAGCGGGGCACCCTGGAACTGGCCGCCCACCTGGCCCTCGTTGCTGCGGAACTCCTCGATGATCTTGCTGTTCCAGTCATTGACCTGGGTCATGACGCTGTCATGCTCCTTCGCTGGGCCCGGCCGTGTCCTGCGGCCGGGGCGTGTGCTCCGCCGGGGCCGCACAGCCCGGCGGCCCCCGACGGGCTCGAACACCACGCACGCCGCCCCCATTCCAGGGAGCCGCCCGGCCGGTATGCCTACTGCTGAGGCTGCGGCGGCAGGAGCGACCCAAGCGCGGTAAACAGTGCGTTAACGTTGGCCTTGTTCTTCCCGTAGTCGATGACCTGAATACCACGGCACGAGCTTTTGATGTCGGCCTTGCCGTCAGCGCCGACGGCGATTGTGATCTCCTCGCCCCACGAGCGCAGGCCCATTTTTGACTTGGCCCTGATCTGCCCGGTCTGAGGGTTCGATTCGGCGATGCTGAACCCACATTGCGGTACTGCCTTCATGCAGGCCGCAAAGACCTCATCCCTGCCTGCGGGAAAGGTCATGCTGCCTTGGTGGTTCGCGGGCATGTCTCCTCCGTTGAGACGAACGCTGGTGGCACGGCCGGGAGTGCCGGAAAAGGTAACCCCCCATGATCATGCCTCCTGCCGCACGGGCACGTCGCCAGCAGCGCAAGATTCATGCTGCGGCTTTGCGGCTGGGACGATGGGCCCGGGCGGGAGCCAGGGTTCAAAAGGCGGCTCCCCACCCGCACACTGGTGCATGTGCATGACTTCGACATGCTGGTGATCGGCTCGGGCCCCGGTGGGCAGAAGGCTGCGATCGCTGCGGCGAAGCTTGAGCGGCGGGTCGAGATCACCATTGCCGACCTCGCGGCCCGGACCAGCCACGTTGTCGGCCGCGAGATGGATGTGGTGCGCGTGGCGGGGCCGGGACTCAGGTGCGGGTCGCGGCCTGGTAGTTCTCCCGGGCGGTCCTGGTCAGCGGGTGATCGGCGCCCAGCACCCGCTCACAGTCGGCCAGCGTGCGCTCGAACACGGTCAGTGCCTCGGCCAGGCGGCCCGCGGTGTGGTAGGCGTGGCCGAGGTTGCCGCGCGAGGCCAGGGTGTCGGGATGGTCGGGGCCGAGCACCCGCTCACAATCGGCCAGGGTGCGCTCGTACAGCGGGAGCGCGACGGCGAGCTTGCGTGCCGAATGGTAGGCGGAGGCAAGGTTGCCCCGGGCCGTGATCGTGTCGGGGTGGTCGGGTCCCTGGACCCGTTCCCGGTCGGCCAGCGTGCGCTCATACAGCGGCACGGCGTCCTTGAGCTTGCCGGCCTGCTGGTAGGCGTCGGCCAGGTTGCCGCGCGCGGCCAGCGTGTCGGGGTGGTCGGGTCCCTGGACCCGTTCCCTGTCGGCCAGGGTGCGCTTGTAGACCGGGATGGCCTCGCGCATCCGGTCCGCTGCCCGGTAGGCCGCGGCCAGCATGGCCCGGGCGGTGATGGTGTCCGGGTGGTCGCGGCCCAGGACCTGTTCCCGGCCGGCCAGGTTGTGCTCGTAGAGCCGCAGCCCCTCCCGCAGCCGGCCCGCGGACCGGTAGGCGTGAGCGAGATTGGCCCGGGCGGTCAGGGTGTCCGGGTGCGCGGGCCCGAGCACCTGCTCCCGCCCCGCCAGGGTGTGCTGGAAGGCGGCGATGGCCTCGTCGGTCAGGCCCCCGCTCAGGTAGGCATAGCCGAGCTCGGACCGGGCGGCCAGTGCGTCCGGATGCGCCGGCCCCTGCACGCGCTCGCACTCGGCCACGGTCCGCTCGGCCAGCCTGATCGCGTCACCCGGCCGCCCGGCGGCGCGGTAGGCGCGGGCCAGGGAGCTGCGGGCAGCCAGCGTGTCCGGATGGGCAGGGCCCAGGCCGCGCTCGCGTTCGGCAAGCGCCTGCTCGTACATGGCGATGGCGTCGGCGTGCCGCCCAGCCGCTTCGTAGGCGTCAGCGAGACGTGCGCGGGCGAAGGCCGTCTGCGCGTGCCCGGCGCCCAGCGCGGGCCGGCTGATGTCGATCATGGCCTGCCAGTAGCCGATGGCCGGCCCGGCCAGCCCGGCGCTGTCCAGGCTCTGGCCGGCCCGCAGCAGCAGCGGGTGGCACCCCGGGCTCCACAGCAGCGCCCCGGCCAGCTGCCGGAGCCGGGCGGTGCAATCGCGCAGCGCCTGGTCGAAGGCTGGCGGCACGGCGCGCCGCGGCCATGCCTGGAGCAGTGCGTCGGCGGCGGCGAGGACCGCGTGGTCGCCTTCGGCTGCGGACAGGCTCTGCCGGACGACGGCCTGCACGAGAGCATGAACTCGCACGGTGCGGGCGGCGCTGGTGGTGTCGATCGTGACCAGGCCGAGCCGGGCCAGGTTGTGCACGGCGGCGCGGGCCGCCGCGTCGTCGACCGCCGACGCGCTGCGGAACCGGGTGAGGAACGCGCAGGCCGCCTGGCAGGTGAGCACCGCGCCGGGGATGCCGTTGGGGTCGAGCACCGAGGTCAGCGCGAGCACCGGCCTGGCCAGGCCGGTGGGCGGCAGCCGGTCGGCCAGTTCCAGCGCCAGGGCCCCGGACGCCGCCACCGTCAAGGAGTGGACACCGGCCGCCGGGCCGCCCAGGCGCTGCTTGCGCTCGGCGATCCGGGCCCGGTACTCGCGGCAGTCGATCCCGGTGTCGGTCATCAGCGCCCCGGCCTGGGCCAGGGCGATCGGCAGGAACCCCAGCTCGGTGGCCAGGTCGAGCGCGCCGATCCACTGGTCCGGGTCCGCGTGCAGCTTGGTGGACAGGTAGTTCAGGCCCTCCCGGCGGCTGAAAGCGCCGACCTTCACCACCCGCGGGCTGCGTGCCCGAACCGCGGTGTCCGGGCGGTTCGTGGTGACCACCGCCCGCCCGCTGGCGCCCCACGGCCACAGCCCTTCCAGCACCGCCGGGTCGGCGAGGTCGTCGAGCACCACCAGCCACTGCCGGTCCGTCCCGGCCAGCCAGGCCAGGAAATGCGACGCGGCCTTCTCGGGTCCTTCCCCCCGGTCGGGGGCGCCGACGTCGGCGAGCGCCTGCGCGAACCCGGTCACGACCGCGTCCCGGCTGGCGGCGGTCAGCCAGATCAGCGCGTCCAGCGCCCGCTGGTCCCACAGCGTGCGCGCGATGGCGGCGGCGAGCTGCGTCTTTCCCGTGCCGCCCAGCCCGGCCAGCGCGCGGGCGTCGTTGTCGGCGGTGACCAGCACCGCGGTCTCGCCCGGGTTCAGGCTGGCCGCCAGCCCCAGCCCGGTCTCGGTCCGCGGGGTGTAGGAATCGGCCAGCGGCGGCATGAGGCCCGACAGCACCGGCCAGGCAGCCTGCCCGGGATGCCCCCCGGTGGTGGCGCCCTGGACGGCCTGGCTGCCCATCGTCGTCAGATCACCGACCCGCGTAAGCCCCAGCCGGGAGTTCCCGGCGATTCCTCAGGCTGGTTTATACACGCCCTATCGGTTCCCACGGCCCTATTTACCGCAGAATTCGCAACGATAGGGCAATGCATCCGATTGCGGTCACGCGCAACGGGCGCGGGGCTGGTCTGGACGGCCTTGCGGCGGTCAGCCGGCCAGCCGCGCCAGCAGTGCCCGGCGCCATTGCTCGGTCTGCTGAACCTGGTTGAAGGTGAACAGGTGCAGGCCCTCGACATTGGCCGCGGGGGAGGACAGAGCCGGCCCCAGCCGGCCCAGCAGCCGCTCCGGGCTGTAGCCGCCGGGGGTGCCCAGCCGCAGGAACCATTCGGTGTGGCCGGCCAGGAAGCGCGCCGACTCGGCCGCGCCCGCCTTGGCGGCCATCCGGAGCAGCCTGGCCCGCTCGACCGGCCCGGCCAGCCCCGCGTACAGGGGCAGAGTGACTCCCCGGTCGCGCACCCGGGTGATCCACCGGCGCAGCGTGGCCGGGTCGAAGCAGAGGTTGCTGACGATGTAGGAGGCGTGCCGGCGCTTGTCCCACATGGCCTGGATGGTGACGTCGTCACCGATCCGGGGGTGGCTCTCCGGGTAGCCGGTGATCCCGGTGCGGGCGAAGGGGCTGCCCATCTCGGTGAGCCGTTCCAGCAGCGGCAGGGCGCTGTCGAACCGGCCCACCGGGGGGTCGGCGTCCCCGGCGGGCACGAACACGTCGTCCACGCCACAGGCGGTCAGCCGGGCCACGATGTCGGCCAGGTGGGCGTCGTCGGCCACCAGCCGGGCCGACAGGTGCGGCACCACCCGGTAGCCGCGGGCGGCCAGCCGCTCGGTCAGGCCGAGGGTCGCGTCCAGCCCTTTGGCGGGGGAGGCGGTCACCGTCACCGTCATCCCGGCCGGCACCCACTCGCTGACGGCATCTTCCACGCTGCCAGCCGGGAAGACCTCGTACCGGGGGCTCGCCAGCAGCGGCGCGGCGCTGGCCAGGCCGCCGCCGAGCAGCCCGGTTCCCCGCCCGATCACGGCCGGCCGCCTGCACCGGCCGGCTGGGGGCCGGCACCGCTGCCGGCGCCGTTGCCGGCGCCGCTGCCAGCACCGACCAGGACCGCCAGTTCCCGTTCCAGCCGGGACGTGCCGGTCTCCACGATGGTGAGCGGCAGGCCGAACATGGCCGCCACGTGCTCGGCTTCCGCCGCCAGGGCGGGTTCTGGCTGCTGGGCGAGCCACACCAGGCGGCGGTAGTGCCCGAAGTAGTCGGGCCACAGCTGCGGGTACCGGTCCAGGCCCAGCTCGGCCAGCACCGTGCGGCGGAAGCTGCGCACCAGGAAGTCGGTGAGCACGTAGGTGCCAGGTTCGGCGTCGAACAGCGCGCGCATCCGGGCCGGGCCGGCCAGCACGTCATAGCAGTGCAGCCCGGGCAGGCGGCGCAGCCCGAGCCGGGTACACAGCTCGTCCAGCGCCCCGTACGTCCCGCAATCGGCGTACGCGACGGCGACCGGCTGGCCATGGGAGAGGGCCGCCCGGGCCAATCGCCCAGCCATCGGGGTTATCTGGGCGGGCCGGTTGTGCAGCAGCGCGGGCAGGCTGTGCAGCTCCACGCGCCAGCCCCGGCGGGTGATGATCTCGCGCACGTGGGCGGCGAGCGCCCCGCAGGCGATCACCACCGGCACCGGACGGGGGTCAGCCGGGGCCTGCGGTTCAGCCAGGGCCTGCGGTTCAGCCAGGGCCTGCGGTTCAGCCGGGGAAGGCGAGCTGGTCGACGAAGCGGTCGTTGAAGTCGGCGCGGTCGGACAGTTCGACATACCTCACCTCCTCCAGCAGCGCCAGCCCGGCGGCCCGCTCGCGCAGCGAGAGCAGCGCCATCTTCGCGCCCTCGCCGGCCACGTTCCCGGCGCTCACCACCCGCAGCACGGGCAGCTTGGGCACCAGGCCGATCCGGATCGCGTTCGCCGGCGACAGGTAGCTGCCGAACGACCCGGCCAGCAGGACCTGCTGCACGTCGCCCGCTGCCAGCCCGGCCTCCTCCAGCAGGATGTGCCAGCCGGTCGCGATCGCCGCCTTGGCGAACTGGAGCTCCCGGATGTCGCGCTGGGACAGGTACACCGAGTGCGCCGGGTCGGCGGGGTCGCCGTGCAGGACGAACACCCGCTCCTCGCCGATCCGGGTGAGCCGGGCGGCCAGCCCCGGGGCGAGCTGCGCGGCCCGCTCGGCTGGCACCAGCCGGCCGGAGGAGTCCAGCAGGCCGAGCCGGACCAGCCCGGTCACCGCGTCGACCAGCCCGGACCCGCACAGGCCCGCCGGCGCGGCGTCGCCGATGACCTTCAGGTCCAGCGTGTCAGGGGTCATCGAGACCACCTCGATGGCCCCGTCGGCGGCCCGCATGCCGCACCGGATCGCCGCACCCTCGAACGCCGGGCCGGCCGGGGCGGCGGTGGCGAGCAGCCATTCGGCGTTGCCGAGCACGATCTCGCAGTTGGTGCCGATGTCCACGAACAGCCGGGTGCGCGAGTCGCGGTCCATGCCCGAGGCGAGCAGGCCGGCCGTGATGTCGCCGCCGACGTAGGCGCCGAACGCCGGGAACACCACGGCGCGGGCGCGCGGGTGCACGCCGACGCCCAGGTCCGCGGCGAGCACCTCGGGGTAGAGCCGGGTGGACATGATGAACGGCGCCACCCCGAGCGGTTCCGGGTCGATGCCGAGCACCAGGTGGGTCATGGTCGCGTTGCCGGCCAGCGCCACCTCGTACACCTCCGCCGGGTCCACCCCGCCCCGCTCGCAGACGGTGGCGGCCAGCTCCGCGAGCGTCTGCTGGGCGAGCGCGGACAGCCGGTCCAGGTTCGCCGGGTCCAGCATGGTGGCGCTGATCCGGGTGATCACGTCGGCGCCGAACGGCTGCTGCGCGTTGAGCACCGAGTCGACCGCGACCGGGGTGCCGGTGGACAGGTCCAGCAGGGTGGCGACCACCGTGGTCGTGCCCAGGTCGAACGCGATGCCGAACCGGCGGCCGGAGGTGTCGCCGGGCTCGACCGCGATCAGCGCGTCGTCCACGATCACCGCGGTGACCTTGTAGTCGGCGGCGCGCAGCACCCGGCCGAGCGTGCGCAGCACCGGCAGGTCCACCCGCAGTTCCATGTCGTCGATGGCCGCGAGCACCCGTTCGGCGTCGGTGGCCTGGTCGCGCAGGGACGGCTCGGCCAGCTCCAGGTAGCGCTTTTGCACAGCGGGGCGCAGGATGACCTGGCGGCCGACCCCCACCGTGGCCGCCTTCGGCCGGGTGACCAGGGGCGGGATCTCGACGGTGGTGTCGGCCGTGGCCAGGGCCCGGCAGGCGAGCCGCCAGCCGCCGCGCAGTTCCTCCGGCGTGAACGCGCGGATGTCCAGCGGCGACGGCGGGGCTGGCCCGTCGAGCACCTTGACCTTGCACTTCTTGCAGGTGCCGTGGCCGCCGCAGGTGGAGTCGATCGCGATGCCGTTCCAGCTCGCCGCGTCGAACATGGTGACCCCGTGCGGCACCCGCACCCTGCGCGCACCGGGCTCGAAGACCAGATCGACCCGGACCGGGCCGGCCGAGGTGGCCTCGGCGTGGACGTTGGCCGCGGTCACG
The DNA here is from genome assembly GCA_035532275.1 of Streptosporangiaceae bacterium. Lineage (GTDB taxonomy): Bacteria > Actinomycetota > Actinomycetes > Streptosporangiales > Streptosporangiaceae > UBA9676. The sequence goes on along the minus strand of DATKRG010000382.1, from coordinate 5,814 downwards.
GCCCGGCCTGCTGGGCCTGGGCCTGCTGGGCCTGGGCCTGCTCGGCCTGGGCCTGGGCCTGGGCCTGCTGGGCGGCGGCCTGGCGGGCGCGGTGGGCGGCGATCCAGGCGGCACCCCACGGGTCCCGGTCGAGCAGCAGGTCGGCGCCCTTCACCGCGCGCACGATCTGCGGGGAACGGGCGTCCATGATGGCGCTGGTCAGCCCGGCCGAGATGGCCATGGGGAGGAACGCGGCGCCGATCGTGTGCCGGTCCGGCATGCCGAACGAGACGTTGGACGCGCCCAGCGTCATGTTCACGCCGAACTCCTCGCGCAGCAGCGCGATGGTCTCCAGCGTCCGGAGCCCGAGCGTGGTGTCCGCCCCGACCGGCATGGCCAGCGGGTCGATCACGATGTCCTCGATGGGGATCCCGTACTGCCCGGTGGCCACGTCGATGATCTTGCGGGCCAGCTCGACCCGGCGGGCCGGCTCCTCGGGGATATCCTCCTCGTCGTTGGGCAGCGCGATGATCGCCGCACCGTGCCGGGCGACCAGCGGCAGGATGGCGGCCAGCCGTTCGTCCTCCGCGGTGACCGAGTTGACCAGGGCCTTGCCCTGGTAGGCGGTGAGCCCGGCGTCGAGCACCTCGATGATGGAGGAGTCGATGCACAGCGGCAGGTCGGTGATCTTCTGGATGAGCGTGACCGCCCGCACCATCAGCTCGGCCTCGTCCACCAGCGGCGCGCCCATGTTCACGTCGAGCACCATGGCGCCGCCCGCCACCTGCTCGGCCACGTCGGTCTCCACCCGGGACAGGTCGCCGTTGCGCAGCTCCTGCTGGAAGGCCTTGCGCCCGGTGGGGTTGATCCTCTCCCCGATGATGCAGAACGGTTCCCCGGGGCCGATCACCGCTTCCCGGGACGCCGACGACAGGATGGTGCGCACGCTGGCCCCCTATGCCGGCAGAGCGGCGCGCCGCCGCTTCAGCAGTTCCTTGGCCCGGACCACGGCGGCGGACGCGTCAGACGCGTACCCGTCGGCGCCGACCACATCGGCGTACTCCTGGGTGACCGGGGCGCCGCCGACCATCACGATCACCTGGTCGCGCAGGCCCGCCTTCTGCAGGGCGTTGATGTTCGCCTTGAACATCGGCATGGTCGTGGTGAGGAACGCGGAGAAGCCGACGATGTCGGGCCGGTGCTCGGTCACCGCGTCCACGAACTTCTCCGGCGCGACCTGCACGCCGAGGTCGATGACCTGGAACCCGGCACCTTCGAACATGATGTTGACCAGGTTCTTGCCGATGTCGTGCACGTCGCCCCTGACCGTGCCCATCACGATGGTGCCGATCGACTCCGCGCCGGTTTCGGCCAGCAGCGGCCGCAGGATCTTCAGCGCACCGGCCATGGCCTTGCCCGCGATGAGCATCTCGGGGACGAAGAAGTCGCCGCGCTCGAACCGGGCGCCGACCTCCTCCAGCGACGGGATCAGCGCCTCGTACAGCAGCATCTCCGGGCCCATCCCCATGCCCAGGCCGGTGGTGGTCAGCTCCAGCACGGACGGCGCGTTACCGACCAGCGTGTCGTCGTAGAGCTGCCGGAGTAGCTCCTCTGGTGTCACGCGGCACCCTCTTTCTGCACGTGCGATGCCTCCTGCGGCCGGTGGCCGAGAACGGCGGACAATGCGCTGGCCTGCGCCACGCACTGGGCGGCGACGCCGGGCAGCCGGGCCGGGGTGAGCCGGGTGGCCGGGCCCGATACCGAGAGCGCGGCGACCACGGCGCCGCCGTCGCGGTAGACGGGGGCGGCGACCGCGACCAGCCCCGGTTCGAGTTCGCCGTCGGTGATGGCGTAGCCGCGGGCGCGGACCTCGGCGAGTTCGGCGGTGAGGGCGGCGCGGCTGGTGATGGTCTGCCCGGTGAGGCGCTCCAGCCGGCCCGGTGGCAGCGGGGCCGCACCGTAGGCGAGCAGGACCTTGCCCAGCGCCGCGCAGTGCAGCGGGACCGGACGGCCCAGCCAGTTGGTGGCGCCGATCACGTATGCGCTGTCGACCTGGGCGATCTGCTCCACCAGGCCGTCACGCTCGACGCCGAGGTTGATCGTCTCCCCGGTCAGCTCGCCGAGGCGGTCCAGGAACGGCTGGGCCACCTCGGTCAGGCCCGCCTCGGCGCCACCGCGCCAGGCGAACCGGACGAAGACCTCACCGGGCCGGAACCTGCCGTGGTCGTCACGCCGCACGAGCCCGTTGCGCTCCAGCGCGAACAGCAGCCGGGACGTCGTGCTCTTGGCCAGCCCGGTGGCGGCGGCGAGCTCGGTGAAGGTCACCGCGTCCGGCGAGTGCACCACCTCGGTGAGCAGCCGGGCCGCACGGTCGACGGCTTGGGTTCCGCTGGGACTCCTCACGATGCCTTCCCCGCCCGCGCGTCTTCCTGGTGCGCTTTATCAGGCGAGTTCCATGTTGCGGAACTCTGTTCTACTATGTGATCGTACGGTCGGGTCCTGGGCCGGTCAAGGGCGTGCCGGGCGGGCGGACGATGTGGGGTGGCGATGTTCGTCAACGCGATGCCGCGGTACGAGATCCTGTCCGCCGACGCGATCGGGGTCCTGGACCGTGGCTGGCGGCGCATCGTCTCGCAGATCGGGGTGCAGTTCGCCAAGCCGGAGGCGGTCGAACTGTTCCGCAAGGCGGGCCAGCAGGTGGACGGCGACGTGGTCAAGCTCGACCCCGAGTTCGTGCTGGAGCAGGTCGCCAAGGCGCCGCGCGAGTTCGACGTGCAGGCCCGCAACCCGGCGAACAGCGTGCACATCGGCGGCGACCACATGGTCTTCGGCGGGGTCTACGGCTGCCCGTTCATCCGCGAGGGCGACGTGCGCCGGGACGCCACCCTGGACGACTTCCGCCGCCTGAGCATGCTCGCGCAGGTGTTCCCCGAGCTGGACACGGCCGGCGGGGTGATCTGCGAGCCGAACGACGCGCCGCTGGACTCACGGCACCTCGACATGATCTACGCGCTGGCGACCCTGACCGACAAGTTCTACATGGGCAACGTCGTCTCGGGCCCGAACGCGGCCGACACGATCGCGATGACCTCCATCCTGTTCGGCGGCCGGGACAGGATCGAGCGAACCCCGGCCACCATCTCCCTGATCAACTGCAACTCGCCGCTGCGCTGGGACGACCGGATGCTGGACGCCCAGTTCGAGTACTGCGCGGCGAACCAGGCGGTGGTGCTGACGCCGTTCCTGCTGATGGGCGCGATGTCGCCGGTGACGATCCCGGCCGCGCTCACCCAGCAGCTGGCCGAGGCGCTGTCGGGCATCGCGCTGGCCCAGCTGATCCGGCCCGGCTGCCCGGTCATCTTCGGCTCGTTCCTGTCCAACATCGACATGCAGTCCGGGTCGCCCAGCTTCGGCACCCCGGAGTCGGCGATCGGCCTGCTGTGCACCGGGCAGCTGGCCCGGCACTACGGGCTGCCGTTCCGCACCGGCGGCGGGCTCAACTCCAGCCAGACCGCGGACGCGCAGTCGGCGTACGAGGCGCTGATGACGCTGCTGCCCACGTTCCTGGCGGGCACCAATTTCGTCATGCACGCGGCCGGCTGGCTGGAAGGCGGCCTGGTCAGCTGCTATGAGAAGTTCATCATCGACATCGAGCTGCTGCGGATGCTGCGGGTCCAGTTCACCCCGCTGGAGATCGATGAGGCGTCGCTCGCGTTCGGCGCGCACGAGGAGGTCGGGCACGGCGGCCACTTCCTCGGTGCCGCGCACACGATGGAGCGTTTCCGCGAGTGCTTCTACCGCCCGTTGCTGTCCTCGACGTCGAACTACGAGCGCTGGATCAAGCAGGGCGGCAAGGACACCGCCGCCCGGGCCGGCGACATCTGCGCCAAAACGCTGGCCGGGTACGAACCGCCGCCCTTGGACGACGCGATCCGCGCCGAACTGGACGACTACGTCACCCGCCGCCGCGCCGAACTCGGCGACTAGCACCACCCAGCCCGTCCCCCGCCCCGCCCCGGCCGTCATCGGGTGACGTAGTAATAGGACGAAGCGCTGGAGGCGCCTGTTCTGCTGGTTTCTGCTGGGTGGGGACGTTTCACGGGTTCGGTGACGCAAACCGGGACAAAACTCTGGCGGTCATGACTGAAGCGCGTGAAACGTCACCGGAGTGACCTCAGGCGAGGTTCTCCAGGCTCACCTCGGAGTCTTGCCTGGTGATCAGGACGGTGAAGGTGTGGCCTGGGTTGTACATGGAGCGGCCGTCCAGCGTCACCGCCAGCCCGAGGTCGCGGCTCGCCGTGAGCAGCCACGCCAGGCCCTCCAGGTCCAGCTGGTACGGCTCGGCGGTGGCGAACAGCTCCCCGGCGGTGCTGCGCCACAGCCGCGGGTGATCCAGCCGGAGCTGGAACGGGCAGCCGTGCGTGCTCACTCCGCCCCCGGAATGCCTGTGCCCGGGATCGACGAGTTTCTTTAAGCAGATCCGGGTCTGGATGAGCCGGAATCCCAGTGCCCGCGCCCGGGCTGTTTCCGCTTCCGGGCCACCCTCGCAGGAAGGCGGATAATCGGGCATCGTCGGTTGCAGCTTGCTCACTGGTCCTGCCTCAGCACGAAACGGGAACCGCTGGCGGTTAATAGACGCGCAGCAGCGCTCGCGAGTTGTCCGCAAATGCGGGGAAACCGCCGGCGGTGAGCCTGGCGGGTGGCGCGCTGGCAACGGCTCCCTGCCTATGGGAACGGCTCAAACCCGGTGCCGGATCAATGCCCACGCGTCCTCGCCGCGCACCTCTCCTCTCGCGACCCTCACTCCTGTACCCGTTTGTCCGGTATGTGTAGAGTCGGCGTGGCGGCAGCGAGGCCGCCCGGCTGGCTGACCGGAGAACGACGCGCATGACCTATGGCCTCCTGGCCGCCCTGTGCTGGGGGGTCGCCACGCTCGCCGCAGCGCTGGCCGCCCGCCGCATCGGTGCCTTCCGCACCGTCATCGTCGGTGAGGCCACCGGCCTGACGGGCTACGGCGTGATCTTCGCGGCCGACCACTTCTCGCTGCGGGGCACCGGCCCGGCCGCCTGGCTGCTGCTGCTCGCCGGGGTGATCGGGGTCGGCGGGTACCTCTCGCTCTACCGGGGGCTGGAGACCGCGCATGTCGGCCTGGTGAGTGCCATCTCCGCCTGCTACGGCGGGGTCATCGTCGTCCTCTCGGTGCTCCTGCTCGGCGAGCGCCTGACCGTGGCGGCGGCCAGCGGGGTGATGCTCACGGTGGCCGGGGTCGTCCTCACCGCCGGCCGGGCAGCCCCCAGCGCCCGGCAGGCGGCGCGCGCCACCGGTGTCGCGTTCGGCCTGGCGGCGGCCCTGTGTTACGGGGTCAGCGGGTTCCTGCTGGGCAGGTATGCCCAGGATCTGGGCTGGCTGGTCCCGGTGGTGGTGGCCCGCAGCGGCGCGATGATCCTGCTGCTGGGGCTGCTGGCGACCCCGCTGCGCCATGCCAGCCCTCGTGATGCCAGCCCTCGTGATGCCGCCGGGAGCCAGGCCGCCGGGAGCCAGGCCGCCGGGAGCCAGGCGGCGAGAACCTGGGCGGCGAGAACCCTGGCCGTCCCCGGCGTGGCGTGGGCGGTGGCGGCCGGCCTCGCTGACGCGGCCGGGCTGATCTTCTTCGCCCGTGGCGGCCAGGCCGGGCTGGTCGCCATCACCGCCGCCGTGTCCAGCGCCTACCCGGTCATCCCGCTGCTCGGCGGGCTGGTGCTGCTGCGCGAGCGGCTGGCTGGCCGACAGGCGGGCGGGGCCGCCCTGATCCTGGCCGGGCTGGTGCTGCTCGGGCTCGGATCGTGAGCCGGCCGG
>DATKRG010000381.1:0-2379 GCA_035532275.1 Streptosporangiaceae bacterium | reverse complement strand
GGTCGTGGTGGCGCCGCGTGCCAGCGAGCTGATCCTGGCCGTGTCGCTGGCGGTGGAGCAGCTGCTGACGGTGGACCAGATCGCCCACACCTTCGCGGTCTACCCGTCGCTGTCGGGCAGCCTGACCGAGGCGGCACGCCGGCTCATGCGCACCGCCCCGGACGGCCGGTGAGGGCCTGGGACACGCCCAGGGGCCGCGCAATTCAGTGGGTTGGGCGGCCCAGGTCAGGGTCGGTCGGCACCGGCAGCCCGTGCTGGCGCAGCCGGGCGGCCCGGATGTCGTCGGCGTAGAAGGCCACGGTCAGCACGCTGCCGGACAGGATCAGGGCCACCATCATCGCGCTGACCCACAGTGGAGCGGGCAGGAAGATGGCCAGCCCCACCACCAGGATGGCGCAGACCGGGATGATCACCGCGAGATGGCGCACCACCGTGCGCCACCGCCACCCGGCGTCGGTCAGCTCATGCCGCACCCAGTGCACGTTCTTGTCCGGCAGCCGGAACCCGAACGCGAACCGCAGCCAGCCGGCGGGCCCAGGATCGCCCGGCACCCTCGTCATGCGGTCAGTCTTTCAGCCGGCACAGCACCGCGCCCGCGGCGACGGTCTGCCCGATCTCCACCGTCAGCCCGGTCACGGTGCCGTCCTTGTGCGCGGTCAGCGGCTGCTCCATCTTCATCGCTTCCAGCACCACCACGGTGTCGCCGGCCGACACCTGCTGGCCCTCGCCAGCGACGATCTTGACGATGGTGCCCTGCATCGGGCTGGTCAGTGCGTCGCTGCCAGCGTTCGCCGCGCCCGGCCGGGTGGACCGGCGGGAACGGGCCGGGCGCTGCGCGGCGGGGCCGACCGCGCCGAGGCCGGCGGGCAGCACCACCTCCAGCCGCTTGCCCTGCACTTCGACGGTGATCCGCTCCCGGGCTGGCTGGCCACCGGCGGCGGTTCCGGCCGGCGCCAGGGCGGAGTAGGGCGGGATCCCCCCGGCGAACTCGGTCTCGATCCACCGGGTGTGCACCGAGAACGGCTCGGCGGTGAACGCCGCGTCGTTCACCACGGCTCGGTGGAAGGGCAGCACGGTGGGCATCCCGCCGACCTCGAACTCGGCGAGGGCCCGGCGGGCACGCTCCAGGGCGTGCTGGCGGGTGGCCCCGGTGACGATGAGCTTTGCCAGCAGCGAGTCGAACGCCTGCGGCACGGTCATGCCTGGCCCGTACCCCGCGTCGACCCGCACCCCTGGTCCGGCCGGCGCCCGCCAGTGGCCGATCGTGCCCGGCCTGGGCAGGAACCCCCGGCCAGGATCCTCGGCGTTGACCCGGAACTCGATCGAGTGCCCCCGCAGCGGCGGGTCGCCGTATCCGAGCTCCTGCCCGTCGGCGATGCGGAACATCTCCCGCACCAGGTCGATGCCGGTGACCTCCTCCGAGACCGGGTGCTCGACCTGCAGCCGGGTGTTGACCTCCAGGAAGGAGATGGTCCCGTCCTGGCCGACCAGGAACTCGCAGGTACCCGCGCCGACGTAGCGAGCCTCGCGCATGATCGCCTTGGAGGCCTCATAGAGCAGGCCGGTCTGCTCGGCGGTCAGGAACGGGGCGGGCGCCTCTTCGACAAGTTTCTGGTGGCGCCGCTGCAGCGAGCAGTCGCGGGTGGAGATCACCACCACGTTCCCGTGGCTGTCGGCCAGGCACTGGGTCTCCACGTGGCGCGGCCGTTCCAGGTAGCGCTCCACGAAGCACTCACCCCGGCCGAACGCGGCGACCGCCTCCCGGACCGCCGACTCGTACATCTGGCCGATCTCGGCCGCGGTCCTGGCCACCTTCAGCCCGCGCCCGCCGCCACCGTGCGCGGCCTTGATCGCGACCGGCAGCCCGTGCCGGGCGGCGAACGCGTCCACCTCGTCGGCGCCGCTGACCGGGCCGTCGGTGCCCGGCGCGAGCGGCGCCCCGACCGCCTGGGCGATACGCCGGGCCGCCACCTTGTCCCCCAGCGCCGCGATGGCCGCTGGCGGCGGGCCGATCCAGGTCAGCCCGGCGTCCATGACCGCCTGGGCGAAAGCCGCGTTCTCGGCCAGGAACCCGTAGCCGGGATGGATCGCGTCGGCCCCGGAGTCCGCGGCCCGCTTGATGATCTTCTCGGCATCCAGGTAGCTGTCGGCGGCGCTGGCTCCGTCCAGGGCGAACGCCTCGTCGGCCAGGGTGACGTGCAGCGCGTCGAGGTCGGCGTCGGCGTAGACGGCCACGCTGGACAAGCCCGCGTCCCGGCACGCCCGCACGATCCGGACGGCGATTTCGCCCCGGTTGGCGATCAGCACCTTACGCACGAAGAAGTCTCCTCCCGGCTGGCCAGGAGTCTAGGCGGCAGCGCCCAAACCGGCACGTCGGGG
>DATKRG010000380.1:0-2013 GCA_035532275.1 Streptosporangiaceae bacterium | reverse complement strand
TTCGCTGCACTGTCGGCGGGCCAGGCGGTTGCGGTGGCTCACGTCGCCGCCCATGACCTGGGCGCTGCGGCGTACGCCATCAGGGCGGCCAGCGCATGCGTCCCAGCCGGCGACGCTGCCCGGGCCCGGGCCAGGGAACGGCAGTGGCAGCGGGCGCACCTCCCTGCCGCTACCCGCGAACTGGTTCTCGACGATCAGCAACGCCGGAGCGCCATCTGCTGGCACGTCTTCGACGACTGACCTGAAGCCTGCCACTCATCCGCTTCTGCCGCCGACAGTGTGTCTGAGGTACGGCTCGCGCCGCAATCCGGGTCCCTGCGTATACCGTTCCGGTGCGCTACGCGTCACACCATGTGAGGGAGCGTCCCCGCCGCAGCGTGGCGGGATCAGGCACGGGTGTCGGCTGGGCACCGGGGCGACGCGTCGGAGGTGGGCTGGTCGTCCTTGGTGGCACTGTGTGCGCGATGGTGGAGGAGCTGGCTGAATGACGAAGACGGATTTCCCCGATGGTGCTGTCAGGGACGGACGGCTGGCGGGCTCTGCCGGGGCGTTGGTCCATAGCAGTTTGGCGGGTGTGTTGTGACGCTGGGGGGCGTGGCGGTGGTGTCGCTGGCTTCCTACCGGCGCTGCTGTGACCGGCTGACGGCCGCATGGCCGGATTTCCTTGCCAAGCGGGAGGAGCGGCTTGCTCAGCAGCGGCGGTTCGGCGTGGCCGCGGAGAAGGTGGCCGAGAACATTCTTGAGGACCTGTTCACGATGGTCCTGGATTGGCGCGTGTCCGAGGTAAACAACCAGGTGGGCTATGCGGACCTGGTGCTGAGCCGGCTTGGTGTCAAGCTCCTGATCGTGGAGGTCAAGCGTCCCGGGGCGCTGGCCTGGAACGAGCGGTCAGTCGGGTTCGCGCTGGCGCAAGCGCACCGGTACGCCGACGAGCAGAAGGTCCATTCCATCGCGGTCAGCGATGGAATCATGCTGTATGCCCGTGATCATGTCCCGGGCGGGCACCGGGACCGGGTGCTCGTCCGCCTCGACGAGCCACAGGCGCCGGTGGATCTGTGGTGGCTCAGCGCCGACGGGATCTACCGGACCCGGGAAGACCCCTCGGCCGCGCGGCTGTCGCTCCTGCCGCCCGCCCCTGAGAGCACGCCTGAGTCCGGGAACGGCACTCTGGCCGGCCTTGTTCACCCGAAATACCGCCTGCCGGCCGTGTGCTTTGCCTATGTCGGCAGTGCCGCCGACCCGAAGACCTGGCACCTGCCCTACCTTCTTGCCGATGGCACGCCTGACCTGGCGAGGCTGCCCAAAGCTATTCAGGCCATCTTGTCCAACTACCGCGGCGCCCACGTCAGCAGCGTTCCGGAGGAAGCCATCCCCGAGGTCTTGGTCACCTTGGCCCGCACCGCACACAAGCTGGGCAAGCTGCCCGCCAGCGGACCCGGCACAGCCAGGGCATACATCCAGCTCCAGCAAGCCCTCGAACAACTCGGCCGCCTCGCTGACGCGCTCATCCCGTGAAGTGGGCCTCTGCCGCTGACCCTGGTGCCGGTGCGCTGTCGATGCGATCACCCTAAGTAGTCGTTGAGCGAGCGTCCCTGCCTCTGGTTATGCTCCTGGCCAGGTAGTCGAATACCCGCTCGATCGGGGCCGGTCAGGCGGGCCGGTCAGCTACGGGGAGATCATTTCGAGGGGCAGTCTGAGGGGCAAAATGGTGCTAGCGAGCGCGCGTCTGAGCCAGTAGCAGCTTGCCTGAGCTAGCGTATTGCCTGTTCAGGCCGTATACAGCCTGGTCAGGGAAGACGCGAGTGATTCATGGCATGCAAGAGGTGCCGGGGATCAGGCTCCCGGCGGGGGAGGCGGCGGCTGGCCCGGTGTCGGCGGGTGCGTGGGCGCGGGAGGGCTGGCCTGGGGTGAGGCGGAGCGCGGCCAGCAGGTACCACGGCAGCTCCGCGGCGAGGAAGATCCGCTCCAGCAGGCCTCCGTAGAAGTGGACGCCGAACCCGTGGCGGCCGGGCA